>JAVBNW010000108.1:0-30545 GCA_031551255.1 Eubacteriales bacterium | reverse complement strand
GGTATAGCCCAAGGCCTCGCGCTGCGCAAAATCGGCAATTTTGATCACAACTCCGTCGATCAGGTAATCAAGCTCGGTTCTATGATCACCCAGCGTCTCGACCTCTTCGCATACCTCTTCAATTGTTGCAAACACGCTCTGATAAGGACTTACCGCAAAACCGTTTTCCTGCAAGAAGGCGATCATGCCCATATGATCGTCAAACGGCGGATTTTGAATCGTACCGACCTGGTAAAAAAACGCGTTTAAGTGGCGCTTGGCCGTTTCCTTCGGGTCTAGATTGCGCAGCGCGCCCGCCGCGCCGTTGCGCGCATTCTTCAGCGGCACGGCCTCGCGCCGGTTGTAGCGCCTAAGCTGAGAGAGCAGCATCACGCATTCGCCCTGTACCTCGACAAGCCCTTGATAGGGGATCGTCAGCGGCACGTCGCGCACCGTTCGCGCCTGCTCGAGAATCGCCTCGCCCACCACCCCGTTGCCGCGGGTGGCTGCCTGAATAAGCGCGCCGCCTTCGTACGTAAGGTTGATGGTCAGCCCGTCGAACTTATACTCGATCACATAGCGCAAAGGCGTAGCGTCGCCCGCCTGCGAAAGCAACCTCTCACACCGCGCGGCCCACGCGCGCAGGGCATCGACGCTTTGCGCCTTGTCCAGCGAGTAAAGCGGCGTAATGTGCCTGTGCGGGGCAAACGCGCTGAGCGGCTGCCCGCCGACGCGCCGGGTCGGGCTGTCGGGCGCCACTACGCCCGTCTCCTCCTCCAGCGCGCGCATCTCGTAAAACAGGCGGTCGTACTCCGCATCCGATATGACGGTGTCGTCCAACTCGTAATAGCGCCTCGCGTGCTCGTTCAGCTCGGCCGCAAGCGCCTTCATCCGCTCGATCTTGTCCAACGGGCTCCCCTCCTGTGCCGCATAGGTAACGTACTTTCCTTATGCCATAGCGTAGCCAAAACATGCCGTTTTCTTCCACTCCCCGGCATCGCCTCTTTGAAGCCTTCCATATGGATGGAATTCAGGGGCGACCTTAAAGCGGCACAGCAAAGCTGCGCCGATAGGGGTGGCGCGTAAACCGGCCGTCCAAGAACTATGAATCTCCTACACGCGCAACTTATACCTTGCGCATCGGTGCGACGGCCGCGGAAAACACCTTGATGCCCTGCCCAGGAAACGCCACGCGCACGGTATCGCCCTTCGCGTCGATCACCGTTCCATCGCCGAAGCTTTCGTGCCTGACCCGATCGCCCGCACGGTATGTCGCCGAGGCCTGCGGCTTGCGCAAAGGCGTAGGCCCGCCGGCCGGAGCAGCTTTAGAAAAAGGCGAATCTTTCCATGGGCCGGAAACCTTTCGCGGCTCCGGGCGCTTTGCCTGCGCGTCGTTCCTGACGACGTATTCCTCCGGTATCTCCCCGAGGAAGCGGGAGGGCACATGGTATTCGGTGTTGCCATACAGCATGCGCCGCGCGGCATAGGTAAGAAATAAAAGATCCTTGGCGCGGGTGATGCCCACATAACAAAGCCTGCGCTCTTCCTCTAACTTTTCTTCCTCGAGAAAGGCCCGCGCACCCGGGAACACGCCCTCTTCCATGCCCAGCACGAACACCACCGGAAATTCAAGCCCTTTGGCGCTGTGCAGCGTCATCATCGCCGCCGCGCCGGAGCCCTCGCTCAGGCCGTCGATATCGGAAACGAGCGCAGCGCTCTCCAGAAAGCCCCCTAAGCTTGGTTCTTCCGCCGAGTTTTCGTACTCTTCCACCGCCGAGATCATCTCGCGTATGTTGCCCAGGCGGGATTGGGACTCCTCGTCGTCCGCCTCTTCAAACGGCTTGGCGATGCCGGTTACGTCGATGAGTTCCCGCACAAAATCCGCGACCCCCATGGTCGCCTTCATGGCTATGAGCACCGACAAAAGCTCCGAAAAGGCGCTCACGGCCTTTGCCGCGCGGCCGGAAAGTCCCGCGTCTTCCGGCTCCATCAACGCCTCAAAAAAACTTTCGCCGCGCGCCGTCGCTCGATCGAGCAGCGCCGCTATGGTCGCATCGCCGATGCCCCGCCTGGGCGTGTTGACGATGCGGCGAAGGCTGATCTCATCCAGCGGGTTTTCGACCGCGCGCAGATACGCGAGCACGTCCTTAACTTCCTTGCGCTCATAAAACCTGACGCCTCCGTAAATGCTGTAGGGAATGCCGGCCTTGACAAAGTGTTCCTCCGGCACGCGGGACTGCGCGTTGGCGCGATAGAGAATCGCAAAATCTCCGTATCGCATACCGTGCTCGTTTGCCATGCGATATATCTCGCGCGCTACGAACGCGGCCTCCTCCTGCTCGTCCGCAAAACCGCAAAGGTGCAGCTTTTCTCCCGCATCCCGCGCCGACCACAGCGTTTTTTTCTTACGGGAAAAGTTGTTTTCGATCACGTGGTTCGCGGCTTCGAGGATGTTGTTGGTAGAGCGGTAGTTCTGCTCGAGCTTTACCACCGCGCAAGGGGCATAATCCTTCTCAAAGTCCAGAATATTGCGGACATCCGCGCCGCGCCAGCCGTAGATCGACTGATCGTCGTCCCCCACCACGCACACATTGCGCGATGCGCTAAGCAACTGCACGAACATGTACTGCATGTGGTTGGTATCCTGGTACTCGTCCACGAGAATATGGCTGAACTTGCGTCGGTAATATTCCAGCACCGGCGGATGGGTGGAAAAGAGCTCCAACGTTTTGAGCAAAAGGTCGTCAAAGTCCATCGCGTTCATATCTTTTAAGCGCTTTTCGTACGCGACGTACACGTCGTGCACGGTTTGCGCCTTTCGGTCGCGTATGGATTGGCTAAAGTGCTCGTCGGGGGTGAGCATATCGCTCTTGGCCGAGCTGATGATCGCTCGCAAGTCGCGCGGGGCGTAGTCCTTGTCCGAAAGGCCCATGCTTTTGAGGATTTCCTTCACCAACGTGTTCTGATCGTCCGCATCCATAATGGTAAATGCGCGGGTATAGCCCAGCTTGTCGGCATCCTGGCGAAGGATGCGCACGCAGGCGGCGTGAAACGTGCACACCCACGCGCCGTCCGGAACGCGCATGCCGATCAGGCGCTCGCGCATCTCGCGCGCCGCCTTGTTGGTAAAAGTGATCGCCAGAATCGCGCGCGGAGAGACGGGGCGTACCGCAAGGAGCTCTTCCGCCCTTTTGTCGATCGCGTCGATGCTCGTAAGATGCGCCCAATCGTTCTGCGAAAGTCTGGCGGCGCCTTCATCGTGGTACGCGTCGCCAAAGCGCTGCAGGTAGGCGATGCGGTTTGTCAGAACCGACGTCTTACCCGAGCCCGCGCCCGCGAGCACCAGAAGCGGCCCGCGCGTGCAGAAAACCGCTTCGCGCTGGCGCTCGTTCAGGTGCGCAAATTCTTTTTCCAGCAAATCGCGCTTGCGCTGGGTAAATTCCGCCTGTGTCACGCGTTTTTATCCTTTGTGCGGTCAAGCACGCGGCGGTAGCCTTCCGCGCCGTAGTGAAGGCAGCGGTTCACGCGGCTGATCGTCGCGGAACTCGCGCCGGTTTCGGCGACGATCTCTTGATACGTAGAACCGCCGTCGAGCATGCGCGCCACCTGCAAGCGCTGCGCCATGGAACCAAGCTCGCCGATCGTCAGTACATCCTCAAAGAAGCGGTAGCAATCCTCGATGGTCTGCAACGTAAGTATGGCCTGAAACAGCCTGTCCGCGCTTTCGCTCTGAAGCTTCGATTCGTACATGACTATCCCCCATTTAGCGCCGCCAAAGCGGTATTGATCATGCCGTTATTTTTCGTCGATCACGCCGTTGCGAAGCGTCCCGATGCCCTCGACGATCACCTCGATCACATCCCCATCCTGCATGGGCCCTACGCCCGAGGGAGTGCCGGTGGTGACGACATCGCCGGGAAGCAGCGTCATGCCGCGGGTGATGAAGGCGATGAGCACATAAGGGTCGTGGATCATCAGGTTGGTGGTGGAATCCTGCTTCGTTTCGCCGTTGAGCACCGCGCGGATGCGCATGGGCTTGCGGGGATCGAACTCGGTGTCGATATGCGGGCCAAACGGGGCGAAGGTGTCGTAGCCCTTGCCGCGCGTCCACTGCTCGTCCTTGCGCTGAATGTCCCGCGCGGTTACGTCGTTTAAAATGGTAAAGCCCAGCACGCCTTCGCGCGCCTGTTCGGGCGTCACTTTCGTAAGCTTTTTGCCGATGACCGCGGCGACCTCGGCCTCGTAATCTACGCGCTGGGAATCCTTCGGGCGCACGATGCGCTCGTCAGGCGCGATGGCGGCGGTGTTTGGCTTCATGAAAATGACCGGATCCTCAGGCGTCTTGTCGTGCATTTCAGCGATGTGGTCGCGGTAGTTAAGCCCGACGGCGACGATCTTGCTGGGTTCGCAGGGCGCAAGCACGGTAACGTCGCTCATCGCGACCGTATCGCCCGTATACTCGATGCCGGAAAACGGCTCGCGCGCAAGCAGCTTGATGTTTTCACCCTCGATAACGCCGTAGTGCGTGCCGTTCTTGGTTAAAAATCTGCCGATCCGCATAAAAAATTCCTCCTAGTTTATGTTCTATATTTTTACGATTCGCCGATCACGGCATGTAGCGCATAGTCGTCGGACGGAGGGGCGGGGCGCGTTATAAACGCCACATTCCGCTCTCCGCCGAGCCTTTCGAAGGCCTGGATGACATCCTGCGAAGCCTCCAGCCGATAGGGCTGCTCGTCGCCCGATTGCCGCTTTAATGAAATCTCTCGAAGAGCCTTTCTGGCAATCTGGTCGGGCGAAAACACCATGCCGCCTCCCCCGCAGCACGGACAGGGCTTTTGCACCGCGCGAGAAAGGCACGCGCGCGTCTTTTTGCGCGTCATCTCCACGAGCCCAAGCCCCGTAAGGCCTACGACGTTCGTCTTGTTCCTGTCGCATTTTAGCTTCGCCCGGAGCGTCTCCACCAGCTCTTCGCGACGCGGAGTATCCTCCATATCGATAAAATCGATTATGATGATGCCGCCCACATCGCGAAGGCGCAGTTGGCGGGCGATCTCCGACGCGGCCTCGATATTGACGCGAAACACGGTATCTTGCAAATCCTTCTTGCCGACAAACTTTCCGCTGTTCACGTCGATGACCGTGAGCGCCTCGGTGGTATCGAAGATCAGATATCCGCCGCTCTTGAGCCACACCTTGCGGGCGAGCGCCTTATCCGCCTTGTCCTCGACGCCATGGCGCTCAAAGAGCGACACCGGGCCTTGGTAGAACTTAGCGCGGTCAAGCAACTCTGGAGAGCGCGCCTCAATGTGTTCAAAGGCGCTTTGATAGAGCTTTTCGTCGGCGATGAGCATCTCTTCCGTGCAGGACGTGAATAGATCCCTAATGGTGCGCAACAGCAGCGTATCCTCTCTGTGAATGCGCTTGGGCGCGGATGCGTGCTTTCCCTTGCGCGCAATCACGTCCCACTCGGCCTTCAAAAAGCGCACCTCGTCTTCAAGTTCTTCCTGCGCCGTCCCCACCGCGGCGGTGCGCAAGATGAGCCCCATACCCTCGGGGCATACCGCTTCGGCCGCGGCCCTTAGGCGTTCGCGCTCTTCCTCATCTTCGATTCGGCGTGAAATGCCGATGTAACTGCCGGCGGTCGCAAGCACGGCCAGCCGCCCCGGCACGGTGACGTGCGTCGTAACTCGGGGGCCCTTTTGCCCCTCCGGCTCTTTGACAACCTGCACCATCAACTCTTGCCCAGGCCTCACCTTCACCATCTGCGGAACCTGTGAGCCCTCTCCAAACGCATAGTCGCTCCTGTCGGCCTGTTCGTCGCCAAGATACAAAAAGGCGTTTTTATCGGTGCCGATGTCGATAAAGGCAGCCTGCATGCCGGGCAGCACGTTCTGCACCCGACCAACATACACATTGCCCACCATGCAGCAGCGCCCTTCCCGCTCGACGTAATACTCGGCGAGATCCCCCTCTTCCAGCACGGCGACGCGCGTGAGCCCGTGATCGCAATCTACCAAAATGCGGTTCTTCATGCGCATCCCTCCTCGTAAAGGGAGTACAATGGGGCCCATGCCTCTCCCCGCTTGATCAAAAGAGCCGTCCGGTGGGCCTGCTCGCCTTGCGTGCCAAGCGCTTCCACGAGCAGCGACGGCTTGAGCGCCAGCGCGCTGTCGTGCCTAAGGATGCACGCAAGCTCCGTCTCGCCGTTTTTCTCTTCCGCGCTGAGCTCGTACACCATGGGGCGGATATCCACCTCGCGCATACCCTTTTTGCTTTTTTTCATCGCAAGACGCTGATCGGCCGCGAGAAAATCCCGCACGGCATCCGCCCACAGGCCGCACAGCGCGATGGTATAGCGGGCCGCTTGTACTGCTGCCATCGGCGCGGGCGCCTCGTCCTTGGCGCAAAGGGCGCGCAGAACGCGCATGCCCGCGGGCAGCGCGCGGTTTATCGCATCGCAAAAATCATCGGGCAGTACGTCGTTATTAAGCTTAACATCCATGATTTCGCAGGCGCTCGAGCAGCCTACCGGCACGGCGGTCGCAAACGACAACAGCGCGTGCGGGTTAAAACCTTGCGAGTAGTCGACCGGCAGGCTCGCGCGGCGCAGCGAGCGCTGCACAACGCGCATCAGATCCAAATGGCTGATGTAGCGCGCCTCGCCTTCCTTGCAAAACTCGGCGATCATGCGCATGGGCATATGCCTCCCGTCAGTGCGGCGACGCCGCAATCGCGGCAACCCTGCTTACAATCGGGCGTAGGCTCGCCGCGCATCGCGCTTTCGTATTCGTGCGCGAGGTATTCTTTACCGACGCCGCAGCTGAGATGATCCCACGGCAAAGGGTCATCAAGCTTAAAAGCCCTATTGGCAAATTCAGCTGCGCTTAGGCCGCATTCCTCAAACGCCGCCATCCATTCATCGAAGCGGAACTGCTCGCTCCAGCCGTCAAACTTTGCGCCTCGCCTGTGCGCCGCCAAAAGAACCGCGCCCAGCCTACGGTCTCCTCTGGCGAACGCGGCTTCGAGAAAGCTCACCTTCGCGTCGTGATAGGTATAATCCACGTTGCGCATCTTGAGCGCGCCGCGCAAGAGCTGCTGCTTGCGCATGAGCTCGCCCATTTCATCCTGCGCGCACCATTGAAACGGCGTATGCGGTTTGGGCACAAACGAGGATGCGCTCACCGAAACCCTGACACCCTTGGGCGAGCGGCTCTCTTTGGGCAGGGAGTAATACGCGCCGAGCACTTCGCGCGCGAGGGCGGCGATCCCAAGAAGATCTTCGTCCGTTTCCGTAGGTAGGCCGATCATAAAATACAGCTTTACCGCGCTCCAGCCGCCGGCAAACGCGTCGTGGGCCTGATCGATGAGCTGAGGGGCGTATACGCCCTTGTTGATCACATCTCTAAGCCTTTGTGTGCCGGCCTCGGGCGCAAACGTAAGCCCGCTCTTGCGCACGCCGGCCGTTTGGGCAAGGGCATCCTTCACCACCGAATCGATGCGCAGGGACGGCAGGGAGATCGATACCTTCTGCTCGCCGTGGTTGCGCATCAGCCCCGTCGCAAGCTCGCTCAATTGCGAATAGTCGCCGGTGGACAGCGAGGAAAGCGAAATTTCCTCGTAGCCCGTGTTCGCGACCAGTTTTTCGGCCAAGCTAAGAAGCTCGCATACGTCGCGCTCCCTCTGCGGCCTGTAGAGCATACCCGCCTGGCAAAACCGGCAGCCCCGCGTGCAGCCTCTGGCGATTTCCAGCATGATTCTATCGTGCACGATTTCGGTGTTGGGCACGATGATATCCGTCGGAAACGACGCGCGGGCGAGATCGGAAACCACCGCCTTGTTTACAAGGGCCGGCGCGTCTTCGCATATCGGGCGAAGGCTTGCAAAGCATCCGTCCGCACCATACTCGGCGTGGTAAAGCGAGGGTACATACGCGCCCGGTCTCTCGCGCGCCACTTTAAGGAGCATGGCCTCCTTCGAAAGCCCGATCGCCTTGGCCTGAGCATACAGCGCGCATAATTGGCCGGTGGCCTCTTCGCCGTCGCCAAGGATGAACACATCAAAAAAATCGCACAGCGGCTCGGGGTTGAACGCGCACGGCCCGCCGGCGATGATTAAGGGCATGTCCCCTCCGCGCTCGGAGGCGAGCAGAGGAATGTTGGCGAGAGAGAGCATATTGAGGATGTTGGAATAGCTCAGCTCGTACTGCAGCGTAAAGCCTACGATATCGAACTCGCCCACCGGCGTGCGCGTCTCCACAGAAAAAAGCGGCACGCCCGCGCCGCGCATCTGGGCCTCCATATCCACCCACGGCGCGAACACGCGCTCGCAAGCGGTATCCTCGCGCAGGTGTAAAATATGATAGAGAATTTTCATGCCCAAGTGGCTCATGCCCACTTCGTACGTATCGGGAAAACAAAACGCAAAGCGCACGGGGACATCCCGCGCCGCTTTGACAACCTGATTGACCTCGCCGCCTACATAGCGCGCGGGTTTTTGCACTTTCGCAAGCAAATGATCGATGGAAACCAACCGCGAACCCCCATCCGGATTCCCCTGCTCTTTCCGTATACTGTAGCATTTTTTCGCAACACGGTCAATCGAACGCGCACGGGAGGGTGTAAAAACGGCGTTTCAATTTCTTATAGATGCCGGCGTTTTTTTTCTGTAGAGGCTAGGTCCATAAGAGTATCCTCCGAGCGATTTTCCATCAGCGCCTTGACAATTTCTCCCTCCGATAGTTCTCCCCGTTCCTTCAACGCCCCATCCAGTAATACAACGCGGTGATACGTGCGCGGGCGGAAGCGCCCCACCATCGCGCGCACCGTCGCGTCGCCGGGAGCGGCGAGGTATTTTACGGGCAGCGCGCCGTCCCGCGCCAGCGCGCCCGCCCTGGCCGTCACATCCCTCAAATACAGCGCGGCGGCGCTTCGCCGCTCGCGCAGCGCCGTGAGAACGAGCGTTATGCCACAAATAAAATATGTAAGGTTCACAAGGCCCTTAACCGCTCCCCAAATGCCCGCCGCCACAATCGCAATACCCAGCCCTACTCCCAGCAGCGACGCGATTTTCGTAGCGCGAGAAAACCCGAGCGGCAGCGCCAGCGCCGCGCGTAGCACGCGGCCTCCATCCAGTGGAAGGGCGGGCACGAGGTTGAAGCCCGCGAGCATCAGGTTGACCCCGATAAAGGCCGACAATGATTCGGGCGGAAAAAAGGCGTAGCGATCCCAAAACGCCGCCAGCAAGACGAGCAGTACGTTGAGCGCAGGCCCCGCAAGCGATACGATAATCTCGGCCGCCGGGCGCATCTCCAGCTCCGCGCTGAGCCTAGCAACACCGCCAAACGGCGCAAGCTCGATTTCAAGGATGTCGATGCCCAAGGCCTTGGCCGCGAGCGAATGCGCGATCTCGTGCCCGAGAATCAGCGCGAACATCATGGCGTAATAGGGCAACGCCCCCATCCAATAAGAAAAAACGAGCATCGCGAGCAAGAGAGGATGCACCCTCAGGCGCGCGCCCAGCAGCGTGCCAAACGGTATGGATAAACGCCTCATAGCGCGAGCAGTTCGGTAGGATCAAAAGCTTTTCCGGCCCTGAGCGCCTGGAAGTACAGGTGCGAGCCCGTTCGTCCCGGCATGGCGAGAGCGATTTCCTGGCCGGCGGAAACAGCATCCCCCACAGCTACCTTCACACCCTGCAAAAGCCCGTATACCGTGTCGATTCCTCCGTCGTGCCGGATCTTTACCATGTAATCCCCATCGTCGCCGCGCGTCACCGATTCCACCACGCCGTCGGCTGCGCAAAAAACCTCGGGGGCCGTGCCGGTAAACACGATGCCCGGCTGCCGCTCGCTATACTCGAGCGCAACGCTGCCTGCGATGGGCCTTAAGAGCGACGCAGGTTCGTCCGCCGTATTTTCCCAAAAGGTAAGCACGCTAGGCGGCACGATGTTGCGCACAAATTGCAGCCTGCCAAGGTCCTTTCCAAGGTCGACTTCCATCGTAACCATCTGGCCGATGCCGTCGGTAATCTGGTTGGTCAGCGGCGTATCCACCGCCTGAAACCCGAGCACCGACAGAAGGATAACCGCGCACACGCCCGTTTGCACGAGGAAGTCGTAGCGCCAGGGCCTCCTCGCCCCGGGGCCCGCTGCATCATGCGCGCGGCCGCTTCCCTTAGCGCCCGCGCGCGCGGGGCGCTCGCGCCTTTGCGAACCATCCTCAAACGTACGGCGCATTTGCGCTATACGCTCCTCCTGCTTTCGGGCGACTTCCTGCATCCGCGCCCTGAGCGAAGCCCGCTGCGGCGTGTCGCGCGGGGATTCCATCGCCCTTTCCGTCCGCTTTTCTTCCTGCCCTTTTTTTACAATTTTCATCGTGGATACGCGCATTTTCTGCATGGCCTTGCGTCCTCCCCTGATATCTTGCTGTTTGATTCTATGAAGGGATCGTCGTGGACATGCAAAAAGCCGCACTTTCTAAATACGCAGTGGCATTCGAAAAGGGGACATGCTACGATGTGGTTATCGCCATACATAAACGAAAACGTAGGGGGAGATCATCGTGAAACGATCCATGATGCAGGTATACGCAAAGGGAAGCGATAAAGCGCTCACGCTGTATCAAAAGGCCTTCGGCGCCAAGCTGGTGAGCAGCTATCCAAACGAAGACGGAACGTACGGCCATGCCGAACTCGACGTATATGGGCAGATCCTGGCGATTGCCGAATCATCCTACGGCGGCAATTTTGCGCAAGAGGCAAGGGTGACCGGCAACACCATGCAGTTTTGCCTCCACTTCGGCGAGGGACAGGAGACTTTGGTGACCAAGGCATACGAGGGCCTCAAGGAGGGCGCAACGATCCTCTACCCGCTCGGGCCCTGCGAATATAGCCCGCTGATGGTGGACCTCATCGATGCGTTCGGCGTACGCTGGTGCCTTTTTGTATGATTTTCATTCTATACATGTGCAACCCCCATAGCACCGCGGCGCTATGGGGGTTGCGCTTTATATTGCAAATGAGCTCATCGCAAACGCTACTTTTGCAATAGCGCGGCTAAGTTGCGCGGGAAACCATCGATAAACTCTTGAGCAATGCCCGTCGCCTTCAGTTTTGCCGCCAGCGAATCGGAATAAGGGGCGCCGCCCGTATACTTCATAAGCTCCGTTGTCTCCTCTTGCGTAAAGGTGACGCCCATTGTCACATCGCCTTTATTATGCGCATTAGCCGGACAAGAATCCTGACACTTTGTGCAGCCCGTTATGCTGTTATGCGCATCTTTAGCAATCCAATCCGGAAATTCTCCGGCGGATTCGTTGAAAAGCGTTATACATCGATCCGAATTGATCAGGCGGCGGTTTGCGTCAATAGCGCCCGTTGGACACGAACTTACGCAAGCGCGGCAATTTTCACATATTTCCATCCGGCCAATAGGAAACCAAGTCGCGTCCTCACAGGGCAAATCGGAAATATACGTCATAATCGATATATGGCTGCCAAATTCATTGCTATAACAAATGTTATTGCGCCCATACAGAGCCAAGCCGCAATGAACCGCCAACAATTTTTGAGGGAATGTCACGGCCGTCGCAACGGAAAACCCGCGCGGAGCCAAATAGCTTTGAAGGTATTGCAGCGCTTGGCGATTTCTCGCTTCCCAATGCGTATAATGCGGGGGCACTACGCAATCGACCGGCTTGCCGCAATAGTTAAATTGCAATATGGCTTTAGGGATGGGCATGACGACGCAAATTAAGGATAGCGGCTTAAAATCGATGTCGGAAGGGATGAACTTTTCCATGTCTCCCGTCATATAGTTTGCCATCCGGTCGAGCCAAGCGGTATGATATTCCCCGCGTTTCAGCTCGAGCACATCCGCTTTTATGTCGCTGACACGAGAAAATGAAACGACGGCCCCTCGGTCCCCGTAAGAAGCAATAACATCTACCAAGGCGTTGATCATGCTCTTTCCCTCCGAATATGGGCGGCAAGTCAGTCAACAATGTGTGATTGGAGCCAGGGTGACGACACCATGGTTTGCTTATTTTCCGGCAACAAAGATATATCGCGCGTTGGATGCACTATATTCCTCGAACGAAACGACAGCGCTACTTGTCTGGTTTAAGATCATCGTATACCAACTCTGTAGATTCTCTTTGATAAAATCGTCTTCAAACGCAAGAATCGCGCTCCTTTTACGGGTCAGCATATCATAGGTTTGTTTCGTATAATCAATTATATCATACTGAAAACCGCTTTCCCTTAAGGCTTGGGCAAGAACCGTGGTTTCGCTGCCGGCTGTCTTGGCCATCATGTCGCCCTCTTGATAGCCCGCAAAAAAGATGCCGTCTTTTTTTAGCCAGCCGTACAACTGCGCTGCAAAACTATGCATATCTTTGGCAAAGTACATAGTATCCATCGAAATAATGTAATCAAACGTCGTTGGCGGATATTCTATTTCGCCGATGATCCCCACTGTAAAATCCGAATTTGCCGTCTGATCGGATTGCGCCGCACGAATGGCGTTTTCGGAATAATCAAATCCGTAAATATGTCCGCCGATTTGGCGCTTAAGATATTTGAGCATTTTGCCGTTCCCGCAACCGACATCCAATATATGTAGATCGCCCGCATGGGGGATATGCGCAAGAATGAGGTCGATTTGCCGCATATCGCTAAATCCATCCTGCGAAAAATCCGCGCCGTAAGCGCAGGCGCAGAAGCCGGCAAAGCATTTCGATTGTTCCGCCATCGCATAGAATTGTTCATAGGCGTCGTAAAACAGTAAATCTTCCTTCAAACCGGCGCCCCCATTCTGTTTTTAATGCGAAACGCAATGGAATGGCCGCTCCGGCCCGAATTATAGGATCGGCGCTTAGGCAGGGCTATACGACACGGTTTGTTTGCTTTCTACATGCCTAGCATTTGAACATACTCGGCTGTAGGTATCATCTCTTTGAGAAGACCGCCTTTAGTTTCTTCGCTGACTATTCTATTGGCGGCAAGTTCAAACCCCGCTAAAGAGACAAATTTGAGATAATTCTTTACTCTTTCATCTTCTTTTTTCAAAGCCATTCCACAATTCCGATATATTTCTAATACAGGATTACACGATGAAAACACTTTTCCAATGGTATCGAAGTTGTTTTCGCCGGGAAAACCCGCGTTAGCCATCGCGACAAACAATGTATTCTTCGTTTCGGTATCTTTTAAGTCAAAATTGCCATGAGCTCGTACCAATAAGGGGCTTTTGAGCGGCGCCAAGCGATCGATAAAGTTTTTGAGCAAAGCTGTCATGTTCCACGTATAAACAGGCGTCGCAAAGCAGACGATATCGGCGTTTTTATACTTTTCGATCAGTTCGCCCATATCATCATGGTAAATACATCTGCCCGGCGCTTTAAACCAACAATGAAAACACCCTTTACAGTGGTGTATTGTTTTTTCAATGAGATATATGTCTTCAGTATCCGCTCCCGCTCTACGAGAGCCCTGTAAAAACGCTTGAATCATAACATCCGTATTGCTGCCTTTTGCCTTCGGGCTTCCATTAAAAGCTAATACTCGCATATATCTTCTCCTTGCGCAAAGCACAAACTCACAGCTCTTATAAAGCTTTAGATATCAAGCGTATGGCAATAACATTATACACTATAACTGATAACTCTTTTGCGGGCGCATGAGTACGTTCTGCACGATGCCGATCGCGATAAGATTCGTAAGCATGGCACTGCCTCCGTAGCTCATAAAGGGCAGCGGTATGCCGGTAACCGGCATCACCCCCATCGTCATGGCGATGTTTTCAAAAATCTGAAACAAAAACATCGACGCCACGCCTGCGATCATCATCGAGCCGAACTTCTCCTGCGTCCTGGCAGCGAGCCAGAACAGCCGCAAAATGAGCGTTACATACACCAAAACGAGGATCAGGCAGCCCCAGAAGCCGATCGCCTCGGCCGTGACGGCAAAGATGAAGTCGGAATGGTTTACCGGTATATAGCTCAGCTGATTGAGCGAGCCTTCGCGGAACATCCCCTTTCCGTTCAGCTGCCCCGAACCGATCGCCAGCATCGATTGCTCGACCTGATAGCGCATATCCGACGATACGCTGGCCGGATCGAAAAACGAGAGGATGCGCCCTCGACGAAAATCTCCGATCACAAACCACAGCGGCACAAGCGACATCACGCCCGTGGTAAGAAGCCCGACCAGCAGCTTCCAGCTCGTGCCGGAAAGAAACAGGATGCCGATGAAGATCGCCAAATATACCATTACCGAGCCCAGCTCGCCCTGCAGCGCAACAATGGCCGTCGGAATGGCGATATAACCCAACACCGGCAAGAGATCGCGGATTTTCGTAATCGGCGCACCGTTGCGCGATACGAGCTTGGCAAGGGTAAGGATGATGGCGATTTTGCACAATTCAGCCGGTTGGATGGTACGGATCGTCTCGCCAAAGCTGAATTCAAATGCCTGCACGCCGGTGATTCCGCCGCTTAAAAACTGCACCATCACCAGCACCGCGATGCTGGCGATGTAGATATAAAACCACAGCTCGCCGACAAAGCGGTAGTCGATCAACATGATCCCTACCATCATAACGAGCCCGACGCCGATCCACAGCGCCTGGTATTTGACATAGTGCGGGTTGATGCTCTCGATGATCGCGAAAATGCCCGTTTCGCTGCCGTGATACGCCGACGCCTTCGCATTGGCGATCGCCACGATGCTAAAGGAGCATAGCCCCAGCACGATCACAAACAAAAACCAATCGATGGTTTTGAGCATCTTTTTCTCTAGGTGAAAGATCCGCATCCCTCCTCGTGCCGCGGCGCGATATATGGTTATGTTTCCCAACGTTTGGAAACCTATGCCCGTTTTGATTTCAACGACGCTCGGCCGATCCGGGTTGCGCCGGTCGCCCGTCGTAGGCTGCTACGAATCGATCAGCTTGCCGCGCAGCGCCGCGATTTCCGCCTCCGCCAGGCCGCAGCAAGCGAGATATGCCGCCGCGCCGCCGCGCGCGTTAATTTGCGCGAGCATCGGGCGCATCAAATCCGGATGCGAACGGAGCATTTCTTCCCTAAGCGCTTCCGGCGGAGTTTCGGTTACGGGCATGCGCTCCATCATGCGCCGAAGCTGCTCGTACACCGGGGCAAGGTACAGCTCGCTCTGCTGGTAGTCCGCCAAAATATCCAGCTCGTCTACCCCGCACAGCGCAAGGAGCAGCGCGGCGATGGCGCCGGTGCGGTCCTTTCCGGCGGAGCAGTGAAACAAGGCCGGGCCCGGCGCGGCGTTCAGCGCGCGCATCACCTTAGCGATTTCAGCCTTGGCATGCTCAAGCGCCTGCACGTATAGTATGTCCAGCGTATCATGCCGGGGCACGAGATCGAACTGCTGAAACTTTAAAAGCGGTATGGTTATCAGCGTAATCCACGGGCAATCGATGAGCGGATTGCGACCTTCCCTGGCCGGATCTCTAAGATCCACCGCGGTAGTTATGCCCGTCGCGCGCAGGTTGTCCGCCTGCTCAGGCCCAAAGTCCCTGGGGATATCGGCGCGGTACAACACATGGTAGCGGGTCGCCGCGCCGTATGCGGCCGGGTATCCGCCCAGATCGCGCAGGTTGGACATGCCGCAGCCGGGGATTCTGCGAAGCGACGTTTGCATGGGCATTCCTCCGTTCAAGGGGCCGGCCGCATACGAGCGCCGGCAACCCCAATCGATGCGAGCCATATGTCAAGATAAAAACCGTTTGCCTATTATATCACAAATCGTCTTTCCGTTTTTTCTTGCGCGGGCGCAGCGCGGCGCGCGCTTCGACAAGCCTTGCGCGCATCAGCGCCATTACATCCGGAAAGTTGCGCGCTCGCATGCGCGGATAGGCGTTGAGCATGCGCAGTTTCAGGCGGTTGAGCAGTCTTTGACCTTCGGGCAGGTGCAGCTTCGCGGCCAGTCCGCCAGGATCCAGCCGCAAATCGATCTGCCCACGCACCTCGTGAAGCGCTTGATGGAAGCGCTCGGTCCACTTGGCGATATCCACGGCGTTGTAGGTGGATATGCCCGCATCCGCGCCGAACAAAAACGTCCCTGCTACCACGATCGCCTCCGCCGCCGCGACGGGCAGTTTATCGAAAAGAGAAAATACCCACGGATGCAAAAATCGCATGAGCAACACCGATAAAACGCCCCACACGAGCGATGATTTTAGCGACACATAGCCGGCGATATTGAGTTTTGCGTCGGAATAATCCCACCAACGCGTGTGAAACAGCTTTTCCATGCCCCAGCCGGTCAAAAACTCCACGAAGGTGGCGATGAGCATGCCGGCAAAAAGCAAAACGGCGATGTTATGCGTAAACCGCGCAAGCGTCAAGGCCATCAGCACCGCGCAAGTTCCATAAATCGGGCACACCGGGCCGAAGAGAAAGCCGCGGTTCACGGGCCTTCGCTGCGAAACGGACACCACGGTCGACTCAAAGCACCACCCTACGAACGAATACGCGAAAAATAGAAAAACGTAGCGAAGCAACGCCCTTCCCTCCCGCCGAGAGCCTGTTTGGAAACACGCCGATTGTCAATGGAAAACGAACCGTTTCTTCACCAGTTTGCCGGGTATTTCATTTGCCGAAACGGTTGCACTATAGTATACTGCATGCGCATACCCATCGTATATAGAGGTGAATGAATAACTCATGTCAATGTATCAATTGGGGCTTGATATTGGCTCCACCACCATAAAACTTGCGCTCATGCAGGGCGGACGGCTCGTATGGTCGCAATACCGCCGCCATCTTTCCGATATTCCCGGAGAGCTCGGAAGGCTTTGCGACGATTTGGCCAAGGCCCACCCCGGCAAGCGGGCGCAGGCGGCGGTTACGGGCTCGGGCGGCGTGGGCGCGGCGGGCCTGCTCGGCCTCCCGTTTGTGCAGGAAGTGATGGCGGGCACCGAGGCCGTGTCGAATGAAGTCGAAGATGCCGACGTCGTGATCGAGCTTGGCGGCGAGGACGCGAAGATCACTTACCTGCACCCTACGCTTGAGCAGCGCATGAACGGCACCTGCGCGGGCGGCACCGGCGCGTTCATCGATCAGATGGCCTCGCTGCTGGGCACCGACGCCTCGGGGCTCAATTCGCTCGCCGCCCGGCATACGACGCTCTACACCATCGCGTCGCGCTGCGGCGTATTCGCCAAATCCGACCTGCAACCGCTGATCAACGAAGGGGCCGCCCCCGAAGATCTCGCGGCCTCGGTTTTGCAGGCGGTCGTCAATCAGACGATCGCGGGGCTCGCGCAAGGCCGCCCGATCCGCGGGCACGTGGTGTTCTTAGGGGGGCCGCTGCACTTTTTGCCGCAGCTGCGCGAGCGCTTCGAAAAAACGCTCACCGCGCCCGGCATGCGCTTTACCACCCCTGAAAACGCGCAGCTGTTCGTTGCGATGGGCGCGGCGCGCCTCGCATCGGGCGAGGAGGTTTCGCTGGATGCGCTCAGCGACCGGCTGCGCACGGGCAAGGCGATGCAGGCCGAGGTTCCGCGCATGCGCGTGCTCTTCGCCGACGCAAACGAGCGGCGGGAGTTCGACGCGCGCCACGCCGCGAGCGACGCCGCTTCCGCCGAGTTTTCTCAGGCGGAGGGCCCGCTGTACCTGGGCATCGACGCGGGTTCCACCACCATCAAGGCCGCGCTGATCGACAAGGACGCGCGCATCGTATATTCGCACTACCACATCAACGAAGGGCCGATTCCCTCCACGCTGCGCATCCTCAAGGATGTATACGCGGGCATGCCCAAGGGCGCGCACATCGCGCGCGCGTGCGTCACCGGCTACGGCGAGCACCTGCTCAAGGCGGCGCTGAACGTAGACGACGGCGTGATCGAAACCATGGCGCACTACAAGGCCGCCGAGCACTTTCTGCCGGGCGTGGATTTTATCATCGACATCGGCGGGCAGGATATGAAGTGCATGCACGTTTCGGGCGGCGTAATCGATTCCATCATGCTCAACGAGGCATGTTCCTCCGGCTGCGGCTCCTTCATCCAGACGTTCGCGAAATCGCTGGGCCTTTCCACCGAAGATTTCGCCAACGCGGCGCTGAACGCCGAGAACCCGGTGGATCTGGGCACGCGCTGCACCGTGTTTATGAATTCGCGCGTAAAACAAGCGCAAAAAGAGGGCGCGAGCGTCGGCGATATTTCCGCCGGGCTCTCGTACTCGGTGGTGCGCAACGCGCTTTACAAGGTCATCAAAATGCGCGATCCTAACCAGATGGGCGAAAAGATCGTCGTGCAGGGAGGGACCTTCCTCAATGACGCCATCTTGCGCGCGTTCGAACTGACGGCCGGGCGGAACGTGGTGCGGCCGCGCATTGCGGGCGTCATGGGCGCGTTCGGCGCGGCGCTGTTCGCGAAGGACGCGAGCGCCGAAGGAGAACGCAGCTCCATCCTGTCCGCGCAGGAAATCGAACCCTTCCGCTACGAATCCGCACAGGCGCGGTGCGACAAATGCCCAAACGCGTGCAGGCTCACGATCACCTCGTTTAGCGACGGCAGCACGTTCATAGCGGGCAACCGCTGCGAGCGCGGCGCGGGCGAGCAGGAGGCGCAAAATAAGCTGCCCAACCTGTTCGACTACAAATACAAAAAGCTGTTCGGGCGCGCGTCCTTGCCCGCAAACGAAGCGCCGCGCGGCGTCATCGGCATCCCGCGCGCGCTCAACATCTACGAAAACTATCCGCTTTGGCACGCAATGCTTACGGATTTGGGCTTTTCAGTGCGCACATCCGGCCGCTCCAGCCACGCGCTGTTCGAGCTTGGCATGGATACGATCCCTTCCGAAAGCGTATGCTACCCCGCAAAGCTCGCGCACGGCCACATTGCCGATCTACTCAAAAAGGGGATCGCCACGATCTTCTATCCCTCCGTACCCTACGAGCAAAAGGAATACGAGGGTGCGAACAACCATTACAACTGCCCGATCGTCGCATCCTACCCGGATGTTCTGCGCAACAACATGGATCAGCTCAGGGAACCGAATATTACGTATCTTAACCCCTTCCTGCCGCTGGACGACGAGAAACGCCTGGCACAGCGAATTTTCGAAGAGTTTTCGCGCTTTGGCATAACGAAGGCCGAGGCCAAACGCGCCGTGCGCCGCGGCATGCAGGAAATGAGCGATTTTAAGGCCGACATGCGCGCAAAGGGCGAGGAAACCGTAGAGTGGCTCGAAAAAACCGGCAACGTGGGCATCGTGCTCGCGGGCAGACCGTATCACGTCGATCCGGAAATTCACCACGGCATTCCGGATATGGTGGTATCCCAGGGGCTGGCGGTGCTCACCGAGGACGCCGTCGCGCATCTTGGGCATCTCCCCCGCCCGATCAGAGTCGTAGACCAGTGGATGTACCACACGCGGCTGTACGAATCCGCCGCGCTGGTCGCCCGATCGCGCAACCTGGAGCTCGTGCAGCTCAACTCGTTCGGCTGCGGGCTGGACGCGGTGACCACCGATCAGGTCATGGAAATCCTTAAGGCGCAGAGCGGCATCTACACCACGCTCAAGATCGACGAGGTTTCAAGCCTGGGCACCGCGCGCATCCGCATCCGCTCGCTGAAGGCGGCGCTCGAGGAAAGGGCACGCCGCGGCGCTAAGCCCCGCGAGGGCGACGCTACGCTTCACCGGCGCGTGTTTACGCAGGATATGCGAAAGCGCCACACCATCATCGCGCCGCAGATGTCTCCGATGCACTTTACCCTGCTCGAAAGCGCGATCGGCGCGCACGGCTACGACCTTCACGTGCTCAAACGCGCCGACTCTAACGATATCGAGACCGGCCTGCAGTTCGTCAACAACGACGCGTGCTACCCCACGCTGATCGTCGTTGGGCAGTTGGTCGCGGCGCTGCGCAGCGGCAAGTACGACGTAAACAACACCTCGATCTTCCTTACGCAAACCGGCGGCGGCTGCCGGGCGACCAACTATGTGGCGTTTTTGCGCAAGGCGCTCAAGGAGGCCGGCATGGAGCAGGTGCCGGTGGTGGCGCTATCGGTTTCCGGCATCGAAAAAAACCCGGGGCTTCGCTACACGCCGGGGCTCATCCGCGATGTGGTGCGGGCGATCGTCATCGGCGACTGCCTGCAAAACGTGCTGCTGCGCGTGCGCCCTTACGAAATCGAAAAGGGTTCGGCAAACGCGCTATTCGCCAAGTGGGAGCGCATCGGCTGCGAGTTATTTGTGCATAAGGCAAATATGCGTTACGCGGCGATTCTGCGCGGCATCGTCAAGGAATTCGACGAACTGCCGATTCATGAAGACGTGATCAAGCCCCGCATCGGCCTGGTCGGCGAAATCCTGGTCAAATTCCATCCGGACGCGAACAACCACGCGATCAAGGTCGTAGAGGCCGAGGGCGGCGAGGCCGTCGTGCCGGATCTGATGGGGTTTATGCACTATAGCTTCTACAACGGCAAGTTCAAGCGCCGCTACCTGAGCGGCACGCGCAAAGGCGAGCTGATCGGGCGGGCGGGCATACGCTTGATCGAGCTTTTTCAGCGCCCGATGGTGAACGCGCTGAAACAATCCAGCCGCTTCCACCCGCCCGCCCCGATCGAGGAAATCGCCCAGGGCGCGAGCACCGTGCTGTCGCTTGGGCACAGTACCGGCGAGGGCTGGTTCTTAACCGGCGAGATGGTGGAGCTCATCCGCGCCGGGGTGCCCAACATCATCTGCATGCAGCCGTTCGCGTGCCTGCCCAACCACGTAACCGGCAAGGGCATGATCAAGGAGCTGCGGCGCCAGTACCCCCAGAGCAACATCGTGGCGGTAGACTACGACCCCGGCGCGAGCGAGGTCAACCAGCTCAACCGCATCAAGCTGATGGTCTCCACCGCGTTTCGCAACCTGGGCCTCGAGCGCGAGGCGCCTATATACGAAGCGCCCGCGCCCGAACGGGAATACCCGGTGCAGGTCCAGGCATAGCACTGCGCGCAATTTTACTTTGCAGGACGCAAACATGGGGTTCTCGAACAGCAAATGACAGTTCGTATGCTTGTGGGATTGAAAAACCGCCGGGCAAGGTAAAAACTTGCGCGGCGGTTTATGTAACGAATGCTTATAATCCGCATTTCGGTTTAATCTTTCGGTCTTTCCTTGTTAGGAAGGGGTTTTCCGTTTTCATCCCGATTTATGGGATATGCTTTAAGATGAAAACTAATACAGTGGTCAGCGCATGGTATGTCCATTTCATATTTTTCTTTGTTGCCTCTGTATGTAAAATCGCCGCGGCATCGAATGACCTCGCACCATGTATATACTTGTATCATTGTTTTGGGACACATTCCGGCAGGACATTCGTATTGAAAAACAAACTTATCTCCTTTTTCTAAACCAAGCCTGCAATGTCCGGCTTTCCCATCTGTAGCAGTTAGCTCAAATTCCCAATCCTCTGTACACCATTTTCGCATAGATAATCCTCCTTTACCAAATATAAATGCCCTGCACCTCCAGAATTTTCAAGATGACCATAGCACGGAAGGCATTTCGGGTCAATAAATTGTTTGCGTTCTAACTGGGCAGCGCCTATCTGTTATGCGCATGATTCCGTGAATGCCAGGGAGTGCATGGAGGTTTTCCTTGCGAAGCTTAACCCGGCCTTGCTATAGATATCCGCTTGGTTATATAAAAGGATGCTTAACCGCATGGTCAAGCATCTCCTGCTATCCATGCCCCGAATTAGGGGCAAGCAAAATCATGTTGGGCATGATCGATGATCATAAGCGATTGAAAAAATGATACGAAGACAATGGTTTTATCAACATCGGCTACAAAGAGTATGAAGGAGCCCGGTATACGGTTGACCGGATGGAATGCATGCTGCAAGCACTTTTAAAATAGCTTGGAGTTCCCAAAAAGCAGAGTGGTACGGCGCCAAGACAGATGCGCGCTTATGAGATTGAGATAACCGCCGCGCAATATAAAAACTTGCGCGGCGGTTTATGTAGCGAATGCTTATTTTCTGATTACAACTACCAAAATTTCTGCTACGGTAGACATTCATTTTCAAAGGTTATTTTTTCACCGCTTTCAGGATTAGCTCCTCCATAATGAAAAAAGAAGAATCCATTTTTGCCAAACCGTTTTGATGGGTTAAAATAATCGCTGTCCAAACTCACATTTATAACTCTTAAAGCAACAACCGCCACGGGTGATTTACCGGGCAAAAGTTCATGCTCCCATAAATATTCACATTCAACATTTAGAAAACACTCTTTAATCCGCGGCGCATTAATTTTTAATGCGCTTTCAGCAGTTAAGCCAGAAGTGGTTATCTCATCCGTATCAAAGTCATTATTTTTTATTGTCTCAAAGCACTTGTCTTTCAAATCGCTCGAAAAGAAATTTACAACGCAACAATCTGTTTCTTTTAAGGATTGATACATATGACCTTCTATCTTTACCCATCCAAGTACACAAACAAGCTCGCCAGTTGTTCCTGAAAATGATATGCCGCCTTGTAGGCAAGCATTTTCTTTACCATTTGATTTCCAACCGCTCACAACAGCAAGAGGGCTTGGCATATTGGCTATTGTATCAAACCAAGCTCCTTCAATGCCGGTAAATGCACCCGGCCAATCTTCCTTTAAGACATCGGGCTTTTCAAAAAAATCTTTTTTCAAATCCAGTACTCCTTTTTCTTTTGAACCAACTATATCACACAAAACACGACAACTGTATGTCATGTTCAAAATATAAATACCCTGCACCGCCAGAATTTTTAAGGTAACCATAGCACGGAAGGCATTTCGGGTCAATATGTGTTTTCGTAGCTAGACACCAACCTATCTGCCATGCGCACGATTTGGTAAATGCCAGGGAAAGGATGGAGGTTTTCCTTGCGAGGCTTCACCCGGCCTTGACATAGATAGCCGCTTGGTGAATAAAAAAGGGACGCTTAACCGCGATTGGTTAAGCATCCCTTGCTATCCATGCCCCGAATCAGCGTTCAAAGCCCGGCAGCAGCACGATATCCATCGCGTACCTGCCAGCGTCGCGGCCGTAGATTGCCAGGCCGCCGCCGCTCACCGCGCGGATCTCGACCGAGATGCTCTCCAGACCGCCCGCGATCTTGTCCATAACCTTTTTAGGCACCTTGGCCCTGACGAGGTAGCCGTACGAGCCCGCTTCGTCCAGCACGCGGTCGCGGGGCTGGTAGTGCCACGACAACACGCCGCGGCTGTCGGCCGGATCGTCCGGCAGGGTTTCCGCATGCGCGCGCTGGCCCTCTATCCACACTTCGATATCGCTGGGGAACGCCGAATCGTCGCTCATGAAGTACGAATTCGGGTTTTCTCCGGGGTCGATGGTGAACGCGCCGCTGGTGAACATATTGTCGGGCACCTGGTAGCGCTCGCCCTTGGCGGCGTCCTTTTTCAGCACCCGCTTCGCCCCGGCCTCAAAGCACAGCGTTAAAGACGCGGGCGCGTCCTCGTCGTATAGCGACGAGACGTCGAACTGATAGCGGAAATGCCCCTTGCCCGCGCCGCACACCTTGTGCCCGGAGAGCGCCGACCACTGCAAATCCCATTTTGCATTCGTAAAATCGGCGGGTTTCACCGATTCGCCCATGGAAATGCCGCGCACGTCGAAGGTGGTGAAGTTGCGGGAAAGCACCTTGCCTTCGCATTCGAGCTGCCAGCTAAGCACCGCAACGGCGTCTTCCAGCGGCATTTTTACCGTAAGATCCCCAAGGTCGCGCGCGCCGTAGCCCTCGCATACAAAGGAGAGCACGCCGGATGCGTCTTCCCTCTTCCACGCCTCCCCCTCGTGCCACAGCCGCCAGCGCAGCGTCATCGCCTTGCCGTGGGTGGCCGCATCGAAGTTGGAGTGGATAAGCCGGGTGGAAACCACCTGTTCTCCGCCGACGGTGCGGCACGGCGGCGCGTCGTAGGCGATAAAATCCGCCGCGTGAAGATCGGCGACGGTCATCCCCTCGCAAAACCCGTGGTAGCCGAAATCCTTGGGCTGGTTGTACAGGCGGTAATAGCCGTTGAACTCGTTGACGACGTCGTGAAACTCGGTAAACACGAACCCGCACATCGCGTCATGCAGCCGGTACTCGTTGAGCATGTAGTGGTAGTGCCAGGCAATGTCGCTCTCGCCCGCCGATCCGTTTACGCCCCACACCATGCCGCACTCGCTGTTCATCAGCGGCGCGTCGTCCTGCACGTATCCGTTTATGTAATTCCACTTGGAACCGGGGTAGGAGGAGGATACGGCATCGGCGATATGGTCCTTCACGGCCCGGTAGCCGTTGATGTAAAAGTGCCAGGTGTTGATATCGGTCTTCACGTGGTCGTAGTTGCAGGGGCTGTTATCTTCGACCAAGCGATGAGCATCCATCGCCTTGACTTTTTCATACATCGAAAGCACCCAGGCGCGCGTATTTTCGGTATACACCCTTCCCCCCTCGACTTGGCTGAACAGCCCCCAGGTTTCGTTGAAAATCACCCAGGCGATGATCGAAGGGTGGTTCCAATCCCTGCGGATGAAAGCGTCGAGCTCGCGCTCGTACTGCGCGCGGGTTTCCGCGACCGGCTCGCCCCAGAAGCAAGCCATGTCCGCCATCACCATCACGCCCAGCTTGTCGAGCCAATACAGCTTGCGCGGCTCCTCGGGCTTGATGTGGATGCGCACCAGGTTAAGGCCTACGGCCTTTAAGCGCATCACCTCGTCGATCACATCCTGCTCGGTGGGCAGGGTGAAAAAGCCGTGCGGGTTAAAGGACTGATCCAGCGTTCCGTTTAGATATATAGGCTCGCGGTTGAGCGTAATCCACTTCGTCTTGCGCTTTCCAAAGATCGTGGAGCCGATTTCGCGAATGCCGAAATACGTGAAAACGACGTCGTCTCCCACCGCGATCGTACCCTCGTACAGGTATGGGTCTTGGGGCGACCAGAGCCTTGGCGAGGCGATGGAAAGCTCCCGCCCGCCGCGCGCGCCTTCGCCGAAGTCGAGCGCGGGCTCACCTTCGCCGGTGGAGGCGACATGCGCGTTGACGTTTCCGTCGATATTCGCCTCGATGCGGATCGCCTGGATAAAATGCTCTGGCCGCGCCTCGAGGTAGACCGTCTGCCAAATACCCCGCGCGTTGCCGTAGCCCTGCTTGCCGCGCGGCTGCGCATCCAGGTCGTCGTCCTGCGCGCGCACGACAATGCGGTTTGGGCCTTCCTTCCACGCCTTCGTCGCGTCGAAGGAAAACGTGTCGTACCCGCCGATGTGGCTACCGAGCTTTTCGCCGTTGACATACACATCGCAGCTGTAATCGACCGCCATGAAGCAAAGCCAAATATGATCCCCCGCCCTGCGCGGCTGCCAGGCGACTTCGCGCGCATACCACGCCGCGCCCTTTTTGTCTTCCTCAACGCCCGACAGCGGGCTCGTCCAAGAAAACGGCACCTTAATTTCTCTGCCGAGCGCACTGTGCTGATCCATCCGTCCCTCTTCAAACGCAAATGACCATGAACCGTTGAGATTGAGCCAGTCCGCGCGCATAAAATCCGGGCGCGGGTGTTCGGGCCTTGGAATGCTCATATTCTGTTCACCCTCCTTGCTTTTAGGGAAGCGTTAGACGGTATGTTACCGGCATCAGGGTATGATCCGCGCGCTCGTGGTACGCTACGAGCACGACCTCCCTGCCCGTAAGGCCGGGGTAAATGAGGTCGGACGCCAACACTCCCCGTAGAACACATACGCCCTCCAAGGGGCTGTAGGTATAGAGCCTTGCCGGGTAGTCGTCCGCATTGGTACCGTCCACGCCGACGCCGCCGGATTCCTGCACCTCTTCAAGCTCCAAATCTTCCGTAACATCCAGCTGTTCGTAGTTGCTTACGAGATAGCTCAGCAACGAACTGTCGCGCGACCAGCAGCTGCCGTGATAGGAAAGCCCGGAGGTGAGCTCCACCTCGTCGCCCGTGGCAATATCGCGCACCTTCACCCCGGTCTGAGAATCGATGCCGCCCTCCTCGTAGTAGGAGATCAGCATGATCTTGCCATCCGGAGACACGGTAAACCCATCGCCCGCAGCAAACTCTTCCCGCTCGCCCGTCGCAGGATCTACGGAGAAAATCTTGCCCGCAACATCGCCGCTGATATACACCTTGCCGCCGGCATAAAACACGCTCCCCGCGCCGCCGTAGCGCTCTTCCACCGCCGTAACGCGAGAATCGTCCTTTCCTGTCAGCGCGGGGTCGAGCCTCATCAGCTGAATGGATTCGGTGCCGCTGAGCGCATAGAGCTTGTTATCGTCGCTCCACGCAAAGCTCACGGTAAAGTCCCCCATCCCCTCGCCGGAAGCCAAATCCAAAAGACCGGTGGCGGAATCGTACAAATATAAGAGCCGCTTCGTTTCCGCGCGCTCAATGAACGCAAGATAACGCCCGTCCGGCGAAAGCGCCGCCCTATCCACATAGGAAAAATCGCTTTCGATAAAGCGCTCGCGGTTGCCGCTAACATCGTATACCCAAAGCTGTTCCAGCGCAACTTGATTGCCATCCTCCGCGCGTACAACCGGGTGCGCGCACAGGCCTTTGCCGTCGGGCATCCACGCAAGAAAACGCGCGTCTACAGCCCACGGCTCCGCAAGCACCTGTTTCCCTTCCGGGGTGAGCAGGGCCCCGAGGCTCTTGAGCTGGTCGCGCGAAATGTTCGCCTGGTACGCGGGGGCGGCGTTTCCCGCAAGCGTTATGACGCCCGCGCGCTGGTTGGACTGCGAAGCTTCGAGCCGGCCGTTTAGAAGCGCCATGAGTTCATCGGCCTGCGTATTGTCGGAAAACGGGCTCGAGAGATACAACATATTTTCGCCGTCGTCGCATAAAACCGGATGCATGCCGTTGGAGGCGGCCACATCGCGCGTGGCGTCTTCGTAGGCAAGCGATGTGTAATAGGCCTCTTCCTCGTCCGGGTTTTCCGGCTCGATGTGCAAAATGAGCATGCCGTTTTGCTCATCCGCCTTAAAGCCGATCTTGCCGGTAAACTGAAAATACAGCCGCGTCCCTTCTTCGTCCGCCTTTCCGGGAAGCGCATACATCGCGGTAAACAGGCCCATAGGTTCGGGCACGTTGCCCGAATAATCGCTGTAATGGAGCGGCAGCGTCACCATCAGGCGGCCCGGGCCTTCCAGCGCCTCGATCGCATAGCGCGGCGTGGCATTCAGCGGCTTTTCCGCGCCGCCCGCGAGCGTAGAGCCCGTTACGAACGAAAGCGTGAGAATGGTTTCTCCCCCGCTCACCGCCGCGGTAACGGATCTAAGGTTGAGTTCCTGAATGTCTTCGCCGCCCTGAATCTCCTGCCCGGTCGAATAAAAGCCGGGGATCTGGGAGCCGGGCGTCGCGGTAGCCTCGCTCTGCCCGGAACAGCCGCACAACAAAACGAGCGAGAATACAAGCGCAAACGCGCGCTTTACGTGCCCAAAGCCATCGGCAAAGGTCAATCCTCGCAAATGACGTACCCCTCTTCTTTTTTGAATCGCCGCTTTGCATTATTCCTCAAAACAAACGGCGAAAGAAACTATATTCCCATCAGCCTTTTCGCGCACAGCTTAGCCTGGGCGATAACTTCCTGAGCATCGAACGTGGAAAACTGCCCTTCTTCGTAAATGATGCGGCCATCCACCATCGTCAGCGAAACGTCGCTTCCCTGCGCGGCATAGGCGATGTGCGAAACCGAATCGTGCATCGGCGCCGCGTGCGCGCCGGTGGTCTTTATCAAGATTAAATCGGCCTTCATCCCTTGAGAAAGCGCGCCAACGTCGTCAAAGCCCAGCGCCTGCGCGCCGTTTGCCGTGGCCATGGCAAGCGCTTGCCCGGCCTTCATCACCGTGGCGTCACGCATGGCGCCCTTGTGCAGCAGCGCGGCTACGCGCAGCTCTTCCATCATATTGAGCGTATTGTTACTCGCGGCGCCGTCGGTGCCTAAGGCCGTACGCGGAAGCAGGCCTTGAAACAGCGGCATCACTCCCGAGCCGAGTTTTAGGTTGCTGATCGGGTTATGGGCGATATAAACGCCCTTGCGCTCGAGAATTTCAGCGTCGTTTTCCGTAATCGCCACGCAGTGCGCGGCCACCGCGTGCCGGTCGAACATGCCCATGTTCTCAAAATACCGAACCGGCGTCACGCCGTGCCTGGCGACGCAGCCATCCACCTCGGCCTGCGTTTCGCTCAGGTGCAGATGCACGCCGCAGCCAAGCTTATCCGCGTGCTCTACGATCTTGCGGATCATCTCCGGGTTGGTGGTGTATTCCGCGTGCGGGCCGGTGAACACGCGGATGCGCCCATCGCATGCGCCATCCCAATTGCGAAACAGCGCCTCGCTCTCTGCGATGCGGTATTCGTCGCCCTGATCGGTTCCCAAAATGCTCCGGTGAAGCACCGCGCGCGCGCCGGTCTTCTCCACCGCTTGGGCGATCTCTTCCTCGAACATATACATATCCAAGAACGATGTGGCGCCAAAGCGGATCATTTCCATGATGCCGAGCATCGAGCCCCAGTAGATGTCCTCTTCGGTCATCCTATCTTCTACCGGGAACATCGCCTCGGTAAGCCACCTGTGAAGCGGCAAATCGGTGCCCAACCCGCGCAAAAGCGTCATTGGAACGTGGGTATGCGCGTTGACGAGCCCGGGCATCGCAATGCGGTTGCGCCCGGCAATCGTAGAATCCGCGGCAAAGCCCGGCGCGTCTTCCCGCGGCCCGGCGTAGGCGATCGTCTGTCCGTCGATGTGGATCGATGCATCCTCGATGGGCTCGCGCCCGTCCATCGGCACCAGCGTGACGGCCTCGATCAGCGTCTTCAAGCTTCCGCCTCCCATCCCCCAAGGTACGCGCTTTGCTCCTTCGTAAGCTCGTCCAGAGAAACGCCCATGGTTTCAAGGCGCAGCCGCGCTACGAGCTGGTCGATCTCTACCGGCACGGAATGCAGCCCGGCATAGAGCGCCTTGCCCTGTTTGGCCATGTGCTCGCAGCACAGCGCCTGCAGCGCAAAGCTCATATCCATAATTTCGCTGGGGTGGCCGTCCCCGGCGGCGAGGTTGACCAGCCGGCCTTCCGCCAGCAGGTACAGCGTGCGCCCGTCGCGCGTGCGGTAGCCGCGGATGTTATTTCTCGCCTCGAATTCTTCCTTGGCGATGCCCTCCAGCGCGGGCCTTGAAACTTCTACATCGAAATGCCCCGCGTTGCACATGATCGCGCCGTCGGGCATCACATCCATGTGCTCGCGGCGGATGACGTCCTTGCAGCCCGTTACGGTGATGAACAGATCGCCGATCTTGGCGGCATGCATCATGGGCATCACGCGGAAGCCGTCCATCACGGCCTCGATCGCCTTCACGGGGTCGATCTCGGTCACCACCACGTTCGCCCCCAGGCCCTTGGCGCGCATGGAAATGCCCTTGCCGCACCAACCGTAGCCTGCCACCACCACCGTACGCCCCGCGATGGTGAGGTTGGTTGTGCGGGTGATTCCATCCCATACGGATTGGCCGGTGCCGTAGCGGTTATCGAACAGGTGCTTGCAATCGGCGTCGTTGATGTTGAACATCGGGAAGGGTAAAAGGCCGTCTTTCTCCCGTGCGCGCAGGCGCATGATGCCGGTGGTCGTCTCTTCGCAGCCGCCGATGACCTCGGCGGCCAGCGCCTTTTCAGAGCCCAGCAAAAGGTTGATGAAATCTCCGCCGTCGTCCACAAACACATGCGGCCTGTGCGCAAGCGCCATGCGCAGATGGCGGCCGTATTCCTCGGGCGTCGCCGCGTGATACGCGAATACTTCGACTTCCTTCGCAAGGGCGGCGGCCACGTCGTCCTGTGTGGATAAAGGGTTGCAGCCGGTGATCGCCACCTGAGCGCCACCTGCCTTGAGCAGTAGTGCGAGGCGGGCGGTCTTGGCCTCCAGATGAATCGACATGGAAACCTTAAACCCCGCGAAGGGCTTCTCTTTTATAAAGCGCTTTTCGATCGTGGCAAGCAGCGGCATATGCGCCCTGACCCACTCAATTTTCTTCTCGCCCGACGGCGCCAGAGCGGCGTCGCGAATTTCGCCCATTACAATTCCTCCATAATCCTAATACCGTATACCATATATGGCCATTATACTACAGAAACCGGCGGGAGGACAGCCCTCGTCGTCGCGGGCTGCATATCCCTCGCTTCCGCACTGCGGTGCGAAAGCTCGTCCATTCCGCCGCTCCTCCTCTTCCTCAAAACCGCTGTGGCGATTTTGTGGAGTAAGAAGAACGACGAGGCGAGAAACGAAGACGTGCGCTCTTCCCAATCCCCAAGAAACCTCAGTTTCTTTGGGAAGACGAGGGGCCACGAAGCGCCAATTCCCGTGAAACATCACGATGTTTTACGGGAATAGAGCGCAGTGCGCCCCGGCGAGCCGCTCCTCCTCTTCCACAAAACCGCTGTGGCGCTTTTGTGGAGTAAAAAACTCGACGCAAAGGGCACGAAGCTCGCGTACTCCGTTCTTCTCAGTCACAAAGCCACCTCAGTTTCTTTGGGAAGACGAGGGGCCACGAAGC
>JAVBNW010000109.1:0-53289 GCA_031551255.1 Eubacteriales bacterium | reverse complement strand
GCCCCCTCCTCTTTCCGTCCCCCCCCCACCCCTCTCTTGTCTTTTGTGGGGGGGGGCGGGGTGCTACCCCGCCCCGGGGGGGGGGGGGGCCCCCCCCCCCAACAGGCTCTACCCCTGCCTTTAGCTACGCCACCATCGTCACCGCATGCAGCGCGCGCGTCACGCACACGTACAAAAGGCGGGTTCCGGTGGGGCCGTCGGGATACGCGCCCGCATTCTCGACGATTACCGCGTCGAATTCCAATCCCTTCACCGCCGTGGCGGCGGCCACGAGCGTGCCTCCACGGTAGTCGTCGCCATAAGGGTCCAGCAGCGCGGCTTCCAGCCCGAGCGCCCGCAGCCTTTTGATCAGCGCCTTGGCGGATGCCTCGTCGCGGCTTAAGATGGCCACCGAGTGCATGCCCTCGCGGCGATAGGCGTTGGCGGCATCGGCGATGGCTTTGTCGCGGGCCGCTAAGGATGCCGCGGATATCTCGCGCGGCGACTCGCCGTGCCTGAGCACGGGCTGGGCCAACACCTGCCCGGGATACGGGCTGCGCACGGCGATGCGATTGGCGTATTCCATGATCTCTACGGTGGAGCGGTAGCTGGTCATCAGGGTTTTCATCTGCGCGTCGGGGAGCGCGGCGATGGCCTCATCCCACGAATCCATGCCCCGGTAGCGGTAAATTCCTTGCCCCATATCCCCCACCAGCGTAAAGCCCGCGCCGAAAAGCGACTTGAGCACGGCGATGGATAGGGGCGATACGTCCTGCGCTTCGTCGATGACGATATGCAAAACCGTCGGCCTGCCCGACAGACCGCCCAGCTTTTCCTCGATTAAGAGCAGCGCCGGCAGGTCTTCCGCGCCGAGCTTTTCCGCATCGGGCTGCGCAAGGCCGCGCGCTTGAAGAAATTCCCGATAGATTTCCTGCGCGCCCAGCTTGGGCCATAGCGACGGCATGGCTTTCACAAACGCCTTGAGCTGCTCGTCCACCTCGCCCAAATGGGCATCCCGCTTCTCATAAAGGGCGCGAAGGCGCGCGCGGCGGTCCTCGTCATCCGGCATCGAGCGCAGCATCTGGGCGCGCTTTTCACAGGCCTCCTCGATGGCCTGCTTAAGCCTTGCAACCCCTCTTTGCTTGAGGCGGTTTTTGATCACCTTATTCAGTTCCTCCATCCGCCTGCGCCACGGGAAGGGCTTAAGCTCGTAAAGAAACATCCTCTTCATCTCGGATGCGTCCATCAGCACCACCGGCCCAAATTCTATATTGCGCATTGCAAGGGCGGTCTTCTCGCGCTCCTCAAGGAAAACCGCGAGCGCCTCGCCAAACGCCAAAGAGCCCTTTCCGCGGCAGACGGCGCGCACGGCTTCGGCTTTATCGGGGTCGTCCAGAAGGTCGTCCAGCCGCTCGCCCGCGCGCAATTTGGGGGCCTGCTTGCCAAGCAAGCTAAGCGCCAGCAGCTCAAACGTAGTCTGGCGCACTTTCTCCACGCCCAAATCCGGCAATACCGCCGAAATATAATGTAAAAATAGTGGATTGGGCGCAAGGATCATCAGCTGTTGCGGCGCGAGGGTATCCGCATGCGCATACAAAAGGTAGGCGATGCGGTGCAGCGCGATGGTCGTCTTGCCCGAGCCCGCAACGCCCTGCACAATCAGCGGCACGCGCATCGGGTGGCGGATGATCGCGTTTTGCTCGGCCTGGATGGTGGTAACCACCTCTTTGAGCCTATCGCTCGTCACCGCGGAGAGCGCGTCCACCAAGAGGCGGTCCTGGGCAATGATATCCACATCCAGCATCGCGTAAAGTTCGCCGTGCTCTATGGTGAAAATGCGCTTGAGCGTCAAATCCCCGTCGATCACGCCGTCCGGCGCCTCGTAGTGCGCCGGGCCGACCTGCCCGGCGTAGTAGAGGTTCGCTACGGGAGAGCGCCAATCCACCACCACAGAATCCAGCGTATCCGAATCGATTACGCCATGTTTGCCGATGTAGTGGGTTGCGGAATCCGCGCCTAACGCGGTAAAGTCGATCCGTGAAAAAAACGGCGCCTGCTGCGCGAGGCGCAGGCCCGTCGCTTGCGAGCGCGCCCGCTCGAGGATGAATTCTTGAATCATCAGATCGTTGTCGTAGGTGCCGCCGACGTGCTTTTTCATTTCGTGCACCATCGTCTCGAGCGCATCGCGCTTGTGCTCCATGGCCTCCTTTTCCAGGCCGATCAGCGCGAGGGTTGAGGCGAGGTGCGCGCGCTCGCGCGCCCTTTCGTCCATAGAAATTCCCCCTTGTTGCGATAGCGTGAATAAATATTTTATCACTTATAAAAGCCTGAGTCAATTGAAAATTGGCCGCCCAAAACCCGTACGATACAAGGATTTTACCTGGCCTCGTTCTTGTCTATCCCGCCTATGTCGGGTATCATGAGGTTATTCAAACAAAAGGAAGTGATCGATATGCCCAGGGCAGCTCTGATCATGGGCAGCCAGAGCGATTTCGAGGGGCTCAGGGGCTGCATCGCAACGCTGAAGGAGTTTGGCGTGGATGTGACCGTCCGGGTGATTTCGGCGCACCGAACGCCGGATCTCGCGGCGCAGTTCGCCAAATCCGCGCGGGAAGAGGGCTACGAGGCAATCCTGTGCGCGGCGGGCAAGGCCGCGCATCTGGCCGGCGTGATCGCCGCGTATACGACGCTGCCGGTCATCGGCATCCCGGTCAAATCCTCGGCGCTGGACGGCATGGACGCGCTGCTTTCCATGGTGCAGATGCCCCCGGGCATACCGGTTGCCACGGTGGCGATCGACGGCGCGGTGAACGCGGCCCTTCTGTGCGTGCAGATACTGGCGCTTAAGCACGAGGGCCTCGTAGAAAAGCTTGCAACGCACCGAGAAAAGCTGGCGGCAGGGGTTGCCGAAGGCGACGCCAAAGTTCAACAGGCGCTCAAGGACTGACGCGCCGCAGGAGGGTTTCGATGATCACATACAAAGACGCCGGAGTGGATGTGGAGCGCGGCTACGAAGCGGTAAAGCGGATGAAGGCGCACGCGCAGTCCACCTTTAACCACAACGTACTGGGCGGGCTAGGGTCGTTTGGCGGATGTTATTCCATCGCGGACAGCATTACAGGTAAAAAACCCGTGCTGGTTTCCGGCACGGACGGCGTCGGCACAAAGCTGAAGATCGCATTCCTGATGGATAAGCACGACACCATAGGCATCGATTGCGTGGCGATGTGCGCGGACGACGTGGTGTGCCAAGGGGCGAAGCCTCTCTTCTTTTTGGATTACTTAGCCACCGGAAAACTGAACCCCGAGACTGCCGCACAGGTGGTCGGAGGGGTTGCCGAGGGTTGTCGCCAAGCTGGCTGCGCGCTGGTGGGCGGGGAAACGGCAGAGATGCCGGGCTTTTACTCCGAGGGCGAATACGACTTGGCCGGTTTCTCGGTCGGCATCGTAGACGAGGCGGACGTAATCACCGGAAGGGACATCCAAAGGGGCGACGCGCTGATCGGGCTTGCCTCCTCCGGCGTCCACTCCAACGGCTTTTCGTTGGTGCGCAAGCTATTGTTGCCCGATGAAAAGGGGCTCGACCGCCACGTCGCCGATTTGGGCAGGACGCTGGGCGAGGAGCTGCTCGAGCCGACGCGCATTTACGCGAAAAACCTTCTCGCCCTGCTTGCGCATGTAAAGCTCAAAGGCATTGCGCACATTACCGGCGGGGGCTTCATCGAAAACATACCGCGGATGTTCCCCGAGGAACTGGGCTGCACCCTCAAACGCGGAAGCTGGCAGATTCAGCCGGTGTTCGACATGCTGAAAAAACTGGGCGGCATGGACGAGCAGGCGCTATACAATACCTTCAACATGGGTTTGGGCATGGTGCTGGCCGTCGATCCTGCGGACGCCGACGCGTGCGTGCGCGAAGCAAACGCGCTGGGCGAGACGGCGTCGATCATAGGCGAAGTGACCGATAAGATTGGGGTTGCGCTCGCATGACGTGCATCTCGGTACTGTGCTCCGGCTCGGGCAGCAACCTGCAGGCGTTGATCGATGGCTGCGGCGAGGGCCGCATCGCCGGGGAAATCGCGCTGGTGATCGCAAACCGCCGTTCGGCCTATGCGCTTGAGAGGGCGGCGCAGCATGGCATCCGCGCGGTGTTTATATCAAAGAAAGAGGACCCTTCAAGTTACGACGAGCGCATGCTCAAGCTTCTTGAAGAGTGTGGAACCGAGCTTCTCGTGCTGGCAGGCTTTCTATCCATTCTGGGGCCGAAAACCCTTGCGGCATATGAGGGGAAAATCCTCAACATTCACCCGGCGCTGCTGCCGTCCTTCGGCGGCGTGGGCATGTACGGCCACCACGTGCACGAGGCGGTTCTCGCCGCCGGCTGCAAGGTGTCGGGCGCGACGGTGCACTTTGTGACGTCGGGCGTTGACGAAGGCCCGATCGTGATGCAGCGCGCGGTAGACGTGCTTGAGGGCGACACCGCGGAAACGCTCGCCGCGCGGGTGCTTTCGGTGGAGCATCAGATTCTTCCCGCGGCGGTGGATCTGTTTTGCCGCGGAAGGTTGAGCGTCGATGGAAAAAGGGTGAGCATCCGATGATTCTCGTCAAGCCCGCGATGAAACACTATAAAGAAGTGATGGCCGCCGACGAGGCCTACCGCAGCGCGGGCGAGGAGCCTTACTGCGGCATGAAGGGCCGCACAGGGTATGCCTCCTGGCTTTTGCTGCTTGCGCGGCAGGCCAAGGAGGACGTCGTCAAGTACGGGATGAACCCGAACGAGATCTACCTGATGCTCGACGACGAAGGCGAACTGTGCGGCTACGGCCAGTTGCGCGTGGTGGAAACGGACGACGTGCTGACGTGGGCCGGCCACATCGGCTATTCGGTGCCGCCCGACAAGCGCGGGCGCGGCTATGCCACCGAAATGCTCAGGATGCTGCTCGATATGGCTTTCGAGCGCGGGCTCGAGCGCGTAATCCTCACTTGCGACACCGACAACGAGCCCTCGCGCCGGGTCATCGAGAAGTGCGGGGGGGAGTTTACCGGGCTGTATATGCAAAGGCCGTATCATAAAAGGGTGTACGTGTTTTGGGCCCGGCGGATTTCCCCTGTTTAGATTGGTTTCACGCGGCGGCAATCCGCCCGAGCCTCGGGGGAGGGTTGCGACCCTCTCTGCGGCCCCACCTGGGGGGAAAGGCGATGGAGAGGCCACTCTGCTCTAACGCCGGACGTGATCCGCGCACGCCGCGCATTTCATACGGCAGCACAAAAGGAGGAGTTTCCCATGATACAGCGCGCATTGATCAGCGTATCCGACAAGGCGGGAATCGTGGAATTCGGCCGGAAGCTTTCGGAGCTCGGCGTGGAGATCCTCTCCACCGGAGGCACATACAAGGCGCTGACCGACGCGTGCGTTCCGGCGGTGGAGGTAAGCTCGGTAACCGGCTTCCCCGAGTGCCTGGACGGGCGCGTTAAGACGCTGCACCCGGCTATTCACGCGGGGTTGTTGGCGATGCGCTCCAACCCCCAGCATATGACGCGTATCGAGGAACTAGGCATCAAGCCCATCGACCTGGTGGTGGTGAACCTGTATCCGTTTAGGCAGACCATCGCCAAGCCGGACGTCGCGCTGGAAGAGGCGATTGAAAACATCGACATCGGCGGCCCGACGATGCTGCGCGCGGCCGCAAAGAACTGGCAGGACGTCGCGGTGGTGACCGACCCCGGAGATTACGCGGAGATCCTTCGGCAGATCGGGGCGACGAGAGAGGTTTCGCGCGAAACGAAATTCCGCCTATGCGCAAAAGTATTTAGCCACACCGCGCAGTATGATGCCATGATCGCCGGGTACTTACGCGGGCAGGGCGGCGACGAATTCCTGCCCGAAAACCTGACGCTCACCTTTGAAAAGGTGCAGGGCATGCGCTATGGCGAAAACCCGCACCAGCGCGCGGCGTTCTATCGCGACCCTCTGCCGCCCGCGGGTTCGCTGGCGCTGGCGGAGCAGCTGCAGGGCAAGGAACTTTCCTACAACAACATCGGCGATACCGACGGCGCACTCGACCTTTTGCGCGAGTTCCAGGGCGAAACGGCGGTGATCGGCGTCAAGCACGGCAACCCTTGCGGGGTAGGCGTAGACGAAGACGTCTATTCGGCATGGCGCAAGGCATTCGAGGCGGATCAGGTGTCGATTTTCGGAGGCATCGTAGTATCCAACGCGCCGATCGACGGGCCGACCGCACAGGATATGGCGAAGATTTTCCTGGAAATTGTCGTCGCGCCGGATTATACCCAAGAGGCCCTCGAAGCGTTCCGGAAAAAGAAAAACCTGCGCGTACTGCGCCTGCCGAACGCGGGCTCAAAGCTCGCGCCGGATTCGCTTGCCGCCAAGAAGGTTTACGGCGGGCTGCTTGTGCAGGACATGGACTTTGAACTCTTGCCCGAAACATCGTGGAAAGTCGTAACCGACCGGGCGCCCACGCAGGAGGAAAACAAAAACCTCATGCTGGCATGGAAGATCGTCAAGCACGTAAAATCCAACGGCATCGCCATCGCCAAGGATGGGCAGAGCTTGGGCGTGGGGCCGGGGCAGGTAAACCGCATCTGGGCTACGCAGTCGGCGATAGAGCGCTCGGGCGCAAAAGTAGCGGGAGCGGCGCTCGGGTCGGATGCGTATTTTCCGTTTGACGATTGCGTGAAGGCCGCCGCCGTGGCCGGCATTACGGCGATCATCCAGCCGGGCGGATCAGTGAACGATCAGGCCTCCATCGACGCGTGCAACGCGGCGGGCATCGCGATGGTGTTCACCGATATGCGGCACTTCAAGCACTAAGCACTAATAGAGGGTAAACGAAGGCCGGAGCGATGCAAAGTTCGTTCCGGCCTTTTGTGTTGAGGTAAGGATTGCGACGAAGTTCCATACAAAAAAATTTGAAGCTACAGCCACCCATACAATGCCGTCGTCGGCAGCAAAAATAGGTACGGTGCGGTAGCGATCGCCAGAGAAAGGGCGATCTTTCTCTTTTTCTCCATGCCGAGTTCCAGCCTTTTCAGGCCGATCTTCATCGCGAGCGCGTAAATCAACAGCCCGGATACCCCCACCGCCACCAGCGCGATCAGCAGCGCGGGCAAGCTTACAGAGGGGTTCATCATCAGCGGCGATACGACGGCGTCATCCCACCACGCAAGGCCAAGGTTGCCGGAAAACGCGACGGCAATGAGCAAGCCCGCGCCCGCGAAATCTGCCAGAAAGCCGCAAAGCCAAATCTTTACGATACTGCGCAGATAGAGGATCTTCTTATCGGGAAGCCTCATCGCCGCGCAAGCGACGAGCAGCACAGCGCTGTCGATCGCAAAGTTAATCGGCAGCACCGCCAGCCATGTCATGGGAAATACGAGCAAAAACCAAATGGGAAACATGATGTTATACAGCTTGACGGTTTTCATCGTTTTCTCCGCAGAGCGACGCATTGCGGCGGCGCTAAGCCTCCCGTCCATGGCAGTTTTTATACTTTTTGCCGCTTCCGCAAGGGCAGGGAGCGTTTCGGCCGACTTTCTCGCTCGTCCGCACGGGCTTTTTCTGCTCGGGCTCCTCGTCGCCATGAGTCGCCTTGAGCGGCAGCGCCTGTTGCTCGCGCTCCAGCGGACGCTGCACGGACACGTGAAAGAGCATCCTGAGGGTATCTTCCTGAATGCCCTCGATCATGCTCTCAAACATCGCAAAGCCTTCAAACTTATACTCGATCACCGGATCTCGCTGCGCGATCGCGCGCAAGCCGATGCCCGTGCGCAGCTGATCCATATCGTCGATATGGTCCATCCAATGGTTATCCACCGCACGCAAAAGCAGCACGCGCTCAATTTCTGAAAAATCCGCCCCGGCCTCCTCGGCCGCCTTTTTACGCGCCTCGTAGCAGGCCTTGCCGGTTTTGAGCAAGCTTTCCTCGATATGCTCTTGCGTAAGGGCGATCATCTCTTTTTCGGAAAGGCCCTCAAACCATTGGCCCGCGCCGTCATAGCCCGCCACCGGGAAATACTTCTCCACCTCGGTACGCAAGGAAGCAAGGTTCCACTCTTCGGAGATGGTTCCCTTGGGGCAATGCTCCGATACCATTTTTTCGATAAGCTGATCGAGCATGTTCATGATCTCCGCGCGCATGTCCTCGCCCGCGAGCACTTGCTTGCGCTGGGCATAGATGATCTCGCGCTGCTGGTTCATCACGTCGTCGTACTGCAGCACGTGTTTGCGAATGTCGAAGTTGTGCCCTTCCACCCGCTTTTGCGCCGATTCGATCTGCTTGGTGAGCATGCCGGCCTCGATCGGCTCGTCTTCTTCGAGCCCAAGCCTTTCGATGAGGGGTGCTATGCGGTCGCCGCCGAAACGGCGCATCAGGTCGTCCTCCAGCGCGACATAAAAGCGCGAGGAGCCCGGATCTCCCTGGCGGCCGGCGCGGCCGCGCAGCTGGTTGTCGATGCGGCGGCTCTCGTGGCGCTCCGTGCCGATGATATGAAGCCCTCCAAGGGCAACCACCTGCTCGTGCCCCTTTTCCGTCTCCAGCTTAAACTCCTTAAGCAGCCGGCGGTAGGTTTCCCTTGCGCTTAAAACTTCTTCGGGCGCGTCCTCGCTGTGCCCTTGCGCCTCGTCGATCATCTCGGGCGAGAAGCCCTGCTTCTCCATCTCCTGCCGGGCGAGAAACTCCGGGGTGCCGCCGAGCAAAATATCGGTGCCGCGGCCCGCCATGTTGGTTGCGATCGTCACTGCGCCTATCTTACCCGCCTGGGCGACGATCTCGGCCTCTTTTTCGTGGAACTTGGCGTTGAGCACCACGTGAGGGATGCTTGCGCGCCCCAGCATGCCCGAGAGCATTTCGCTGGTTTCCACGGAAACCGTGCCCACCAGAACCGGGCGCTTTTGCGCATACATCTCGCCGACTTCCTTGACGACGGCGGCAAACTTCGCGCCTTGCGTACGGTAGATCACGTCGTTTAAATCCTTGCGGATCATGGGCTTGAAAGTGGGAATCTGCACGACATCCAGCTTGTAGATGCCGGTAAACTCCTGCTCCTCGGTCTTGGCGGTACCCGTCATGCCCGAAAGCTTTTTATACATGCGGAAGTAATTCTGGAACGTGATCGTCGCCAGCGTCTTGCTTTCCCTGGCCACCTCCACATGCTCCTTCGCCTCGATGGCCTGGTGCAGCCCCTCGTTGTAGCGGCGGCCCGTCATCAGGCGGCCGGTGAATTCGTCCACGATGATCACCTCGCCGTCCTTGACGACGTAGTCGACATCACGCTTAAACAGCGTATGGGCCCTAAGCGCCTGATTGGCGTGATGGTTGAGCAGGGTGTTTTCGATATCGGAGAAATTCTCCACGCCAAAGAACCGCTCCGCCTTGCGGACGCCGTCTTCCGTAAGCGTAACCGAGCGAAGCTTTTCGTCTACGGTATAGTCGGAATCGCGATACAGCGTTTTCGCAAAGCGATCCGCGCGCGCGTAAAGTTCGGTGGACTTTTCCCCCTGCCCGGATATGATCAGGGGCGTGCGCGCCTCGTCGATGAGGATGGAGTCCACCTCATCTACGATGGCGAAGTGCAAATCCCTCTGCGCCATAGCGTTTTCGTATACCACCATGTTATCGCGCAGGTAGTCAAAGCCAAATTCATTGTTGGTGCCGTAGGTAATGTCGCTGTGGTAGGCCGCGCGGTGCGTTTCGCCATCCCTATCGTGCAGAACGAGTCCGACGCTCATGCCTAAAAATCGGTAGATCTTGCCCATCCACTCGCCCTGAAACTTAGCGAGATAGTCGTTGACGGTGACGATGTGCACGCCCTTGCCCTCGAGCGCGTTTAAGTAAGCCGTCAGCGCGGCGGTGAGCGTCTTGCCCTCGCCGGTTTTCATTTCGGCAATACGCCCCTGGTGCAGCGCCACAGCGCCCATAATCTGCGTGCGGAACGGGGTTTGATCGATGGTGCGGCGCGCGGCCTCAGTGACGGTCGCATACGCGTCGGGCAAAAGCTCGTCAAGCGTTTCTCCCCTTAATAGCCTCTCCTTAAGCTCCGGCGTCTTGCCGCGCAATTGCGCGTCGGTAAGCTCACGGTAGCCGCCCTCGAGCGCCTCGACTCTATCGACGATCTTTGCGATCTTTTTGACTTCCGCCTCGTTGCCGATTCCGAAAATGCCTTTGATCAATTGCATATTTTTTTCATCCTTTGTGTCGTGGGTGCCGCGCCTAGCAATGCGCGTTCAGAGTATTATACCACGATCGGGGGGCGGCGCAAACATACGCCATGCGCGTTGGCGGTTTGTCGATTCACACAAGAGGGTGTATACTGTGTATATAGCATACTGCCCTTGTTATTGATAAGGCAATCAGCATACGAAAGCGGGGGGCCGGTACATGAACGCACAGGAGATTCAGGGGCTCGCGGCGCGCATCATAGAAAATGTTTCCAAAGTAATCGTGGGCAAGGCAGACGTGCTCAAGCTGATCACATCCGCAATCTTCGCGCGCGGACACGTGCTGCTGGAGGATGTGCCGGGCACCGGCAAGACGATGCTGGCCAAAACGCTCTCCCGCTCCATCGCCCTTACGTTTAAGCGCATTCAGTTTACGCCGGATCTTCTGCCCTCCGACATCACCGGCATGTCGGTTTTTGATCAGCGGGAAGGAAATTTTTCGTTCCGCCCCGGCCCGGTGTTTGCGAACATCCTGCTGGCGGACGAGATCAACCGCGCGACACCGCGCAGCCAGAGCGCCCTGCTCGAGGCGATGGAGGAGAGGCAAGTGACCGAGGGCGGCACGACTTACCCTCTCGCCGAGCCGTTTCTCGTGCTCGCCACCCAGAATCCGATCGAAATCCAGGGCACATTTCCGTTGCCCGAGGCGCAGCTCGACCGTTTTTTGATGAAGCTGAGCATGGGCTATCCCAGCGCTTCCGAAGCGGCGGCGATTCTCGATCGGTTTGTGCGCGACGATCCCCTCGAAGAAATCGAGCCGGTGGCCGACGCGCAGGAGGTAATTCGCGCGCAAACAGCGTGCCGGGATGTTCAGGTGTCCGGCGCGGTCAGAGATTATATCGTCGCGCTGGTGGAGCACACGCGCAAGCTCGAGCAGGTGATGCTGGGCGCGAGCCCGCGCGCATCGCTGGCGCTGATGCGGGTTGCGCAGGCATATGCGGCGGTGAGCGGCCGCTCGTTTGTAACGCCGGACGACGTAAAGGCGCTGGCCGCGCCGGTGCTCTCGCACAGGCTGACCGTGCGCGGCGCGTACGGCCGCACGGGGCAGGGCGAGAGCGCCGTGGCGGACGCCGTAAAACTTACCGCGGTTCCCACGGAAGCGAGGCCCGTATAGGGTAACGGGATCCGAACCCAAGCGCCCCAAACCGCCTAGCGAGGCGCATTTCATCGTCATCATCGCTCGAAATAGGCTCGCTATGCCTTCCTCTTCTTCCTTGAACTGCAGCCTCGCAAGGCGGTTTGGGGTCAACGAGTTATCCGAGGCGCAGAGGGCGGCAGGGCAAGGCAACGTCACGACGGCATGGCAGACCCCCACACCGAGCGGCGGCAACGAACCTAGGCCGCCCTCTGCGCCTCGGATAACCGCATGGGCTCGGATCTCGTCACCCTAAGAGGGCTGTGCAAAATCAAAGATGGATTCCTTAGCGGCAACCGCATAACGGCAGGAAAGGCTCTCATGGGCAAAAAGCGCTTTCCCGGATTTCGCCCGAAAACGGCGCAAAGGTCGCAGAGCCGGCTCAACAGCCAAGGAGCCCAAGTTTTATACCTGTGCACGGCCTATTGCAAGCACTGGATACAAAGATGGGGCGGAAGGCCCACGGGCAGAAAGGGATGGCGTCTTTGAATATTTTGTGGATTCTCAGCATGGGCGCCGCCGCCCTGGCGCTCCAGGCAGCGCTATTCGGCCTATGGGGGCTCAAAAAAGTGCGCTACGAAAGAAAGTTTACACGCAGTGAGCTGTTCGCCGGGGAAACGAACGAAATGGTAGAAACCATCGAAAACCGCAAATGGCTGCCCGTGCCTTGGCTGCGCGTGGAATCGCGCATGCCGGAATCGTTTCGCTTTGGACGGCAGCAAAATCTTTCGGTGGACGGCAGCCGCTATCACCGCTCCATGTTCTTTTTAAGCCCGTATCGCCGCATCATCCGGCGGCACGCGGTGCGCTGCGATGCTCGCGGCGTTTTCGATTTAAGCTCGGTCGTCATAAGCTCCGGCGATCTTTTCGGCCTAAAGGCCAAGAGCAGCGAGGGCGACATGCGCCTTTCGGTGACCGTCTACCCGCGCCTTCTTAACCCGGATGAACTCATACTCCCTTCGAGCCGCTGGCAGGGCGAGCTGATCGTCAAGCGCTGGATCGTGCCCGATCCGTTTCTGTATTCGGGCATCCGCGAATACCGCGCGGGCGACCCGCTGCGCGACGTGCACTGGAGGGCTAGCGCAAGAACCGGCAAGCTGCAGGTGATGCAGCGGGATTTCACCGCATCGCCACGGCTGATGATTCTGATCAACGTACAGGTTGCCGAGCGGCAGTGGAACAAGCTCAACGAAGGCGAGGCCGCGTTGATCGAGCGGGCGATCTCCCTGGCGGCTACCGCCGCGCTTCACGCAATCGCCAACGGCGTGGAGGCGGGCATCGGCTGCAACGGCGCTATGACGGACGGCGCGCAAGGGGAAACGCTGTGCATCCTCCCCGCCGCAAGCCCGCAGCAACGGCAGATTCTGCTTAACGCCCTTGCGCACATCAAGACGGAGCGGCAGCTGAGCTTCCACACTTATCTGGATGCGCTGCCCGGCATGACCGGCATGGACTTTTTGATCATTACCCCCTATATAAGCCCCATGCTCGAACAGCGCGCCGACCTTTTGCGCGCGCGCGGCAACACGGCGCTTTTTTTGCCGGTTGATGGCGGAGGTGAAGCGGATGCGCTGGGTGCGTAGGGTCTTTGCGCTGGTCACCCTTTTTCTGTTCTGGTTTCCCGTCGCGCTTTTGATCGGGGGCTTCCCCCGCACGCAGCCCGTGTGGCGCTATCTGGCCTTCGGGGCGGCATCGGCGGCGATCGCCGTGGCGCTGGAGGCTGCGTTTCCCAAGCGTCACCGCCCGATCGGCATCGTCGTTTTTCTTATTTCAGCAGCTACTCAAGCCGTATTGCTCGACAAGGGGATTTGGAACCTTGCGTTCGCCCTGCCGGTGCTGGCGTTCTCCATAGCAAGCCTGGCCGCGGCGCGCCCGCTTTCTCACACCTCGATGACATTTCCGCAGGTCACCTCCGGCGGAGCGCTGTACGGCATCGTGTACGTGCTCGCGCTCGTAAATGAGCAAACCGCCATCTTATCCACGCTGGGCATAGGTTGCGCCGTTTATCTCATCTACGGCATCGTGTTGCTCAACGCCGAATCCACCGCCGTCGCCGCGGGCAGAAACAGCGCGTCCGCGCTCCGGCTCGGCAACCTTGCGATGACGGCGGGCTTTTTGCTGTTGGCACTCTTGCTCGTTAACATCGGCGCGATCAAAGAACTGTTCTTATCCGTCGTGCGCGCGGTGATCTTGGCGATGCTATGGCTCGGCGGCCTGTTTGGCGGCGGGGGTGAGGCAGAGGCCGTACCACCCGGAGAAGGGCCGTCGCTTGGGGATATGGGCGATGTCCCGCCCAGTTGGATGCCGCAGTGGCTTGAAACGCTGCTGATGATTCTTGCGTGGGCGGTCACGATCGCCGTGCTTTTAACCTTGGCGTTTTTCATTCTGCGCGCGGCCGCCAGGCTTTTTAAGCGCCTCTATCGCTATTTGCGCAGGTGGTTCGCCGCCGGCGACGGACTTGAGGGCGATTATGACGAGGAGCAGTTTGCGCTGATGAGTTGGAAACAGGTGCGCCTCAATGCCGCCGAGGGGCTTATGCGCGCGGCGCGCAGGCTTTCGTACCGACCGCCGCGTTGGGAAAAGCTGAATAACCGCCAAAGGGTGCGCTTTGTGATGGAGCACATGCTGTACCGCGGCGGCAAGCGCTCGCCGGACCTTGCGCTCACGGCGCGGGAACACTTGGCCGGCCCGGCCGTTCCCCGGCGGGGCGATATCGCCGCCTTTGCGGATGCGTACGACAGGGCGCGCTATTCCCAAGAGCCCGTAACGGATCAAGATGCGCAAAATGCGCGCGAGTTTCTGTAGCTTCGCCGACGCCGGCAGGGGGGCCCAAACCGCTCTCGCCCAGCCGCCTTGGCGGGTGACGCCCAAGAATATCCATGGGAGGTTTCATACCCAATGCCCGATCTCGAACTGAAAATAAAGAACCTGCCGGATTCCCCCGGCGTGTACATCATGAAGCACGAGGGCGACATCATCTATGTCGGCAAGGCGATATCGCTAAAAAACCGCGTGCGGCAATATTTTCAATCCTCCCGCGGACACGGCGCGAAAGTGCTGGCGATGGTGGAGAAGATCGACGACTTCGACATCATCCTGTGCGACACCGAGCTCGAGGCGCTGATTCTGGAATGCAACCTGATCAAGCTCCACCGCCCGTGGTACAACATCCTGCTCAAGGACGATAAGCAATACCCCTACATCCGCATCGACCAGAAGCAAAAATACCCCAGAGTCGAGCTGGTGCGCAAGATGGAAAAGGACGGCGCGAAATACTTTGGGCCTTACCAAGGCGCGACGGTGGTTCGCGATGTGCTCGAGGTATTGCGCGGCGTATTTCCGCTGCGCACTTGCACGAAAGATCTCGAAAAAGAGCTGCCGGTAGGCCGGCCTTGCATCCAATATGAAATGGGCAATTGCCTCGCGCCCTGTGGCGGGCAAGTGTCGCCCGGCGAATACAAAGAAGTGATCGCGCAGGTGGTATCCTTCCTCGGCGGAAGGCACGAGGAAATCCTTGTCGCGCTGCGCGAGCAGATGGCCGAGGCGAGCCGCGAGCTGAAGTTTGAGCGCGCGGGCATCCTGCGCGACAGAATTCTGGCGATCGAGGGCATCCTACAGCGGCAAAAAGCAGTTTCCACGGCCGGAGAGGATCAGGATGTTCTGGCCGCCGCCTCCGACGGCGTGGATGCGGTGGTGGTGGCGCTGTTCATCCGCGGGGGAAAGCTGATCGGCTCGGATACGTTCGTGCTCGAGCGCGCGGGCGTAGAGGCGGAATATGGCGGCGAATGGCTTTCGATGTTCCTTTTGCAATACTACGACGAGGCGACGTTCATCCCGCGCGAAATCCTTTTGCACACGGCAACGGACGACATGCAGGTAATCGAGGAGCTTCTCACTCGCGAGAAGGGTTCGAGGGTCTACCTGCGCGTGCCGCAGCGCGAACATAAAAAAGAGCTGGTGGATATGGCTCATAAAAACGCCATAGACGCGGCGGCCAAGCGGGCGGCGGATTTTGCAAACAAGCGCGCACGGACCCTTGGCGCCTGCGAACAGCTCAAGGATGCGCTGGGCATGCAGAAGACGCCTCGGCGCATCGAGTGTTACGATATTTCCAACACGCAGGGCGCGCTGTCCATCGGCGCGATGGTCGTGTTCATCGACGGAAAATCATCTCCCAAGGACTACCGGCAATTCCGCATCCGCACGGTGGAGGGGCCGAACGACTTTGAATCCATGGCCGAGGTGATTACCCGACGCTTCACCCATGCGCAAAAAGAGGCGCAGGAGCTGATCGAAAAGGGTAAGGACCCTTCCGGAGGCAAGTTCACCGCCCTGCCCGACGCGGTGCTCATCGACGGCGGGCCTGTGCAGCTTCGCTTTGCGATGGAGGCCGCGCAAGCGGCGGGCGTAAACCCGATGCCCTTCTTCTTCTCGCTTGCCGAGCGCTTTGAAGAGGTGTACTTGCCGGATAACGACGACCCTATTTTGCTGGACCGGCACAGCGAGGCCCTGCACCTTCTGCAGCGACTGCGCGATGAGGCGCACCGCTTCGGCATCACCCAGCATCGCAAACTGCGCGGGAAACAGCAGATCAAGAGCCGCCTGGAAGAAGTGCCCGGCATAGGGCCGACAAGAAGGCGAGCTTTGCTGAGCCACTTCCGCACGATCGAGGCAATCCGGCGGGCGCAGGTTGAGGAGCTTGCCGCGGTTCCGGGCATGACGGAGCCCGCGGCCAAGGCGCTGTATGAGGCATTTCGGAAATAAAGAAGAGCGCTTAAGCGTCGCCCTTTCTACCTAAGGAGGGTTTCCATGGAGACGGAACGGCTGATGATGCGGCGGTTTGAGCCCGGCGATTGGCGCGATCTGTACGAGTATTTATCCCTTGAAGAAGTCGTGCGCTTTGAGCCCTACGATATTTTTTCGCAGGAAAAATGCCGCCGTGAAACAGTCCGCCGCTCTCAGAACGATGCATTTTGGGCGGTTTGCCTGAAGGAAACGAACAAGCTGATCGGCAACGTGTACCTTGCCAAGGGCGAATATAGCACCTGGGAGCTTGGCTATGTGTTCCATCCGGGCTTTCAAAAACGCGGGTATGCCTCGGAGGCCGTGCGCGCATTGGTGGACGACGTCTTTCGGCGCCAGGGCGCGCACCGCGTAACCGCGATGTGCAACCCTGAAAACATTTCGTCGTGGAAGCTGCTCGAGCGTCTAGGCATGCGAAGGGAAGGGCATTTGCTGCGGAATGTTTACTTTAAAACAGATGCGCATGGAAATCCGATATGGCTCGATACGCTGGAATACGCGATTCTTGCCTTGGAATGGCCGGATGCCTAAAGGATAACCGACAAAGCCCCCGCCGGATAAGGGCCGGTACAATAAAATAGATTTAAAGTCAATAATTAAGGGATGTTTGACCAATTGCGGTCGAGCGTCCCTTTTTAAAGTTATCACATCAGATCTCATATCAAAAGGTAATGCTTATTAGGTACGTCGCCTTGTTCCGTCATTGCAGGCTTGACCTGCCATCACATGTAAAAAATAAAATGTTTATTATCTATAATTCAAATTTACATAAATATACATATTATTCACTAATAATTTCTACCATATCGGCATAATACGTCTCATATCATCATACCATTCCATAATATTACGGCATTGTTTCAATGCAAAGTCGACTTCCTGCTTTCCGAATGGAATCGCTTTAGTTATATAAAAAATCATGTTACTGGAAATATATAATTTCATCAACTGAAAAAATACTATCGGAGGTTCGCCATGGAAATAACCGTTTATTTGACCTGATGCAAAACGAGGACTGAGGGTTGCGCTAAATGGGATCCGGTTAAATTCCTCCCACGGATCTCCATAACCGCTGCTGTCGAAGTCGATGATGGTCAAATTGTCGTTTTCAACCATCATGTTGCCTATGTGGTAATCCCCATGTTGATAACGTTGTGGGCGCTTATCAAGCAGGTGCCGGTTTTGGTTGATATAGGAAATAACGGTTTCGGCTCCTTCGAATTGAATGCCACAATCGTAGTATTTTTTGATGTCACGGTCAATTTTCCAATTATAATATGTTGCCCAATCTTCTTGATTTTCTGGTTCGGGCAGGGTGTGGAATTTATGGAGGATATCGCCGGATTCAAACCCCAGTTTATACTGATCTGTTTCCGATAGTGACGGCAGAACCGTTTTCAAATCTTCGCCGTCAATCCAATCAAAGAGCGTATATACGCTGTTTTCGTATGTACCGAAATCAAGAGGTTGGTTGACGGAAATGTTTAATTGCATTGCTCGTTTCGTAATATCATATATTGACTTACGCCTATCATATCGTTCAAGCGTCGATATACGGAGGAAGTATTTTATGCCATCGATATCGGTGGCACAATATTTTTTGTCCGATGACCACCCCTTGCTAATTTGCTCCAAGTTGGTGAATGTGTAGTTTGGTATGTGAATCATGATAACACCTCTTATGAGCAGGAAATTATGAGCCAATATTTACATTCTTCCACTAGCGTAAATTATCTTCGCTATGAGCATAAAGCAAATTGGAACAATAAACAAGCAGAGATGCTCGCATCATGGCCTCTGGGCAAAACCTACTGCTTCGTAACGCCCCTAAGCCGGCAGGGGTCTTTGCATTGCGGCCGCTTGTGGGGTTGGGAGACTATAAATTAAAGCTACCGGATGAACACGGCTACCTCTTCAAGCGGCTTGCGGGGCCGGGCTTCGGGCTGTGCGACCGGGTAGCCGACGGGAATGAGCGCCACCGGCCGCTCGCCGCGCGGAAGGCTAAGGATGGAGGCGCAGCTCTTCTCATCGAACGCGCCGACCCAGCACGCGCCCAGGCCGAGCGACGCGGCACACAGCAAAATGTTTTCAACCGCCGCCGCGGTGTCCTGATAGCAATACAGGCTTCTTCCCCGCTCGCCGTACACTGTGGCGGAAGCTTCGGCGTCCGCCATCACCACGATGACCACCTGCGCGCTCAAAAACCACGGCGCACGGTAGCTTTCCTTGCCCAAAGAATCGATTTTGCTGCGGTTCAGAACCGCATAGAACTTCCACGGCTGCAGGTTGCCCGCGCTGGGCGCGAGCCGCGCCGCCTCCAGCAGCGCAAGGAGGCACTCCTCCGAAACGGGCCGATCGTTAAAGCCGCGCACGCTTTTGCGCGAAGCGGCCAGCGATAGAAAATCCATGGAACCCCTCCTTGTCGATAACCATGCACTGGTGGAACGGCGTCAATGACGCCTATTCCCCGCGTTCCTTATCGGAAAGCCGCAGTAAATTGAGGTCTTCTTCCGCATCCTTGGCCACGCACCGTAAGGCAATGGCCAGCAAGAGCGTCATGAGAAATACAAGTAGACATAGCGTAAATAAAAAGGCTGGTTCGGGGTTGTTATGAAAGCCGAGGTTGAGTAGATCCGCGAAGAAAAACGCCACAACGGATAGAACAAAAAACACCGCGCTTACGGCAAAGAGTATTTGCGACATCTTCCTCGATCGCGTAAAGTACGGCAAGCCCATTCCTCCTCCATCCGCCATAACTTCGGCCCCGCGCTTTGCGAATGAAAGCGCAGGGCCGGCTTGCGCGGCTACAGTACGATATTCACCAACCTGCCGGGGATGAACACAAACTTCTTAATCGGCGCATCCCCCACCAACGCGGCGATCTCGTCGCGCGCGAGCAGATTTTCCCGCGCATCCTCCGGCTTGAGGGACGTGGGTACCATAATGCGCGCGCGCACCTTTCCACCGATCTGCACGGCGATTTCCACCTCGGCCCTGACGATGGCATCCTCGCTATACGCGGGCCACGGATGGTTATGCAATCGGTCCGTCTCCCCCAGCGCCTCCCACATCTCCTCGGCGATATGCGGCACCACCGGGCTTAGCAACTGAAGCAGAGCCTTCAGCTCGCCGCGCGTCACGCTGCCCTTTTGGTAAAACAGGTTCGTCAGCGTCATCATCTGCGCGATGGCGGTGTTGAACTTCATCTTCTCGTAGTCGTCGCCGACTTTCTTGATCGCAAAATGCACATCGGGCGCAAGATCTTTAGAATAGCCCTCGCCGCCCTCAATCATATCCGCCAACTTCCATACGCGCTCCAAAAAGCGACGGCAGCCGCGCGCGCCCGTCGTAGACCACGGAATCGCCTGGTCGAACGCGCCCATGAACATTTCGTACATGCGGAAGGCATCCGCGCCGATCTCGGAGACGACGTCGTCTGGATTGATCACATTGCCGCGGGATTTGGACATCTTCTCGTTGTTTTCGCCCAGAATCATGCCCTGGCTCGTGCGCTTGGCGTAGGGTTCCGGCGTTTTCACAAGGCCGATGTCGTACAAAAAATGATTCCAGAAGCGCGAGTAGAGCAGGTGCAGCGTGGTGTGCTCCATGCCGCCGTTGTACCAATCCACCGGCGAAAAGTACGCAAGCGCCTCTTCGGACGCAAAGGCCTGATCGTTATCAGGGTCCATATACCGCAAGAAATACCAGCTGGAGCCGGCCCACTGCGGCATGGTGTCGGTTTCGCGCTTGGCGGGCGCGCCGCACTTGGGGCAGGCGGTGTTCACCCAATCCTCCATCGCGGCGAGCGGGGATTCTCCATTTTCGGTGGGCATATAGTGATCGGTATTAGGCAGCACGAGCGGCAGCTGATCCTCGGGCAGGGGCACGCAGCCGCAGTGCTCGCACCACACCACCGGGATGGGTTCGCCCCAATAGCGCTGACGGGAAAATACCCAATCGCGCAGCTTGTAGTTCACCTTTTTCTCGCCCAGGCCCTTTTGCTCCAAATATTCGGTCATCTTCACGATGGCCTCATGAGCTTTTAAGCCGTTGAGAAAGCCCGAGTTGACCATCACACCGTCGCGGATATCGACATACGCCTCTTTCTGAATATCTCCCCCGGCCACGACTTCGACGATGGGCAACCCGAACGCTTTGGCAAATTCCCAGTCGCGCTGGTCGTGCCCGGGCACGGCCATGATCGCGCCTGTGCCGTAGCCCATGAGCACGTAATCCGAGCTCCACACCGGAACCGGCTTGCCGGTGGCGGGATTTACGGCGTCTAAACCTACAAGCGGCACGCCGGTCTTGTCTTTGTTAAGCTCCGTGCGCTCAAAGTCGCTCTTGCGCGCGGCCTCGGCGCGGTAGGCGGCAACTTGATCGTAGTTGGCAATCGCGCCTTTATGCCGCTCGATCAACGGGTGCTCGGGCGACACGACCATATAGGTGGCGCCAAAGAGCGTGTCGGGCCGGGTTGTATACACGCGCAGCTTCTCTCCGGTTTCCGCTCCGCCCGCGCGCAGCGCAAAATCCACCTCCGCGCCCTCGCTGCGGCCGATCCAATTGCGCTGCTGAGCCTTGATGCGGTCGAGATAATCTACGGTATTAAGGCCGTCGAGCAGCTTTTGCGCATAGGCGGTAATCTTGAGCATCCACTGGGATTTTACCCGCCGTACCACCTCGCCGCCGCAACGCTCGCACACGCCGTCCACAACTTCTTCGTTCGCAAGCCCCACCTGGCAGCTCGTGCACCAGTTGACGGGTATTTCGGCCTTATACGCGAGCCCGTGCTCGAGAAACTTTAAAAACAGCCATTGCGTCCACTTATAGTAGTTCGGGTCGGTGGTATCCACCTCTCGCGACCAATCGAACGAAAAGCCGAGCGACTGAATCTGCTTCCTGAAGTGGGCGATATTCTGCTCGGTGACGATCCGCGGATGGATGCGGTTTTTGATCGCGTAGTTTTCCGTCGGCAGGCCAAACGCGTCCCACCCAATACAAAACAGCACGTTGTAGCCCTCGTTGCGACGTTTGCGCGCGATGATGTCCATCGCGGTATACGGGCGCGGGTGCCCCACATGCAGGCCGTTGCCCGACGGATAGGGGAACTCGATCAGTGGATAAAACTTAGGCTTGCGGCTGGGAAACTCGGCGCGAAACGCGCCTTCCTCTTCCCAAATGTGCTGCCACTTTTTTTCGACGGCGCTGGGGATATACGGTTTTTCCTGCATGGGAACCATCCTTTCCATCGGAGGAGACAAAAAAACCTCGCCTCGTAAAGAGACGAAGGTTTTGCCCTCGCGGTACCACTCTCGTTGGCGGCTTAGCCGCCCGCTCAACCCCTTAACGCGGGGCACGTCCGGCCTGCGCCGGAAGCTCCGGGGCGAGTTCATCCCATACGCGGCCGCCTTTTCACCAAACCGGGCGGATCTCTTTTCGCGCGCAGCGGAGACTACTGCTCCCCATCGTCGCCTGTCTTACAGAGTATTCTATCCGCATACCCTGCGTTTGTCAACGCCGGAAGCACTGATCGCACAATGCAAGTTTGCGCAAAGATGACAGAGTCCGTGCGTAAATCGGCAAACGTTCCTGCAAAAACATATGGATGATCCATCCGCAGTGCCTAACACGCAAACAAGCTTTACGCATCTACATTTTCGGTTCATCGCGCCGCTTCTGTTTTTTGCCAACGGCATTTACAGCCCTACTTTCGGGTAGGCGGGCCTCTCAAACGCGGCTATCGAACGATATGCGCCAGATTATATGTCTTCTCCAAGGAAGGTATAGCATAAGTCCTCCAACATTCCTTGACATCACCCCGCCGATCGGGTACGGTGATATCACTTTTCATATCATATGGGCATGTGGTTGACAAAATATCGTTAAGACGTTTTCTACCATCTTCGTGCAATTACCGATGAGCTCCATTATCCATCGCCGTATGAGCAGCATGCAAGGAAACCGTCTATGTTTAAAAAATCCCATTTCTTCGGGTCATGGCAACTAGTACGAACCCGCGCCCTTGCCGCCTGGACCCATGCGGAAATCGCTTACCGTTTTATGCAGTTCTCGGCATTGGCAACATGAAAAATTTGTGTTCTTACTCTTACAGCCGTCAATATTTCATCATATTGCGCCAATTTTGAGCGAAATCCATATCGCTGATAGAAAATTTATAACGGAGGCCTTTTATCCATGTCCACTATTCTTCCGATTACGGTTAACATTAATATGGATAACTTATTGCATTATGCACATTGCCTTTCCATCCTTTCAAGCTATCCCCACCTGCACAATTGGATTATGAGCCATTACACCATACCTTATGGCGTTGAGCAGTATTCAGATCATCCATATGGCATATATATGAATTACTTAGATGCCGCAAGTTATGCATATCACGCTTTGCCCACAAAAGTTTTATCTATACAATCGATCCCGGATGAGTTCATTCAAAATATCGATTTGTTGGATTGCATTGAACAGAATATTAATCTGGGCACATATCTGGTGGTTCTTGTCGATGAATACTATTTAGATCAGTGCCGCTTGGGCAAAAACTCGCACTTGCTACATCCTCAATTGATCTATGGCATCGACAAAGGAACTCAATCGATCTTTTCAACCGGCATGAATAGAGCTGGTAAATACGCATGTATCCGCCATTCCTTTAACGCATTCTGCAAAGCATATCGATATGGCATAGCCTGTGAAAAACACGGCAACCTCGCGTGGGCTCAAAAAAACCGCATTATGGAATTAACCCCATTTCTTTCGGATTGTCCCTATCCCCACAATACGGCATTATTTCTCAATAACTTGGGCAACTACTTAAAAAGCCACATAAGCCCCAACGACCTATATCTGCTACGCATATCCGAGGCCGGAAAGATTAGAATCGGCCTTGATTATTATGGCTTAATCCATGAACAGATACAAAAAGAACATCCTCTTAGCTTTCGTTATCTTCATCATCTCAGAGAACATAAGCAACTTATCAAAACGAGATTGCATTTTTTCTTGGGTATGCAAAAAACTCGCGCCGTGAAGGCATACGAAAACACCATTGTGGCTAAAGCCGGCATACTACGTTCATTAAGCATAAAATATGCCGCTTCGCAAAAAGATGGCCGCGGATCAAGCGGCGTTTCGCTGCAGCATATCATAGACCTGCTTTACGAAATTCGTGAAAATGAAATCTCTATTTTTAGCGAAGTCGTCGATGGGTAAAATTGCCGAATAGCAGAAAAGCAAAATACTGCAAACGCCGCTTCCCGCTGGCACTAAGCGGCCTAGCGGGAATTAATGCGGATCGTTCGCAGCAGGGACCGCCTTGCAATTTTGCCTCTTGGGCCGTCTTCAACAAAACGCTGGAACGCGAAAAGGCATATTGGATCTAGCACCTCAACCGACTATTTTAATGAAAAAAGCGGCTTTCGCCGCTTTTTTTTTACGAAATGCTGCGGATCTATTTCGGCTTGAGCGCCTTGTTGAGCGCCGAATCCGAAGCGCCCGCATACACGATGACGGCGGTGCCGCCTTCGAGATTTTCGCTCATCCATTTTACTTCGTCATCCAGCATGCGGATGCAGCCGTGAGACGCGGGCTTACCCAAATTGTTGTAGCTCGAGCGGGACAGCGAGGAAACATCCTGCTTGTTGTAAATAAGCGAGTGGAAGAAATAGTCCTCGAAAATATGCACCGGATAGCGCACATAGCACTTGAACTTTTTAAAGTACATCCAATCGTAACGATCGCTATTCGAAAGGAGAAAGAGGCCGTCGGGCGTAGGATCTTTCTTGGTGCCGGTGGAGCAGATGAAGTACTTGACCGGCACGTCGTAGCTGTCGCTATCCCCGCGCTTGACGACCGTGATGACCTGGTTCACCGTATCCACGCCGACAATGTAGGGCTTTTCGTAGGAGACGGGCCGATCGTATTTCGTTGCTACAAAGGGATAAAGCGGCACAACGCCGTTGGCATCGGCAATGGCATCCGCCAGGATAAGCTCCGGCGCAGCCGTGTACGACGCGCTGTCGCTCGCGCTTACCTGCGCGGCCTGTTTCTGCTGCTGCGCCAGCGGGGATTCTTCCACCGCCCCCAACGCGGAACGCAGATCCACATCAAACTCATCCTCCGTATGCACGCCCCCCAACGTGGCGGCTGAGGCGCTTACCGGGAACACGCCCAGCGCGAGCACAAGGGCGAAGGCACATAGCAGGCAACGCGGAAACTTTGTCAACGCAATCCCATCCTTATCCATGATAGTCTGATTTATGCCTAATCTTACAGATTTAGGATTTGTATATAGTGTACCCACTTGCGCAGCGTTTGTCAAAACTTGCCGCATGGAAATTTATAGAATACCTTTCCATCTATGCCAAGCGCGCCACGTCACTGACGATCGGCACATACAGTTCGATCACGTCTTCTCCTCCGGGCGGATAATATTCGTGCACCGCGCCCGCAAGGCTATAGCGTTCGCTTTCAAACAAGTTGTTCATCACGCGGTCATAGGTATCCTGGTAATTATCCCGCTTGCATGGGGCGACGAGATATACCTGCTCGGGAATGCTCCACAGCGTCCAACCCCGGGGCGGCGAAACGCCGGGGTTTACTTCGCAGCCCGCTAAATAGCGACCTTCATCTCCCCAGGGCGCGAGGTAATCGCGCGCGTCGCTCATCAACCCCCACATGCCGGCCACCTCTCCGTCCGGCCCGCGCATCGCCAGGTGGCGAATATCCTCAAACTCCTGCTGAAGATCCCGCCACAACGGGCGAATCCATATCGGGCCGGAGCGTGACGGCCCTTGCCCAAGCCTGCCGATTACCGTAAACGCCGCCTTGCGCTGTACGCGAACCTGCATGGTATTCATCCTTTCGCATGAAGCTGCCGCATGAAATTTGCTGTAGGAAATTTGCATTTAAGATCGACGCGGAACTCGCGCCGCAATGATTTGTCTCTCGATTTGCGCCGAAACGATGGGGCAAATGTCGTCCGACATCTTCGTTGCCCGTTCATATTCACAGCGAGGCTTCCTGCGCGATACCGGCGGCGAAAAATAGTATACAATGCTTTGCCACATAAAGGAAGCGCCGCCTCCCTTGGAGGCCCCCGACGGCATCGCTACTCTGTAAAACGCTGTGCCCTTGGGTACGGTTCCCATAGGATATGGTATAATCACATCACTATGTAAATAAGGCAGGGTGACGATGGCGATTCAGAATCAGGTGCGCCTAATCGCGTGCGATATGGACGGCACGCTTCTTCGCAAGGGCGGCGAAATTTCTCCGGGCAACGCGGCGGCGCTGCGCGAGGCCGCAGCGGCGGGGATCCGCCTATGCGTCGCAAGCGGCAGGGGGCCGTTTGAAATCGACGGGCTGATGAAAAGCGTAAACGCGCCGTACGACATCATCGGGCTCAACGGCGCGCTGGTGCGCACGCAGGGCAAAGAAGATATGCTAAGGCCGCTTGCGCAAGACGAGCTTGCATTGTGCATCGACGCGGCCGAAAGCGCGGGGATTACGTGGCTCATCTATACCGCAAGCGCGCTTAGGCCGAGTCGCGCCGTGGATAGAATATGGTTCCGGCCGGACAGCGTCGTCGGGCGCGACGAAGCGCTGGCGATGACGGGCGAAATCTTAAAATTCATCGGTGTTTCCTACGAGGGCGACGCCGCCGCCCTCGCGCTGGCGAAGGCTCCTCTTGAGGCGGCGGACCTTGCCGTATCTACATCCGATCCGACAAACTTCGAGGTCAACGCGCCGGGGGTCAACAAGGGCCGGGCGCTTGAAGGTCTGGCGGAGACCCTCGCCATCGGCCGGCACGAGGTTATGGCGATAGGCGATTATGACAACGACCTTGCCATGCTCACATGGGCCGGCGTTTCGGTTGCGATGGGCAACGCGCTTCCCCACGTCGCGGCCGTGGCGCGGCACCGCACCACCCGCAACGACGAAGACGGCGTCGCGCTTGCGATACGCCGCTTGGCGCTGATGCAAAGCTGAAAACTAATTAGCCGCCAAAGGCAATATGCAATGAGATACCCGCCGAAAACGCATTCCGGCGGGTAGGACATGTTTAGATTGGTTTCTTTGCATTCGGCCTCGCGCAACGCGATTCGCTATCAGAGCGTCGCGGTTGCCGATCCCGTCGTCGTCGATTCGGATTTGGTCTTGCGCTCAAACATCTTGCTGTGGTCGGCGCCTCCGCACAGGTGCGTTGTGCCGTCGTATGCATCGATTTTCGCCTTCTGTTCGGCATACTTTTCATCCGCCTGCGCCTGCGTTAAGGTTCCGGCGGAAACGGCCGCGTCGAGTTTGGTCTTCGCTTCGGTAAGATAAGCCGTCTTAAACGCATCCACCTTGCCCGCCGCTACCAGAAGATCGCCGACCTTGCCGGTCTTTACCGCTTCCTTCACTTCGTCTTCCGTCTTCCCAAGCACCGAAGCGGCAATGGAGATTACGTTGACGCCGCCGGCCTTCGTGCCTTTCTCTCGCGAGGGCTTGGCGCTGTCGGTGCTGCTGGCGCGCGTGCGCGGGGCGTCGGCCGTGGTATCGTCCGTCGCGGCCAGCGCTACCGTAGTTCCCAATGCGAGCGTCATCACGGCAGCTAAGATGAGCGCCATAAACTTTCCGGTTTTCTTCAAAAAATCAACTCCTCGTAAAAATTGAAATGTTGCAGAGAGAAACTGGCTTTGTTGGGGACCGCGCCTGTTTTAAGGCTATCGGCCCACCAGTATATCGCAACTATGCCCATGTAGCGCGGCCGTTCACATGGCAACCACCCCCTTTCTCACGCTTCCTTTCAGCCGGATTATGAGGCTTTACGACCCTGCCGGGGTGCCGGGAGGGGTACCGCCGTTTCCTGCGCTTCCATCCGGCGGGTTGCCGGGGAACGTACCGTTGCCTGGGCCGCCGGTTCCCATATCCCCGGGAGGCGTACCTCCGTTGCCCGTGGCGCCATCCCCCGTTTCGCCGGGGAAGGCGCCGCCCCTGCCGCCGCGGTCGCCGAAGCCTCCGCCGCCCGGGCCGCCCATCATGCCGCCACCTCCGGTGCCCGCCGTAGCGCTTGCCAGCAACGTGCCGCCGTTATACACATCGTAGCTCTGGCCGCTGACGATATCGGGCGAGGAGACCGCGAGATACTGGCAGTCCATGGCCACGGTAGCGGCAACCAACGTCTTGCCATCCTGCTTGACGGTAATCTCGCTGCCGGCTGCGATGCTGCCGCTCACGTATACATAGCTCTGCGTGGAATTTCCGCCCGGGTTGCTGCCGGCGCCCGTGCCGCCGTAGATAATGGTTCCGCCGGTAAAGGTAACCGTGCCATCGGCGTCGATCGCGCCGTTGTCGGACGTGGAGTTGATAAAGGAAAGGATGGTTCCGCCGCCGACATCCAGGGTTCCGTTTGAATCCAGGCCGTCGCCACCTGCCCGGATTGCGATCTGCCCGCCGGTGATCACGATGGAATAGCTGCCGCCGGAGGAGAAGGTATCTTTCCCAAAGCGCCCGCCCGCCGTGTTCCCGTCGCTGCCACCGGCCGCGTTGAGCCCGTCGTCCGAGGATACGACGTCGATCACCCCGTCCGATATGGCAATGTTGGCCGCCTCAAGCCCTTCGTACGAGGCCAATACCGCTATATTTCCACCGGTGACGGCGAGGTTCGCATCCGCATGCACGCCGTCGTCGCCGGTAGAAAGTGTCAGATCCCCGCCGCTGATGGCGATGGAGCCGTTGGCGTGCACGCTGTCATCATAGCTGTCGACCGTTATCACACCCGCGGAAATCGCGATGTCGCCCGCGGATTTTAATCCCTTGTAGCTATCTGAAGTTGTATCGGAAGATGCCACGGTCTGGGCCTTTTTCTCTCCGCCGCCCGCTGTGATGTTCAAAGTTCCGCCCGTTACCGAAAGCGTCGTGTCGGCCTGGATGCCGTCGTGCACGGAGACGATATCGACGGAGCCGCCCTCGATCAAAACCCAGCCCTTGGTCGCATCTTCGATGTTGTTGGTCTGCACGCCGTCGTTGCCCGCGGTGATGGAGATGTCCCCCGCCAGAACCGTCACCGAGTCGTTGCCGCGCAGGCCGTGGTTGGCCGCATTTATGGCGATGGTTCCACTGACGATCAGAAGATCGTCCTTCGTGCCGATGCCGTTGTTAAAAACGGCGTTTACCGTTAGCGATCCCGTTCCGTTGATGGTCAGGTCGTCCTTGCAAAATAGCGCCGCGTTTGGCTCTTCATCGGCGGTGTTGTCGTAAACAAAATCCGCTCCGCCGTCGGTCAGCGTATTGTGCGTGCCTTCCGCCAGCGTAATGATCAGTTTATCGCACTGCGACGCGTAGACCGGCGCGCCCGTCTTGTTGGCGATCTGCGCGCCGTTGAGCACGATGCGCACCGTATCGTCCTTCGTTGTGCTCACGACGATTTGCCCGTTTGTCAGCGAGCCGCTTATTACATACGTTCCAGCCTTCGTAATGGTAAGCACGCTCCCGCTCGCCGTGGCCCCCGAGCCTTCCACCGAAATGCTTTCGCCACCGAGCGCAATCATCGTGCTGGAACTTTCATCCCAGGTTGCATCCGTGTCGGCAATGTCCGTCTTCGCGGAGATTTGGGCGATCTGCGCCGTGGGCGCACTGCTCGCGGTCGACTGCGCCTGGGTGCTTTCCGCTTGTGTGGAAGGCGTGGAACCATCCTGTGCCTGCACGCCCGCGGTGCAGCCCGCAAACCCTATGGCGGCTACCAGCAGCGCCAGCATCATGGCCGCGCACCGCATCAACTTGCCAAATTTCATGGTATCATCCCTTTCTTATCTATCGTGCGGTTAAAATTCGCTTTCCGGCACGCTGAGCAAGAGGGCGATGTTTAAGTTGCCGTTGCGGCAGCGCAGCTCGTCGATAAACGCCTTGTCGCTGACGCCCTCCTTCGTGGTGACAAGGTACTGCAGTTCGTAAAGGCTCCCCAGGTCGGCGGTCTTCACCCGCTGCAATTTGACGCTCTTTGTATATTTTTGCAACACGCTGTCGAAAGCTCCCTCGTAATCCAAATTCTCGGGGACGGTAATTTTCAGAAGCTTTTCGGCGTTCTTTGTTTTGCCGAAGCTTAAGAGTTCGAGAACCACCATCGTCGCGCAAAGTATCACGGCTACGACGGCTGCGTAGAATAGGAAGCCCATGCCTACCGCAAGCCCAGTCGCCATGGAGAAGAGCACATAGGTGATATCCTTGGGGTCGCCCGGCGCGCTGCGGAAGCGTATGATGGCGAACGCCCCGGCCAGACTGAAGGCGCGCGCCACGCTGTTGCCTACCAGCAGGATGATGACGGTGACCACGGCGGGCAGGATCACCAGTGTCAGCGCAAAGCTTTGGGAAGGGTTTTTCGTCTTATGCGTCTTCATATACACCAGGCTTACGATGAGCCCAAGGCCGAGCGCGACGCCCAGCGCCATCAAAAGACCGGAAAGGGTAATCGTCGTATCGCCGCTCGAGGCAAAAATCGATTCAAACATTGCCGTTTCTCCTAACCCTTCTTTGCGTTTTATGCCGTGGCCAGCGCGGCCGCCGTGCGGCGTTCGGAAACCGGTTTATGCTCAAGTATAGGCGGAACGTTTTTCGCGGCAAGCTGCCCCTTGTATTCGGCGCCGTACTTGGAAAAGCTGGTGGGATACACCGAAAACTCCGAAAGAAGGCGGGCCAGCCACAGCGGAATGCTCTTGGCGGACTTGACCTCCATCAGCCACGTATCAGGCCCGAGCAGCGGCTCTCCTTCGTCGCCGGCCTCCAGCCTAAGCTCCGTGCGCCGCGTGCGGATGTTGCAATCGAACGAGATCCTCAGGTCGTGCTCGCCGATGCCGAAATATGCCCTCCGGTCGTACGCGAGATACAGCGCGGGTCGCAGTTGGTGAAGAGAAAGCATGTACTGGATTTCGCGCAGCACTTGAGCGTTCACGTAGGGCTCGGGCTGCGGCAACTCGCCGGTGGATAAAAAGCTATAGGCGTCCTCAAGTGCGATGGCGCTACGCCTTTTGTTGGTGAGCCCGTTAAACTTCTTTTTGATTTCGACGAACACCTCTGCGCCCGCCTGCGGCACGCCGTATGCGCGCAGGCGCAGCTTTTCTTTGTAGCGGGGCTTGGACAGCGAAGTGCGGATCAGCTGGCTGTCCTTGGTATCGTAATAAAGGTTTGTGATGGAGTAAGTTTTGCCGCCTTGATTAAAAGCGTCAAGCTCCATATATTCGGCCAGCCTGCTCTCGAGCCTGGCAAACGTGCGCGTATCCAGCAGGTACTTGTTCTCATAACGGTTGAATACTTCGATCGCCACGTCGGTCATCTCCTCGCTTTGTCGTTGGCTTAAGTGTAGGCTCCGATTGAGATGGTTGTGTGAAAGCCGCCGTCAAGTTTTGTGATGGGCAAAAGAAAGCCGCCCGCTTTTGAACGGGCGGCTTTGCAAAAGCACGATCGCTTATTTTTTCAGTTCAAACCAGAACGTGCTCCCCTCGCCTATAGAGCTATCCACCCCAAAGCGCGCGCCGTGCATCTCTAAAATACCTTTTACGATGGATAGGCCGAGGCCCGCGCCCGTTTTGCCGCGCTCGCGGGAGGATCGATAGTAGCGGTCCCAAATGAGCGCCACTTCATCCTGCGGAATTCCTTCGCCGTGATCGCCCACTTCCACGCGCGCCCAACCGCCCAGGTTGGATACCTTCACGGCGATCACCCTATCCTCGCCGATATGGTTCATCGCGTTGCCGATCAGGTTGTACAGCACCTGCTCGATCTTTTTTCCATCCGCCCAAACGTATTGATCGGGCTCGATCGAAGTTTCAAACACATACCCTTCATGTGCAAAGATCGGCTCAAACCGGGATAGGATTCTCCTCGCCGTATCGCTTAGGTTAAGGTTGTCCTGCGCGATCGATTCGTTGCCCGACTGGATGGAGGAAAGCGCCAGAATGTCGTCAACCAGGTTGGCCAGCCTGTCGGTTTCCCCGGCAATCACGCGCAGGTGCGCCTCGCGCTTTTCCTTATCGTCGCCCGAAATATCGCGGATCATCTCGGAGTACGCCCTGATCATCGTCAGCGGCGTGCGCAAATCGTGGGAGATGTTCGCGATGAGCTCGCGCCTGAGCTTTTCCACCTTGGAAAGTTCGGCGCTCGCATGGGTGAGCGCATCGGCCAGTTCGTCAAGCTCCGAGCAAAAGCCCTGGTCGAAGCGCTCGGGAAAGTCGCCGCGCGCAAGCTCCTTCGCCTGGGTGGTGATGGCGGCAACCGGGCGCGAAAACTTCCGGGAGATGAAATAAGCGATCACAAAGCTTAAGATTAGGGCGACGAGGGTGATGTACGCAAGCTGCGTTCTGAGGATGCCGGCCGTCGCATCCACCGGCTCGAGCGGCGTGGAGATGTAGAGCGCCGCATCCGGCAAGAGCACGCCGCACACCAGCGACTCGCCGCGAAAGTCGTGCCAATCCACCTTATAGTTGATCCGCCCGTCCGAACTTTCCAGAAGCTTTTCTAAAAAAATAGTATAGTCGGCGGGCAGCGGCCGAAACAGGTCGTTCTTGCGCATCGCCCCCTTGGGGACGGAATCCGGCCGAAGGCCGCCCGGGCCGTGCTGATCGGTCGCATAGAGGATATTCCCTTGCCTGTCGGTCACATATACGAGGATCGAATTGGCAAACGCCGCGCGATCAAAGATGCTCTCAAAATCCTCGCCGCCATAGGCCTGGGCGAGCTCTTCTGCAACTTTTTCTACTTCGTTTGTCTTCATGCCCTCATAAAAGCTTTGCATGAACACGATCTGCATCAGCCACAGCGCCGACAAAATGACGGCCGCAAACAGGATGAAATACAGCCAAAGCTTTACGCCCATCGAGTTTTTATTCAGTTTCAAACTTATACCCCACTCCCCTGAGCGTAACGATATAATCGCGATACGGCCCAAGGTTCCCCCGAAGGAGCTTCACCTGCGCGTCCACCGTGCGGTCGTCCCCGTAAAAGTCGTAGCCCCATACCGCGTTGAGCAGCTGGTCCCGCGTGAGCGCAATGCCCTTGTTGGCCGCAAGGTAAATGAGCAATTCGTACTCCTTGGGCGTAAGCTCGGCCTTTTTGCCGTCGACCGATACGCTGCGCCCGAGCGTATCGATGATAAGCCCGCCAAACGTAAGCACGCCGCCCGCGCCGGGCTCCGCCGCCTTTGCGCGGTTTCTCGTTACGATCACGTTCAGCCGCGCCATCAGCTCTTTGGGGGAAAAGGGCTTGACGACATAGTCGTCCACGCCCATCTCAAAACCGAAGAGCTTGTCGTACTCCTCGCCCCGCGCCGAAAGCATCAAAACGGGCACGGATTTCGTCTTGCGAATCTCCTTGCAGGCCGAAAAGCCGTCGAGCCTGGGCATCATGGCGTCCATCACGATCACGTCGTAATCGCGCTCGCGGCACATACGCACCGCTTCCATGCCGTCCGAGGCCTCATCCGCCTCGTAGCCCTCGAACTCGGCGTACTCCCGGATGACCGCGCGGATATCCGGCTCGTCGTCCACAATCAAAATTCTCACCATAGGATCAGCGCCCCCAATAAACTCGTTGTAAGAAACGATCCCAATATTTTTTTATTATAACACGATTGCAAGAAAGGGAAATGAAAGCGACGTGAATGCGTGAAGAGAGGCGCGCCGTTCCCTCCGTCCGCCAAGACCGCATAAACGGGAAGATTGTCTTTCCGCCGCCGGCGATCTATAATTGTGCCGTAGAAAGCCCTTAAGGCGGTGGGTTTATTGGCGGATGGGCTATATTTAGTCAACTATTACCATGCAAACTGCACGCCGCTCAAGAGCATAACGCAACTGCCTAAAAAAGAAGCCTTTGCACTGGCGGAAAAGTTATATGAAGAAAGCCCATGCCGGGCGCACAGAAGATTCGGGCCCGGCTTTGAGCATTACTATTCGCTCAGGCTGGAAGCGGAAGAATGGCTTTACCACCATTTCGTAAGCATGGGCGGCAAGCCTGAAGTGGAGCATCCATATTACTTTACACTGCAGCAAAGCGAAACATTAATGAGCAACTTTGGCGACGGAAGGCAAATAAAGTTGCCGCTTGCGGCAATTGGGGACTTCGACGCGAGCTATACGTTTGGCGACAGCATTGCGATGATGGATTCGCCCGGCAAAAGGCCCCCTTTCTTAAAGGCCGAGCTGCTCGAACATATCTTTTCACAAAACAACAGCGTAGAGACATTCTTAGGCGGCATCCAAGAAAAATGCGCTTACATCGAAGCGCAAATATGGACCGATCGCTATTGCAAGGACGCCCTCATCGTGTAAGCGCTTCTCGCGCCGATCTTCGCCGATGATTTCATAGCCCCCGTCATACTCGGCAAGCTTGTCTCATATCCTTACGCGTAAGGAGGGACGAGCCCATGATCAAAAGAACCGCAGCGCACGCCTCCCCGGTGCGCGTCGTACAAGAGACCCTCGTAGGACTTACGCCCGAGCAAGTGCTCGCATCCCGGGCCAAGCATGGAGAAAACCATTTAAAGCAAGTGAAGCGGCGCGGCCTGTTCTCGCGTTTCCTGGAAAACTTCGGCGACCCCATCATCAAAATACTGCTCGTAGCGTTGGCCGTCAACCTGATCTTCGCCATTCAAAACGCCGGATGGTTTGAGACGGTGGGCATTGCGATCGCGGTGCTGCTGGCGACGCTCGTCTCCACGATTTCCGAATACGGCAGCGAATCGGCGTTTGCCAAGCTGCAGGAGGAATCCGCGCGCGTAATCTGCCGCGTGAAGCGCTCGGAGGGCCTTGCGCAGGTGCCCATCGGCGAAATCGTGGTGGGCGACCTGGTGTTGTTGCAGACCGGCGAGCGCGTTCCGGCCGACGGCGTGATGGTGCGCGGCGAGCTGGACGCGGATCAGTCTTCGCTCAACGGCGAGGCGAAGGAGGCGCGCAAAATGCCCGGCGGCAGCGGGGAAGGTTTCATGAACCGGTCGCTGCTGTTTTCCGGCAGCGTGGTGTGTGCGGGCGAGGGCGTAATGCGCGTGGAGTCCGTGGGCGATAATACGTTCCTTGGAAAGCTCGCGGGCGAAATCCAGGAGGAGACGCGCGAGAGCCCGCTGAAGGTGAGGCTTGCCCATTTGGCAGGCTCCATCAGCAAGCTGGGCATCGCCGGGGCCGTTCTGGTCGCATTGGCGGATCTATTTAACTTTTGGCTGCTCAACAGCGGCTTCTCTCTCTCTACGATGGCCGCCATGGCCAGCTCGCCGGGGCTCGTGATCGGCAGCCTGTTACACGCGGTTACGCTGGCGGTTACGGTGATCGTGGTGGCGGTGCCCGAGGGCCTGCCGATGATGATCACGGTGGTTTTGTCTTCCAACATGCGGCGCATGCTGCGCGACAACGTGCTGGTGCGCAAGCTCGTGGGCATCGAAACGGCGGGGAGCATGAACATCCTCTTCACCGACAAGACCGGCACGCTCACACAGGGGAAACTGAGGGTAGCGACCGTGATGAGGGGCGACGGCACGGCGCTTACAAGCTCTGAGGAGGCCGCCGCCCAGCCCGCATACTGGCGGCTTCTGCACGCGGCGCTTAGGCTTAACAACGCCGCCGACCTGGTAGACGGCGCGCCGGTGGGCGGCAACGCGACAGATCGCGCGCTGCTCGCCTATGCGGCGGATGCGCCCGCGCCCCTTATGCAGGTGGCGAAAATCGGAACCATTCCCTTCTCGAGCGAAAACAAGTTCATGGCCACCACGGTATCGGGCGATCTTCACCTGACGCTGATCAAGGGCGCGCCCGAGCGCATCCTTGCGCACTGCACGCGCTATTACGGCGTGGACGGGCGCCCCGAGCCGCTGTTTAGCCGCGCGTCGCTCGAGGAAAGCGCCGACGCCATGGCGCGCCGTGGCATGCGCGTGCTCGCGGCGGCGACCAGCGACTACCCCGTGGGCGCGGACGGACGCTTTGAGCGCCTTACGCTCGTGGGCCTGATCGGCGTACGCGACCCGCTGCGCTCCGACGCCGCGCAAAACGTGCGCGCGCTTCAGGATGCCGGCGTGCAGGTGGTGATGATCACCGGCGACGGCCGCGAAACGGCGGAGGCCATCGCACGCGAGGCGGGGCTACTCAAAAACGACGATCTGGTGATGACTTCGGCCGAGCTGGCCTCGACAAGCGACGCCGCGCTGTGCCGCGCACTGCCCCGCCTGCGCGTGGTGTCGCGAGCGCTGCCGGCCGACAAGAGCCGCCTTGTGCGCCTCGCGCAGGAAAGCGGCGCGGTGGCGGGCATGACGGGCGACGGCGTCAACGACGCCCCGGCGCTGAAGAAGGCCGACATAGGCTTTGCGATGGGCAGCGGCACCGAGGTCGCAAAGGAAGCGGGGGATATCGTCATCCTCGACGACCGGCTCTCCTCCATCGCCAAGGCGGTGCTATATGGCCGAACCATCTTTCGTTCCATCCGCAAATTCGTGGTGTTTCAGCTAACCGTCAACCTGTGTGCGGTGGGCATATCCGTCATAGCGCCGCTCGTGGGCGTCGAATCCCCGGTGACGGTGTTGCAGATGCTGTGGATCAACATGGTGATGGATACGCTGGCCGGGCTTGCCTTCAGCGGCGAACCTGCGCTCGACGAATATATGCTCTCGCCGCCGCTTCGGCGCGACGAGCCCGTGCTCGACCGCGAGATGCTCGCGCAAATCGGCTTTACGGGGGCCTTCACCGCGCTCATGTGCCTGTGGTTTCTCGTAAGCCCGGCCGTGCGCGCATTCTTCCGGCCGGAAACCGGAGAGCAGACGCTGCTCACCGCATTCTTCGCGCTGTTTATGTACGCGGGGGTGTTCAACAGCCTTTCGGCGCGCACCAGCAAGCTGAATCTGCTCGATCACATTCTGGGCAACAAGGGTTTCATCGCGGTGATGGGCTGCGTATTCCTCGTGCAAACGGCCCTTGTGTACTTTGGAGGATCGCTGTTTCGTGCATACGGCCTTACATTCCCCGAGTGGATTACGTGCGTCGCTCTGGCCGCCCTGGTCATCCCGGCGGATCTCGTGCGCAAGTTCATTAGAAACCTCATCGCCCGGCGCAACGATGGCGGCGGAAAAGAAACGGCCGCCCGGCCGGACGGCAAAAGCGCGGTTCGCTCATAAAAAGGCAATATGGCCCTTCCCCCAAAGGCCACTAATGGCGAGGGAAGGGCTACGGCGCGCCCGCGCCGCCTTGCACCTTCCCGAGCACGGCGACAAGGCGGCTCTCGTTCCATGTCGTCTTGTCGATATGAAGCGCATAGCCCTCGCACGGGCCTACGCTCCACTCGAAATAGCCCCTGCCGTCGCGCGCGTACCGGTCGAGCACGGCCATGGCCGTGCCGCCGTGGGCGACGATAATCAACTGCCCGGCATCCTCCGCCTGCGCCTGCTCAACCACCACTTCGAACGCCGCACACACCCTTTGTGAAAAGGAACGCTTATCTTCCCCGCCCGGGCAGGGCGCTTCGCAGCCGCCCTCCACCCACGCGCGGTACGACTCTTCCTGCATAAGCTCCTCGTGCGCTCTGCCTTCGTACAGCCCAAAGTCCATCTCCTTGAGGCCCTCGACTCGAACGAGCTCGGCGTTGGGGTACCAGATTGCGGCGGTCTGCATAGAGCGCAGCTTGGGGCTGACATACGCCTTGCGCACATTAGGCGCGCTGCCCAAGCGCCCGGCCATGGCGCAGCCTTCGTCGCACAGCGGCTCGTCGGTGCTGCCGACATAGCGCTTTTTCAGGTTGCTCGCGGTCGGCGCGTGCCGAAGCATCAGCGCGCGCATGGCAATTCCCCCTTGATCGCAATCGGAATGCCGGCGATTACGCGCACCGCCGCATGCGCCTCGCGGGCCAGCGCGACGCACAGGCGGCCGATATCCTCGCGCAGTGCGCGCTCCGAGGCGTCGACGGGCACGACTCCCGAGCCGACCTCGTCGCAAGTGATGATTTCCTTCGCAAGCAAACCGGGCAACAGCGACATAGCGCCTTCGCGATGCCGCGCGGCGAGAATGTGAAGGTTTATAAGCGCGGGCGCATCCGCAAGAACCGCATCGGCGATCTCCTCCGGCGTATAGCCCAGCGAGCGCACATAGTCGGCTTTTCCCGCATGCGCGCCTCCGATCACGAGAATCATAGCCATCCTCCCACCGCGTGCGCGGCCAGCAGCCCAAACAGCATGCAAAGCTCGCTAATTTGGATAAAGAAACCCGCCAAATCCCCCGTCATGCCGCCGAACTGTTTTTTTGCCATATGTATAAAGCCTACGGCAGCCATTGCCAGCGAAACCACCAGCCCGAGCGCGGGCAACGCGCCGCGCCACAGCGCGGCGGTGAAGGCGACTGCGAGCCAAACCCAAGCTGAGACAAACGCCGGGCCGCGACGCGCGTTGCTCGAAAACGTGTGCGCAAGCCCGTCTGCGCGGGCGCCCGGCAGGGCCACGGTAAACAGCCCCGCCAGCGCGCGGCTTGTAACGAACGAAACCGAAAGCCACAACGGCAGCAGAGGTACGCCGCGCAGCTGCGCATGCAGGCCGAGGCCGACGATCATATACACGCCGGTAAAGATGCCGGCAAATGCGCCGATGTGCGGGTCTTTGAGGATCGCAAGCTTTTTGTCACGCTCGGCATGGCTGGACAGCGCGTCCACCGTATCCAAAAAGCCGTCCAAATGGATGCCGCCGGTGACGAGGACCGGCAGCGCCACACAGCCCGCGGCGTATAGAATATCGCCGAAGGCCAACCAATCGCACAGCGCCCGCCAGCCCCATAGCATAAGGCCGGTAAGAGCCCCCACCAGCGGAAACGCGCAAAAAATATACCGCATGGATTCTTCGCGCCATGTAACATGCGGCATGGGGATTTTCGAAAACATCGAAAACGCTATGACCACCGATCGAAGGACATTCATGGAAGCTTCCCTTTCACGGGCGCCGCGAGGCCGCACACCGCCTCGAGCACAATATCAAAATCTCGCGCGAGGCCGCGGTTGACCCGCGCCAGGTTTTCGACGTATGCCGCCGTGCCCTGCGCGTACGCCCCTCCGCCACGAAATACGTCTCCCGACACGGCGACCACGTGCCGCGCCTGACGAACGAGGCTGCGAACGCCCCGCAGCGCGGCGTCCGCGGCATCCCGCCCTGCCCCTTGGGGCGAAAACATCTCGTTGGCCACCAGGTTCGTCACATCTTCTAAAAGCACCGCGCTACCCTGTGCTACGCGCGCCGCATTCAGCCCCACATCGCATTCGACCGTCGCAAAGCCCTTGTGCGCGCGGGCTTGCCGGTGCCGCCGCACGCGCTCTTTGCCTTCTTCGTCGTACGCCTGCATGGTGGCGACGTAAATGCGCGCATCGGCGTTAAGCGAAAGGGTAATCTCCTCAGCCAGCTCGCTCTTGCCGCTGGCGGCCCCGCCGATCACCAATATCGTCACAGCTGCGCCTTGTACGATTCGATGTTCATCTCCCCAAACGTGCTCATGCCGTGATACACCGCGTACGCCATATCCATAAGCGGCAGCGAGGCCACCGCGCCGGTGCCCTCGCCCAGCCTCATGTCCGCGTGGATCATCGGGCGGACAGCGAGCGCCTCCAGCACCCACTTTGCGGCAGGCTCCGCCGATACATGGCTGGCGATGAGGGATATGCGGGCCTCGGGCCTGAGGCGCACGGCGGTGAGTGCGGCGACCGCCGAGATAAGTCCGTCGATGACGATGGGCACGCGAAGCGCGGCCCCCGCAAGATATACACCCGCCATCGCGGCGATGTCAAAGCCGCCTACTTTGCAAAGCACATCGAGCGCGTCGGCCGGATCGGGCCGGTTGACGCGAAGCGCCTCTTCGATCACCTGAGCTTTGCGGCGCACGCCTTCCTCGCTCAGGCCCGCGCCCTTGCCGGTCACATCCCTAACATCCCGGCCAAGCAGCACCGCGGCCATTGCGCTGGAGGACGTCGTGTTGCCGATGCCCATCTCCCCGGTGAGGACGATCGAGTATCCTCCTTCGCGCAGCTTAGCCACCAGGTCTCCCCCGGCGGCGATGGCAAAGAGCGCTTCCTCCCGCGTCATGGCCGGGCCTTCGCTCATATCGCCGGTTCCGCGCCTAAGCTTATTGACCTTAAGCCCTTCCACTTCTTCATTCATGCCCACATCCAGCGGAAACACATCCACATTGGCTACTTTCGCCATATGGCATACGCTGGTGTCCCCCATCACGAGGCCTCGCGCCATAATTTGCGTAATGTCGCTGCCCGCCTGCGAAACCCCCTGCTTTACAACGCCGTTGTCGGCGCAAAATACCGCGAGCGCCCGCTTGCCGATACGATAGCCCGCATCGCCCGTCAGCCCGGCGACGCGCTCCACGGCGCTCTCGAGCAGGCCTAAGCTGCCGATGGGCTTGGCGACGGAGTTCCAGCGCGCGCGGCACTGAGCTGCAGCGACGTCGTCAAAAGAGGCGATTTTTCCGTTTAACCAATCCATTCTTCGCACTCACATCCTCTGTAAAAAATGCACTTTAGCAGATAATCCTTCGCGGATATTCTATAAAGTCTTCGATTCCTTGTCAACCGGCGCAAGTTCGCCGACCGATGCACAAAGAGGATACGAATCGGACAAAACCTTCGGCTTCTTAGAACAATCTTAGAAATGTGCGCGCCTGGAATGACGATTTTCTCTTCTATGCTGTCTTCATGGTCTTTTGTGGACCTTCGAAGGGAGAGAACATCATGAAGCGCATACGAAAAAAAGCGAATTCCCGCCGCTTTGCCTCGATTGCATTTTTTCTGCTCATCGCTCTGGCTGTGGGCATCAGCGCGCCCGCGTGGCTTTCATGGGTGCGGGCGCTGCCCGAAACGGCCAAGGCGATTCCCCCCGTTTCCCTGTGGAGCGACGCCCCGACCGCAAGGCCCACGCAGACGCCCGGCCCGCGCATCGCGCTTGCCGATGGGTACGATACGCGCGAGCTATGGCTTGTCAACGCCGAGCACCTTCTCACCGAGGCAGTGCGCGGGGATCTCGTGCCGATCAAGGGCCTACCGCTTGCGTACATGGGCATGGAGCTGGAAGAAGACGCTCTGGCACAAGCCCTTGCCATGTTTGAGGATGCGCAGGCTTCCGGCATGACCGGCTACGTCATTACCAGCGCATACCGCGACGCTAAAAAACAGCAGGAGCTTTACGACACCATGGATAGGACCTACGTCGCCGCGCCGGGTGCGAGCGAACATCAGACCGGCCTCGCTATGGATGTGCAGCTGCTTGAGGGCGACGATATGGCTAAGGCCGAGCAGGGAAAGTGGCTTGCCGATAATGCGCACCGCTTCGGCTTCATTCAGCGCTATCCGTCGGATAAGACCGACATCACCGGCATCGTCTTTGAGCCTTGGCACTTTCGCTATGTCGGGCCGGTACATGCCACTTATATGGCGCAAAACGGCCTGTGCCTGGAGGAGTATATTGAGTGGCTTGCCTTGCATCCCCAAGGGTATACTCTTACAATAGAGGGAATGAAATACCGTGTGTACCGCGCCGAAAGCGCAGAAGAACCCACCGCGCTCCCGGCAGACGGCGCGGTGTACGAACTGTCCGGCGACAATGCGGGGGGCTTGATCATCACGGTTGAAGGATGAGGAAACGCCATGCAACTTGCGATCTTAGTATGCGACGACGACCGGGATATCGTGTCCGCAATCGACATCTACCTATCCGGCGAAGGCTATAAAATATGGAAGGCGTACGACGGCGAGCAGGCGCTGGCCATCGCGGCCGAGCAGGAAATTCACCTAATCGTGATGGACATTATGATGCCCCGTATGGACGGCATAGAGGCAATGGTGAAGATCCGCGAGGAAAAAAACATCCCCATACTGCTGCTGAGCGCCAAGGGCGAGGATACGGATAAGGTACTGGGGCTTAACATGGGCGCGGACGACTATATCGTTAAGCCCTTCAACGCCGTAGAGCTGATCGCGAGGGTCAAGTCCCAGCTGAGGCGCTATACGCGCTTGGGCAGCATGGAGCTCCCGTCCGACGAACTGTGCATCGGAGGAATCGAGCTGAACGATACCCTCAAGCGCGTGTGCGTCGACGGCGCGGAAATCGCCCTCACCCCCATCGAATACCGCATGCTCAAGCTGATGATGGAGCACCCGGATCAGGTGTTCTCCAGCGCGCAGCTGTATGCGCAGGTGTGGAACGAGCCGGCGTTCGACGTGGGCAAGACGGTTTCGGTGCACATACGCCACCTGCGCGAAAAAATAGAGATCGACCCGAAAAACCCGCGCTACATCAAGGTCGTGTACGGCGTGGGGTATAAATTAGCGAGGAATGCGCGATGAAGTTGCCCGATATTCTCCATAGCCGGTTTTGTAAGCCCGTCCTGGTATGGATCGGCTATATCTGCCTGTGGATTGCGATCCCCGCAGGGAACGCGCGCATATGGCAATGGGTGCGGCAAATGACGGGCATAAGCCTTGTTCGCGGCGTCGCCGTATCGATTTTCGCCTACGCCGCGGCCCTGATTGTATCAGCCTTCGCTGCGCTTTTGCCCGCGCCGCAAAATCGCAGCCGGGCCGCCGCCGCGCTTGCGGACATGTATTTGGAAATCCTGGCCGCGGTCTGCGCCGCCGTGTTCAGCCTTGCCTACTTTGGGGCAATGTCCGCCTTCTGGAGCGCGTCGATGGGCCTTCGGTTTTTTCTTATGCTGCTTTTATCCTTTGCGGTGTACGCCTCTTTTGTCGTCCTCGCGGGCGCGATATATGCGCGCATACGCGCCCGCACCGTGCGCGGCGGCCTTTTGGCCCCGCGCATCGCCCAAAGCTATAGGGGCCAGTGGCACGCCTACGGGGTAGCCGTCTTGCTCTTTCTCGCCGGCCTCATATCGTTTCGGTTTCATTGGCCCACGGAAGCGGGCACGGTGTTTTTGCTTTCCGGGCTCGCTATTCTTTTCTCGTACTGCGCGCGCATCGCGGCGGTAGAGGACGTGCGTAGGGCATCGGAGGCGATAGCGAGGGGAGAGTGGGATGTCGCTCAGGAGCCTAGCCGTCCGTTCGCTTTGCGCGAAATTGAGGATAACCTGCGCGGCGTAGCCCATACCATGCGCGCCTCCGTCGCCGAGCAGATCAAGAGCGAGCGCACGAAAGCGGAGTTGATCGCGAACGTTTCGCACGATATTAAGACGCCTCTTACGTCCATTATCAACTACGTGGATCTTCTGAAAAAAGAGCCTGTGCAAAGCGAGGCCGCCGAGAGCTACCTCCGGGTGCTCGAGCGCAAGTCGCAGCGCCTCAAGGCGCTGATCGTGGATCTTCTGGAGGCGGCGCGGGCGGGCAGCGGCGATGTGGCGGTAGAGCTTGCGCCGCTTGATTTTGCCGAGCTGATCGCGCAAGTGGCCGGAGACTTCGACGACCGGATGATGGATGCCGGGCTTTCGGTCGCCATCGACGCTCAGGAACCTATAAGCGTGATGGCGGATGGTCGGCACGCGTGGCGCGCGCTTGAAAATCTTTTTATGAACATCGTGCTCTACGCGCAGCCGGGCACGAGAGTGTACGGAAGCCTCGATATACAAGACGGCCATGCGCGCCTGACCCTTAAAAATATTTCTGCACAACCTTTGAACATTCCGGCCGAGGAGCTGCTTGCGCGCTTCGTGCGCGGCGATCGCGCCCGGCACACCGAGGGCAGCGGCCTTGGGCTCTTCATCGCGCAAAACCTTTTGGAATTGCAGGGAGGCGGGCTTGCCATACGCATCGACGGGGATTTGTTCGAGGCGGCGGTATCCCTGCCGTTGTGCCCTTCCCATCCCTCGTAGCTTATCGCCCGTAAGTTGATCGCAAAACAGAAAACGCATATGTTCAGGGATGTTTGGCGGTTCGGTAACGATAGCGTGCAAAGTGGACATACTACGCCTTGTAGCGATTTGAAACTGCGATTTTCGCGGCAAGGAGCGTAAGCATGCACCAATCCCTTTGGCAAGCATACGAAAAAAGAACGGCTTATCCGGCCTTGGAACAACCCGTTGCCGCCGATATAGCGGTAATCGGCGGCGGCATCGCGGGCGTTCTATGCGCGCGGCTGCTGAGCGATGCGGGCGCGCAGGTGGTTTTGCTGGAGGCCGGTGCGATCGGCGGCGGCGTTACCGGCAACACCACGGCCAAGGTCACCGCGCAGCACGGGCTCATCTACAGCCGCCTGATCGCACAGTTCGGCGAGGAAAAGGCGCGGATGTACGCGCGCGCAAACTCTGAAGCCATCGAAGAATATGTGCGCATGGCAAGGCATATCGACTGCGATTTTGCACGAGCCGACGCCTATGTGTACGCGCTGGACGACAAGACGGCGGAGAAAGTTTTTGAGGAACGCGAGGCCGCGCAGGGACTGGGTTTTGAAGCTTCGATTGCGCAAGACACCGAGCTTCCCTTCCCGGTGAAGGCCGCGCTCCGCTATGCGCGTCAGGCGCGGCTGCACCCGCTCAAGTTTTTATACGGCGCTGCCGACGGGCTTGTCATTTACGAACACTCACGGGTCAAAAAGATAGAAGGAACCTCACTTTTCACGGCCAACGGCCGCGTCGACGCAAAAAAGATCGTCGTCTGTACGCACTTTCCCTTCGTCGATTCCCCGGGATGGTATTTTGCCAGAATGCACCAGTCCCGCTCGTACGTTTTGGCGCTGAAAAACGCCCCACGCTTTAGCGGCATGTATATCGATGCTGAAGATACTGGGCTTTCGTTCCGACCGCAGCACGACTTGCTGCTCCTTGGCGGCGGCAGCCATAACTGCGGCGAAGGCCGGGGCGAGAACTACGCGGATCTTTGCGATGCGGCCCACGCGCTGTATCCTAAGGCCGAAATCGCGCTGCGCTGGTCGGCGCAGGACTGCGTCGCGCTGGACGGGCTTGCGTACATCGGGCCTTACGCAAAGGACGCGCCCGATTGGTTCGTCGCCACCGGCTTCGCCAAATGGGGTATGACGAGCGCCATGGCCGCCGCGATGATTTTGCGCGATTTGATTCAGGGCCGCGCAAACGAAAACGCCGCCGTCTTCGACCCTGCCCGGTTTGAGTGGGCGCCTTCGCTCGCCAACATCGCGCAAGAGATGCGGGGGTTGGCGGAAGGCTATGTTTCCAACAAGGCGGCGGGGCGGCCCGTGTGCACGCACCTTGGATGCAGCCTTTCCTATAACATCGATGAGGACAGCTGGGATTGCCCTTGCCACGGCTCGCGCTTCGCGGGCGACGGCGCGCTGCTTAGCGGCCCCGCGCAAAGGCCGCTTAAAGAAAATCCCGCGGTTTTTCTGCGATGAACGTTACCAAAGCCTTCTGTCACGCAGATGCCGCAAAGCCGGGCTTTTTCGAAGGGTGGTACTTTAAGCACCGCGCGGGCGAAAACGTTTTGGCGGCGATCCCCGGCGTCGCCATCGCAAAGACCGGCAAAAAAACCGCCTTCATCCAATGCATCCACAATCGCGGTTCGCTGATTTGCCACTTTCCCTTCGAAGAATTCTACGCCGCTCCCGACCGGCTATACATTCGTATCGGCGACAACGTATTTTCCCAGCAGGGCATGCGCCTTGACGTTTCCGATGGACGGGAACGCATCGCGGCCAACCTCTGCTACGGCATGCTCGGCGCCCCGAAGCACACGCGCTATGCCCCCTCGATGATGGGGCCGTTTTCGTATGTAAGCTTTCTTGAATGTTATCACGACGTAGTAAGCGCCGGGCACGACGTGTGCGGGGATATGCATCTTTGTGGCGTGCAAGTAAAGATAGAGGGCGGCAAGGGCTACATCGAAAAGGATTGGGGCCGCTCGTTTCCCCGGTCGTGGGCTTGGATGGAGTGTTCGGATTTTGAATCCGACGTGCGCGTCATGGCGGCGGTGGCGGACGTGCCGTTTCTCGGCGCACGCTTCACCGGCATTTTGGGCATCCTTAACCTCTTTGGCCAAGAGATACGCATCGCAACTTACTACGGCGCGCGCGTCGCCGACATGAGCGAAAATAGCGAAATATTTCATTTAGCGATTCGGCAAGGATCTTATCGCATAGATTTCGAGTTGGCAAAGCAAGGCGCGGCCAAACTGGCCGCGCCTGTGCTTGGCGATATGAGCCGGATGATCGAGGAATATCCCTCGTGCAGGATGATGCTGACGGTGGCGGAGCACGGCAAGCAGGTATTCCGCGGCAAAGGGCGCAACGCGGGATTCGAGCAGGCTGTTCTTCAAAAATAAAGAGTTGTATCGCCGACCCGCAGGGCGAGCGAGGGGGGGGCTTTACTCTTCTACCTTCTTGGCGAGCCAATCCTCCAGCGGATCCCCCCCTACCACGCTGGCCAGGTAATCCGCCAGCCGGTCGGCCGTTTCGCGGGAAATCGCATGTTCCACTTGGCAGGCCTCGGCATCCGCGGTCTCTTCGTCAAGCCCCAACACATCCCGTAAAAAACGCTTGACCAATATATGGCGCCGTGCGATGCCCTGCGCGCGCATGCGGCCCTCTTCGGTAAGCGTCACCTGACCGTAAGGCTCTTGCAGCACCATGCCCGCATCGCGCAGTTGGGCGATCGCCCTGTGCACGCTCGGCTTGGACAGCGACAGGTTGGATGCGATATCGGTCACGTGCGCATGGTTCTCTTTCTGACACAGAGAATAGATCGCCTCAAGATAATCTTCCAACGAGGCCGTCAAGTCCATCGTCACGCGCAACACCGCCTTTCTTCCTCTTCGTTCCATTATGTAGGAGCGCGCCTAGGCTGTCAAGGGAGCGCTCAGCCGTCTATTGTAGCCACCCAAAGGCACGCGGCGCTCGAGGGGCAGGCTCGCCGCGCTGTGCATCCGGCTAAAGGCATGGTATACTCACGTCATCTTGCATCATAAATAAACATAAGCGAGATGAGGGATATGACACATCTGATCCTCAACCCCGTCGCGGGCCGCGGCTATGCGCGCAGGGCCGCGCGGGAACTATGCGCCGCGCTCGATGAAAGGGGCGTGGCCTATACGCTTCACGAGACGAAAAGGCCGGGTCACGCCGCCGAGCTGTCGGCCTTGGCCGCCATGGAGGGCGCTAGCTGCGTATGGGCGCTGGGCGGAGACGCGACGGTGAACGAAACCGCCCGCGGCCTGGTAGGTACGCCCGTGCCCATGGGCGTCATCCCCTGCGGTACCGGCAACGACTTGTGCCGCGTGCTGGGCATCCCCGCGCGCGAGCCGTTGCGCGCCTATGATTTGCAGCAGGGCGCGGACCGGGAGATCGACCTTTGGCACGCAAACGAGCATTTGCTCATCAACGTGGCCGGCGCGGGGTTCGATGTGGAAACTCTTGTTCATACCGCCGGCCTGCGGTGGCTGCCCGGTTCGATGCTTCCGTACTTCGCGGGGGTGCTGATCACGATTGCCACCCATAAAAATCTTAATCTTCAGGTGACGCTGGACGGCGCGCATGCGGATGCGGATTTTTTGATGCTTTCCCTCGCAAACGGACGCTATATCGGCGGCGGTATGTGCGTTGCGCCGAATGCTCTGCCGGACGACGGTCTTTTGGATGTCGTCGCCATCCGCCCGGTGCCCAAGCTGCGCATTCCCCTGATTCTACCGAAGTTTTTGCGGGGCGAACACATCCATCTTCCGATTACCACGGTAACCAGGGTGAAGGAAATCCACATTACGGCCGCCCAACCCTTGGATTTCCAAGTGGATGGCGAGGTGTTTTCCGCGCCCATATGGCACATCCGCCCCTGCGAGCACAAATTGCTGCTAAAAGGGCTGCTCGCGCCTTGACGCATAAGGCTTTTTCCGCTATAATGAGCCCATAAACAGACTGTGGTCTGTCGAAAGGGGCGGCGACATGCGAAAAGGCGATCAACGCCGTGCGGATATCCTGCGCATTGCCGAAGAACTTTTTTACGCACAGGGCTATGAGACGACCACGATTCAAGATATTCTCGACATCCTCCACCTTTCCAAGGGCGGGTTTTATCACCACTTTGAATCCAAAGAGCAACTCTTAGAGGCGATTTGCGACGCAAAGGCGCTCGCGTCGGCGCAGGCCGCGCGCGAAGCCGTGGCAAGTTGCCCCGGAGGTGCGGTGGACAAGCTCAACGCGCTGTTCGACCGCAACGCGATCTGGCGCGACGAGCACGTGGATTTTTTAGGGCTGCTCATCCGCGTGGCCTACCGGGACGACAACCTGGTGATGCGCGAAAAACTCAAGCGCAAGATGATGGAATACACGCTGCCGCTATTGGAGGGCATCGTTGCCGAGGGGCTGCAAAGCGGCGAGTTCTCTTCGGCCTATCCTGACGGCATCAGCCGTCTTGTGCTGACGCTGGGGGCGACATTGACGGACGAAATCGCCTATACGCTTTTGCGTTCCGTCGAAAACCCGCCCAATGTCGCCGATATTCTCGCGCTGCTAGAGCTATACCGCCATGCGATCGAACGCCTGCTCGACGCGCCGTACGGCAGCATCGTCATCTACCAAATGGGCCGAATGGCAGCCGTATGCCAGGCTATCTGGCAAAGACACGCCAGGGCGCTTCGCGAGCAGACGCTCAAAGAAATGTAAGCCACTTTCAATGCTACCCCATAGGGAAAGGAGCGCTCCGCCATGAAGGAAGTTACCATGTTCGTATTGGCCGCCTGCCCTTACTGCAAAAAGGCGCTCAACTGGATGGACGAGCTGTTTGCCGCGCACCCCGAGTACCGCGATATTCCACTTTCGATGATCGACGAGGCAAAGCAGCCCGAAATTGCCGAACAGTACGACTATTACTATGTGCCTACGTTTTATGTAGGCGGCGAGAAAGTACACGAAGGGGCGGCCACGGCGCAGATCGTCAAACAAGTATTCGACGCCGCGCGGGGGTAGGCTCGGCGCGTTGGTATGAGACTGCTCTTTATAGCCTCCAAACCCCAAACGCGCACATCTGAGCGGCCTGTTCCCCGTGCCACGGCGTTATCGTCTTTGACGGGCCACCCGGCCCGCCCGCATCCCCCGCCTTGTGGCGCGAAAAACATTCTCGCTCATCTTGCGCTCGCTTTGAAGTTCGGGGACTATATCACAAAAAAGATTCCTTCGCATGAATCCGAAGGAATCTTTTTATTGTTCTGATAAAATATTCAGTGCTCTAAAACGTGCTGCATCCCCTGCCGGAACAATACGGCCACGTGATCGTCGTCCATCGCATACTCGATGTTGCGCCCATCCCTATGCGTGCGCACGAGCCGCGCCTGCCGAAGGAGCCTGAGCTGGTGCGAAATGGCCGATTGCGACATATTAAGTTCCGTCGCGATATCCTGCACGATCAGCGGCTGCTTTTCCAAGGCCATTAAAATACGCACGCGCGTTGGGTCGCCCAACATCTTGAACAGATCGGCCAGTTTATCGATCGCCCTTTCCTGCTCATCGCCCTTTGCTTGCATGCGCATCTCTCCTTTTTACCATTATATCGGGCGGAATGGTTTTTGTCGAGTCCGTCCATCCGGATCGAAAAACGGCGAAGGGCGCATAACGGGCATCGCTTGCGGGACAAGCTATCCGTTGGAGGTGGCTTGCAATGCCGTATGTAGAAACTCTTTGGAATCAACAAACGCCGATTGAGCGCGTACATCCGTATCTTGCGCGCCATGCGCAGTGCGAAGTAGCGGTGATCGGCGGCGGAATCGCCGGCGCGCTATGCGCATGGCACTTAAGGCAGGCAGGGCACGAGGTGGCATTGGTAACGCGCAGCGCGGTAGGCATGGGCGCTACGGCGGCATCGGGCGGCATCCTGCGCTTCGACCACGAGGATGGTATGCAGTTTCTCATCAAAAAACTGGGGTCAAACGATGCCCTGGAGGCGTATCGCACTCAACAGGCAGCCGTTGCGGGCCTTGAGCGGATGATCGACGGGCGCGAGGATGCATGCGGATTCGCGCGCAGGATCGCGATATCCTACGTGACGGGACGCGCGGAAGCCGAACAGCTCAAGGGAGACTTCGAGCTGCTCGCACGATCGGGCTTCAATGTCGCATGGCTGGATAGAGCCGCGGCGGGCACGATGTTTTCCTTCCCCGTACAGGGAGCCATTTTGTACCACGCGGGGGCTGCGGAGGTCGATCCTTATCGGCTGACAAACCTGTTAATCGCAGACTCCCTTTCCGACGGCATGCGGGTATACGAGTACACCGAGGTAAAGACCATACAGCCTCTACCCTCCGGCGTGCTTCTGACCACGGGGCTGGGGCAATCGCTGCGGGTAAAGGCTGCGGTAGTGGCGACGGGCGAGCCGCCTCTGGCGCTTCGTCCCTATCTTTCCACATGGAGAACCTACTCCCTTTCCACGTTATCGATGGGTTCGCCGCAGGGGTGGGGCTCGCGCGCGCTCCTCAGGCACGATCGGGAGGGGCTAAACCTTCGCACGGTGGGCGATTCAATGCTCATCAGCGGGCAGAACGCCCCCGCCCTATCCCGGGCATCGGCGCTTGCTCCCGCCCGCAAGCGGGATATCCTGCGCTATGCGTGGCTGGAAAATGCCCTCAAAACGATGTTTCCGGCGATGGCAGGCGGGGTGCGCGCGGGCTATCGCTTCAGCGCCAGGTTCAGCCGCGCCGCCGACGGCCTGCCGGTAATCGGCCCGGTGCCGGACAGGCCGGGGGTATACACCGTGTCGGGCTATGGATTGGACGGCGCCACGGCGGGGTTGATTGCCGGGCGATTGCTCGTGTCGTGGCTCAAGGGCGATCAGCCGGCGCTGGGCAGGTTATATGCCGAAACCAGGCTCTGAAGCGGCATGCCGTCTTGGCATACACCGTAATGGCGAAAGCTGCGTGCGCGCCGCGCGGGCAGCCTTCTTTGTAAAGTCCGGCATGGACAAATCGCTTTTCACACAGTATAATGGAAACATAAGTTCGTATTTAAGGAGGGGGCGATATGGTGGAACGCACGATTTTGCACTGCGACCTAAACGCGTTTTACGCATCCGTCGAACTGCTCGCCTTACCTCACTTACGCGAAAAGCCCGTGGCCGTGTGCGGAGATCCAAAGAGCCGCCATGGCATCATCCTGGCGAAAAACGAGCATGCAAAAAAGTTCGGCGTCGCTACGGCGGAAACCATCGAGCGCGCTAAGCGCAAGTGCCCGCAGTTGGTGCTGATCCCCCCGCATTACGACCGCTATGCCGATTTTTCGGAAAAGGCCAACTCGATCTATGGAAGATATACCGATTTGATAGAACCCTTCGGCATCGATGAGAGCTGGCTGGATATCACGCACAGTATGCACTTGTTCGGGGGCGAGAGTATGGAGGTTGCCCGTAGAATCAGCGCCGCGGTGAAGGATGAACTGGGGCTCACCATTTCCATAGGCGTTTCGTTTTGCAAGGTAATTGCCAAACTGGGGAGCGATTTAAAAAAGCCCGACGGCATTACGGAAATTACCCGGCAAAACTATGCAAACGTCGTTTTTCCGCTCGCGGCTTCCTCGCTTTTATATATCGGCAAGGTTGCGCAAGAGGCGCTTTCGCGCCTGGGCATCCGCACGATTGGCGATCTGGCGCACTACGACCGCGAAACATTGATCCTCGCATTTGGCAAGGGCGGCGCGCAAATGCACGATTATGCAAACGGCGTTGACGATGCGCCGGTAAGCTCCCAACGGGATGTCGCCAAATCGATCGGCAACGGTATGACGTTCCGTCGCGATCTCATCGGCCTTGAAGACATCAAAATAGCGCTTTCCGCGCTGTGCGAGAGCGTTGCGGCCAGGCTGCGCGCACAGGGCATGATGTGCTCGACCGTGCAACTGATGGTTCGCGACCCGGCCTTTAAAACGATTTCTCGCCAGCAAAAGCTCGAGAGGCCCACGCACTTGGCTAAAGAGATGCGCGACGCGGCGCTGCGCATTATGCAAGCTTCCTGGAACCTTAGCAAGCCGATCCGCATGCTGACGGTAACCGGCATGCAACTCGTTCCGATGGGCGAGCTTTGCGAACAGATGGTATTGCTCGAAGACGGTTCAGCCATGCGACGGGAGCGGCTCGAAAAACTGGAGACCACAGTGGCCGGCATTCGCGACCGTTATGGTTCCGACGCGATACTTGCAGGACGACTGTTGGGCAACGACATCGGCGTATCCATGACCCGGCGGCCGCATGAAGAAGGCGAGGAAGATCCCCATACGCGCCGGTAGAGGCACGATGCTTTGCCGGTCAATCTTGCGGAAATGCTCGTCTCTTTTCAAATGATGGGCCTAATATGCGAAGATTTCTGCTTGCTTTTTTTACAGACCCATAGTATAATGTCTTTTGTTCTCGCGCAAAATTGATGTGTCGCATGGCAGAAGCGTTAAACTTTGTTGCAGTTACTTAGCCGGCAGAGTGCGTCCTCGGTTGCGGAGAAGGTTGAACAGATAAAAAATGAATATGCTTCCATAGCTCAGTCGGTAGAGCGCGTCCTTGGTAAGGTTGGGCTCCACCCCGAAAGACGGGCTCCCAAAGGAACCAAGTACGGGCGATCTACAGCGGATAGCCAGAACCAGACACCACGAAATTGCCTGATTTGACCCTGATTGTACCCTAATTGCCCTCAAAACCCGAAATTCACGAGCGAAAATGGAATTAGGGTCAGGAGAAAAGCTTGAAAACTTAGACGGGCAGCCGCATCACGCTCTTATAGCTCAGTAGGTAGAGCGCATCCTTGGTAAGGATGAGGTCTCCGGTTCAAATCCGGATAAGAGCTCCACAAAACCCGCTTGGCTCTGGGTCAAGCGGGTTTTCTATTTTCTCTCAAAGCACAGATTTTGACTCAATTTCCAGGGGTCAATTTAGGGTCATCGCTATTTTGAGCGATTTTCAAGTACAGGCTCCATCGTGGATGGAAGCCCTACCACTCCACCAATCGAAGAAGTCGAGCTGCCGGACTCGATCCTCCAGCAGTTTGCAAGGTTTCTTGTGCCAGAGATTCGCACGTTCCTTTCTTTCCAGTTCTTCTACTCCTTTTTCCCTTCGTCGCTCTCAAAGTAGAAACCGAGTATGAGCTGGACGGTACGCTCATAAGTTGGTAATCGGTCATATGATACGACGAAGCTGTTGGAGGGTGGTTTCAGGAGACGTAAAAACGATTGGCGAATACATAGAGGAAAACTAAACAAAACTTACCCAGAGGCCTCTCTTAAGTCGTAGATAGTTCAATGTTTGAATGTTGTATTGCTTACGACAAGCCTCTACCCAAACACGAATATATTCTTTGCTCGGAATTGACGAATCGACATAAATCTCTTTTATTATTGCTAAATCATCAGGATTGGCGCCATCCGGGCTTAGATAGCTGTAGTCTCCATACTTTTCTTGAAATTTTTTCTTGTCGATATTGTCTATTAAAGTTGCTTTATCGTGTAAGCGTTGAACATTGATGTTAAACGCACCATTTTTTGCTTCATGAATGAAATAACGCGGGCCACTTCGAAAGATATGAACCATTGCTTCCAACCAAGACGATAGTGAAATGCTTATACGCGCTGTGTTCACTTAAGCAGACTCGGATAAACTCTAAAAGTTCCACACTAGAATCCTTCATTGCTTTGTCCTTGTTTTCTTTTACATGGTTATATATTACTATATGAACAGGTATATTGCTAGTTCGCTGATTAGCCGGAATATCAAACGAAGGCGTAGCACAGCGTGCGTTGAAGACAGCATCCTACTTTTACTTACTTCACAGAAAGATTGCTAGATTCATAGTAAGCGTCAAAAAGCGAGGCCAGGGAATCTCAAGAAAAACGGATCTTACAAGAAACCGGAGCTAAATGGGGAAGCAAGAGGTCAAGATTGTTCAAATTATTGAGGATATCCCAATTGGAGGCATTTTTGAAAATATAGGTAAGGTAGGCAAAAGGATCAAGCCCGTTTTCCTTTGCGGTCTCAATGAGACTGAACATGACAGCGCTGGCTTTGGCTCCGCGGGGCGTGTTGGCGAAGAGAAAGTTTTTGCGGTCAATAACAAAGGGCTTAATGCTTTTTTCAGCCCGGTTGTTGCTGATTTCCAGACGCCCGTCCAGGAGGAAGCGCTCCAGATATTTGCGCTGCCTTAATGTATAGTGCGCGGCCTTCCCAATGCCCGTCTTGGGAACGGCGCGGAGCGAAACGATCCACGCGAA
>JAVBNW010000090.1:0-59487 GCA_031551255.1 Eubacteriales bacterium | reverse complement strand
GTACTTCATCGCCTGCGCCGCGCCGTCCTGCGCCAGCGTCATCGTGATCGCCGCCGTCAAAGTCGTCTTCCCATGGTCCACGTGTCCGATCGTTCCAATGTTTACGTGCGGCTTCGTCCGCTCAAATTTTGCCTTTGCCATCGAGTTGTGCTTCCTCCTTTTTAGGTCCGGCTAAAATGCCGGAATGTCCATACATGATTGGAGCGGGTGATGGGAATCGAACCCACGTAACCAGCTTGGGAAGCTGGCACTCTACCATTGAGTTACACCCGCACGCTCCAAGGCGTCCTTCATATTCTAGCCACCTGGGTGGGGTTTGTCAACATGATTTGCTGGAAATATCCCGGTTTAGGGCGCATCTCGCTCATGATGCCGATCGGCGAGCATCTTTTCCAGTTTGCGCTTGATACGCTGCAGCGCGTTGTCGATCGATTTAACATGTCGTCCCAGCATTTCGGCGATTTCCTGGTAGCTTTTACCCTCTAAAAACAGATCCAGAACCTGATTTTCCAAATCTGACAGCATGCTGCGGATCTGCAGTTCGATCGAGGAGAAGTCCTCGCGGTTGATCAGCATCTCCTCCGGGCTCGAGGCGCGCCCCTCCGAAATGACATCGATGAGCGTGCGTTCGGATTCTTCGTCGTAAATAGGGCGGTTGAGCGAAACATACGAGTTGAGCGGAATGTGTTTCTGACGCGTAGCCGCCTTGATGGCCGTAATGATCTGGCGGGTTACGCATAATTCGGCAAATGCACGAAACGAGGCGAGCTTGTCCGGCCGATAATCGCGAATAGCCTTAAAAAGGCCGATCATCCCTTCCTGCACGATATCCTCGTGATCCGCGCCAATCAAAAAATACGACCTGGCGCGGCTGCGCACAAAGTTTTTGTATTTGACGAGCAGCCACTCCTGAGCGGCCTCGTCGGTTCCGTTTTGCACCATCAGCGCCAGCTCTTCGTCCGTCTTCCCCAGCAAGTGGTCAAAGTTTATCTCGGCCTGCATCCGCGTCACCCCCTTCGCGCAACCGCTCCAGCAGTTCACGCGCGGCGTCGTTCACCCGCCCGCCGAGCATGTTCGGCTTCACGGGCGCTTTTTGCTCCAACGTGCGGCGCATCGCGCGCTTGCCTGCATGAACGTCCCGCCTAAGTTCCCTAGCGCTGATGCGCACCGCACCGCGGGATAAAACCACCGATTGCTCCAATGCGTCGCTGGTGGCCACCTTCAGAATCGGCCGCGCGCTCCTTGGGAGGTTGGCGGTCTTTTCATCCACCATGCGCTCGATATATTGATCGGCGGTTTCTCCGGAGCGGGTGTACACTACCGTAACGTTGAAGCGATGGGCGATGTTCGTCTTTGCGCGGCCCGAAAGATGGCCGTCGAACACCACCGTCACCTCATCCCCGGAGTAGCCGGCATAGTCCGCCAACTTTTCGATCAAATCGAGCCGCGCCTTGTCCAAATCGTCGTTCGCGAGCTCCGGCCATGCGCCGATCATATTGTAGCCGTCTACGATCAGGATCACCCGGCATCCCTTTGCCGTACCACTTCATAGAGCAGGATACCTGCGGCAACGGAAGCGTTGAGCGATTCGATTTTGCCTCGGATCGGAATGGCGACCCGCGCATCGCACTTCTCCAGCGCGAGCCGCGAAACGCCCTCGCCCTCGTCGCCAATCACCAGCGCAACGGGGCCCTTTAAATCCGTCTTGTAGTGCAGGGCATCGTCATCCTGGTCGGCGGCGTACACCCACAGGCCTGCGGCCTTTAGGTCGTCGATCGCGCGCGAAACGTTGGTAACCCGCGCCACCGGGATGTACTCAAACGCTCCGGCGGCAGCCTTGGCCGCCCCCGGCGTCATGCCCACCGCGCGGCGTTCGCACACGATTACCCCGTGAGCGCCGCAGCATTCGGCCGTCCTTGCGATCGCGCCAAAGTTATGCGGATCGGTGATCCCGTCCAGCACGACGATCAAAGCCTCTTCCCCGCGCTGCTTTGCCAGCGCAAGCATGTCCTGCACGGTAGCGTACTGATGCGCCGACACGACGCCGATGAGCCCCTGATGGCCCGGCGACATGGCATCCAACGCGCGGCGATCCACCTCTTTTACGATTACGCGCTTTTCCTTGGCAACGCGCACGATTTCCCGGGCGGAGCCGTTGATCTCGCCCTTGACCACGTATAAGGCCTCAAAATGCCTTCCCGCCTTGAGCGCCTCGCGGATCGGATTGCGCCCAATCAGCATGTTTTCCGGCGCCGCAACCTCCGGAGCGCGCGGCGCTTCGGTTCGCTCATCGGGATGAAGCGGCGTGCGCGGCTGGTGCGTGCGCGGCTGTTCCCTTGCGGGCCTTTCGCCAGGCGCGCCGTCTCTACGATAGGGCCTCTCATCGCGCTGATAACGTCCGTCGCCCCGCTGGGGGCCGTTGCCGTATGCCGGGCCGCCTTCGCGAGAAAACGGCTTCTCCCCCGGCTGCCCCTTGTATGGCTTGCCCTGGTAGCCAGGGCGAGCGTCGCCCGTACGGGCGGGGCCTTGATACGGCCTTTTGGGGGGACTGTCTTGCCGGAAACCGGCGTCGTCCTTGCCTTGGTAACCGCCAGCCCTGCCCTGATAGGAATGCGCGCCTCCATCGTGGCGCGGCCCTTTTCCGCCCTGATAGCCGCCTGCGGGCCTTTTTCCTCCATTGCCTTTCATTTTACATCCTCCATCGCCGCGCGCTGTTTCGCACGCACTTCGTCCATCTTTCCACAGGATTTTTTACCTTCCGGGCAGCGCCCGCTTACGCACGCCGGCCCCGCCCCGGCAAACAGGTAGGGCGCAACGCGAACGGCCTGCCCAAGCATCTCCCACGCGAGAGCTCTAATCTCCCACTGCGCGCGGTTGCAGCAGCGCAGCGAAAAAAAATGCAAGAGCTCGCGCGCGTTCATCGTCACCAACATGCGGGTGGCGCAAGCGCCCGGCAACACAAAGCGGGCGTTCTCGTTGCCCTCCTCGCCGGCGCCAAGCTTGTCCGACCATTCGTTATACCACGCCTGCATCGTGCGCATTTGCTCGTGGAAGCGGGCGGCCTCTTCTTCGCCCAACGCTTCGATCGCCGGAGGAAGCACGTAATCGAAGACATCCTCCGAACGCTTGGACGCATAGCGCTGAGACTGCACCGAAAAGCTCGCCAGCCGGTGGCGGGTAATCTGCGCAAGCAACGTGCGAGATACCCCTTCGACTAAAAAACTGAAGGAGGCATGCTCAAACGTGGAAAAATGGCCGCTTTGGGCCAAGTCGTCGATGAAATGCTTTTGATCGCGCGCTTCTATTGAATGCATAAGCTTTTCAATATCCGCGTTGGAGTAGCAAAGCCGCGCGGCAAGTGCAACCAACTCTTGCGGCTGCGCGGTGTGCCGCACAAGCTTAACCCTCATGTCCGTGCGCGGCATGCGCATCCTCCTCATTCTCCGCCTTGCCCAGCGCGGCATCCATAATTTCCTTAAGCCGCGTTTCTCGGCCCGAGAGATATAAATAACCAACCAGCGCTTCCAGCGCCGTAGCTCTGGCATATTCCGCGGGGTCGGCGTTGCGCGGCATGGAGCGCGCGTGCGCGTTACGCCCCCGGCGGACGATATCGCTCTCGTCGGCGCTGAGCATACCTTCCACCCGGGTAAGCGCCTCCGCCTGCGCCTTGGCGCAAACAAGCTTTGTCGCCTGCGCGTGCAAAGAGCGCACAACGCCGTCGCTCGTAAGCAACAACCGGGTGCGCACATATAAGTCGTACACCGTATCGCCGGCATATGCCAGCTGCGAGGAATTCAGCCTCTTGAGGCGCTCGTCGGGAAGCCCGGGCCCGCGCAAATCTAAATATGCCATACACTCGAGTATAGCGTTTTCACCCCGCAAACACAAGCGGTTTGCGACAAAAAACAGGGGTATTGGCGCAAGTTATATGAAGGGAAACCCGGCACTAAGGTTCGTCGACATACATAAGAAAAACCCGATCGGCAAACGCTCCGCGGCTATCGGCCTTGACTTTTCTCATAGCCTCGAGCTCATCTTGCGAGATACCCCGCGCCCGCGCGATGGCCAAGACGACCTCCATCACATCTACAAGCTCTTCGATATCTCCGCTATGGCGGTATTCTGCGATCTCCTCATCCAGCTTCGCGTCAAGCGCAAGCGCATATTCCCGCTCGTTCAACACTTCGCAAACAGGCGTTTTACCCGACGTGCGGATGATGTCGAGGATTTTATCTCTGACGAGCTTTTCGTAGATTTGTTTCATGCCAAGCCCCTACTCCGCATTGTTAAACGCATCCTTGACGCGGTCGACGAAGCGTTCTTTTTTCTTGCCGCGCGGGCTTTCCTGGTCGTGTTCGGGCTTTTTGCCCGCCATGGCCTCGTCGAACTCGCGCAACGCGTCCTTTTGCGTCTGCGAAAGCTTTCTGGGCACTTCTACGTTAATCTTGGCGTACAAGTCGCCGCGCTGCCCGCCCCTAATAGAAGGAACGCCCTGGCCGCGCACGCGCAGCACCGTGCCCGGCTGCGTGCCCTCCGCCAGCGTCTGCGACGCCTTGCCCTCCAGAGTGGGGATGTCGATATCCCCTCCCAGCGCCGCCTTTACGAAGGGAATGCTCAAATCGCAGTACAGGTCGTTATCCTGTCGCTTGAAGATCTTGTGCGGCTTGACGGAAATGTAGATATAAAGATCGCCCGTCTCCCCGCCGCGCGCACCCGGCTCGCCCTCGCCGCGCAGCACCATGGACTGCCCGTCGCTGATGCCCGCCGGAATGTTCACCGTCTTTCGCTGCGAACGCCGGATGCGTCCCTTGCCCTGGCATTTGGGGCAAGGATCTTTGATGGTCTTTCCCTCGCCCCGGCAGTTTGGGCAGGTTTCCACCGTTTGAAACCTGCCAAAGGCGGTGTTTTGCGTGCGCGTGGTCTGGCCGGTTCCGCCGCATGCGGAGCATGTTTCCGGTTGCGTACCGGTTTTGGCGCCCGAACCCGCACAATCCGGGCAATTCTCGTTGCGGGTAATCTGAATTTCCTTGCGAATGCCGAACACCGCTTCTTCGAACAAAATCGAAAGGTCGTAGCGCAGGTCATTTCCGCGGGCCGGGCCGTTTCTGCGCCGCTGCCCGCCAAAGCCCCCGAACACCGAATCGATGATATCCTCAAAGCCAAAGCCGCCAAAGCCGCCCCCAAAACCACCGAAGCCGCCGGCCCCACCGCCCGCGCCCTGAGGCGCATCGTGGCCGAAGCGATCGTACGCGGCGCGTTTTTGCTCATCGGAAAGATTTTCATACGCTTCGGAAGCTTCTTTAAAAGAAGCCTCCGCCTGCGCATCGCCGGGGTTCACATCCGGGTGATATTTTTTAGCGAGCTGCCGGTATGCTTTTTTTATCTCGTCGTCGGATGCCGTGCGCGAAACACCCAGCACCTCGTAGTAATCTCTCTTGGCCACAGTAGCCTCCCCCTGCTTACCCCGCTTTGCGCAAGCAAGCTGAAACGCCCGTTAGAAGCGTTTCAGCTGTATAGTCACCGAGCCTCCAAATTAAGAACATCTGCACGGCAGGCGCTACGCGCCTTCGTTCTCCACCTTATGGTGCGAAAAACATTTTCGCTCATTTCGTTCCCATTTTGAAGTTCGGTGACCATTAGCCCGTCGTCATGGGGCGATGGTTTACTTATCTTCGAATTCCGTCTCAACCGGATCTCCGCCCACAGGGCCGTCCTGCGGTGGAATCGGGCCGTCGGTCGGGGGAACGTTCCCATCCGGCGCGGCCTGCTGGTACGCCTTGCCGAACACCTCGTATGAGTCGTTCTGCAGTTTTTCGCTGGCGGCCTTGATCGCCTCCAGGTCGTCGCCGTCGCGCACCTTACGAACCTGAGCGATGTCGTCCTCGAGCTTTTGCTTATCCTCGGCGCTTACTTTGTCGCCCAAATCCTTGATGGTCTTTTCCGTCTGGTACACTAAGCTGTCGGCCTTGTTATGCTCCTCGGCCTCTTCCTTGCGCTTCTGATCTTCTGCGGCGAACTTCTCCGCCTCATCCATCGCGCGCTTGATATCATCCTTGGAAAGGTTGGAAGACGCGGTGATCGTGATGTTCTGGCTGTTGCCGGTGCCAAGATCCTTCGCCGATACGTGCACGATGCCGTTGGCGTCGATATCAAACGTAACCTCGATCTGCGGAACGCCGCGCGGCGCCGGGGGAATGCCCGTTAGGTTAAAGCGGCCCAGCGTCTTATTATATTGCGCCATTTCGCGCTCGCCCTGCAGAACATGCACTTCCACCTGCGTCTGGCCGTCCGCCGCAGTGGAGAACACCTGGCTCTTCTTGGTGGGAATGGTGGTGTTGCGGTCGATCAGGCGGGTGAACACGCCGCCCATGGTCTCGATGCCCAGCGAAAGCGGGGTGACATCCAGCAGCACGATGCCCTTGACCTGGCCGCCCAGCACGCCGGCCTGAATGGCCGCGCCCATAGCCACGCACTCGTCGGGGTTGATGTTCTTAAAGGGCTCTTTGCCGGTAGCTTCCTTTACAGCATCCTGCACCGCCGGGATGCGCGTGGAGCCGCCCACCAGGATCACCTTGTCGATCTTGTCGTTGCTCAGCTTCGCGTCGGACATCGCCTGGCGCAGCGGCCCGATCGATTTCTTTACAAGATCGTCGGTCAGCTCGTTGAACTTGGCGCGAGTGAGCGTCATCTCCAGGTGCTTAGGGCCGCTCTGATCGGCGGTGATGAACGGCAGGTTGATGTTCGTGGTCATCACGCCGGAAAGTTCTACCTTCGCCTTTTCGGCGGCTTCCTTCAGGCGCTGCATCGCGCTGCGGTCCTTAGAAAGATCGATGCCGTCGCTCTTGCGATACTCGGAAACCATCCAATCGATGACGCGCTTGTCAAAGTCGTCGCCGCCCAGCTGGTTGTTGCCGTTGGTGGCGAGCACCTCGAACACGCCGTCGGAGATTTCCAGCAGCGATACGTCAAACGTGCCGCCGCCCAGGTCGTATACTAAAATCTTCTGTGTGCCCTCGTGGTCCAGCCCGTAGCTCAGCGCTGCGGCCGTGGGCTCGTTGATGATGCGCAAAACCTCCAGGCCCGCAATCTGCCCGGCATCCTTGGTAGCCTGGCGCTGCGCGTCCGAAAAATACGCGGGAACGGTGATAACGGCCTGCGTAATCGTCTCCCCTAAGTATGCTTCCGCATCGCTCTTGAGCTTTTGCAGGATCATCGCGCTGACTTCGGGAGGCGTATAGCCCTTGCCGTCGATGTTATGCTTAAAATCGGTGCCCATCTCGCGCTTGATAGAGATGATGGTGCGATCAGGGTTCGTAACCGCCTGACGCTTTGCCACCGCGCCCACGAGCCGCTCGCCGCCTTTTGAGAACGCGACGACGGAAGGCGTGGTACGCGCACCCTCGGGGTTGGGGATTACGATGGCCTCGCTGCCCTCCATAACCGCGACGCAGGAATTGGTGGTACCCAGGTCGATACCGATGATTTTTGCCATATGCTCTTTCCTCCTTGCTGATGAAGCTTGCTTTATTCGTCCTTTGCCACCCGTACCATGGCGTAACGGATGACCTTGTCTCCGATGGCATATCCCTTCTGGAGCGTGTCAAACACGGTGTTGTCTTTATGTTCTTCGTCGGCGGGCACGGTCATCACGGCGTTGTGCCTGTCGGGGTCGAACGGCTCGCCGCACGCGGATTCGATAGCGGCGACTCCCAATCCCTCCAAAACACCTACAAATTGCTTTGCAACCATATCCACGCCTGCAATCAGCGCACCGCTTTCCCCCGCCTGCGCGGCGTCAATTGCCCGTTCGAGATTATCCAGCACCGGCAGCATCGCAGAAACGATATCTTTCGCGGCATCCGCAGCCGCCTCTGTGCGCGCTTGTGCGTTGCGCTTTTTGTAGTTTTCAAAATCTGCGGAAACCTGCTTGAGCATGGTCATGGCTTCGTCCCGCTGTTTGAGAATGCCCTCCACTTCCGTGCGGAGCGCATCAAGGTCGATCTGCTGAGGGGCGGGCTGTCCGCCGGGCTCCCGTATCGTCTCCTCCACAACATTTTCCTCTTGCAGAGGCTGCTTTTTCTTTGGCTTCGCCGCCTTATCGCTCAAGCTTTGTTCATCCTTCCTCGTCAAATATTTGAACCAGCGCCCTGCGCATTCCTTCCAGCACCGACAGCGCCCGCGCATAGTGCATGCGCGTCGGGCCGATCACGCCCATAGCGCCGGTTTGCTCTCCGCCTAAGCGGTAAGAAACCGTCACAAGCGAACAATCCTCCATGCCCACCACTTCGATCTCAGGGCCGATGGAAACCGAAAACTCCAGCGCCACGCGGTTAGCGAGCACGCTAGCCAGCTTATCCCGGGTTTCGAGTGCGCTCAGTATGCTGCGCGCCTTTTCCACATCGGCGTATTCCGGGTGCCTGAGCATTTTGGCCGCGCCGCCCAACGCGAGCTCGGGCTTTGCCGGCGACACGCTTTCCTTGACGGCATCCATCAGATCCGTAAACAGCTTTTTATGCCCGGCCAAATCCCGCGAAAGGCCCTTCAAAGCGTCTTCCAGCTGGGTTGGCGAGCGTCCTTCGATATGCTGCGTTACCATGGTGGAGAGCATATACAGGTGATCGTCGGGCCAATCCCTGGGAACCGACACCAGCGCTTCTTTGGTAAAGCCTCCCTCAAACACCACCACCATCAGCGCCCGCTCGTCGCTGATTCTGACGAACTGCACCCTTCTGAGCGTAGGCGCGGCAGGCTGGGGCGCGAGCACGACGGCAGTATAATCCGTCATGTCGGAAAGAACGTTGGCGGCGGAGGCGATGATCTCCTCCATCTGATGCATTCTATTGGAAAACATCGCGTGAATGTGCCTTTGATCCTCCATCGGGAGGCCGGCCACCCTCATCAAATGATCGACATACAGCCTGTAGGCGCGCCAGGATGGGATTCTCCCCGCCGAGGTGTGCGGCTGATCGAGGTAACCCAGCTCCTCAAGATCACTCATTTCGTTGCGGATTGTGGCGGAGGACAGACCCATGCCCTGCTTGCGCGAAATCGTGCGCGAGCCAACCGGTATGGCCGTGAGCACATAGTCGTCAATGATCGCCTGCAAAATGCGGGCTTTGCGATCGTCGAGCGACATGGCGCAACCTCCTTTATGGCTCGTTAGCACTCATAGGCATCGAGTGCTAACAATGTGTCAACATTAGCACCAACCCGCCACATTGTCAAGTTGTGACGCGCGCGCGGGATGTAAAATCATTATGGCTGATCTGGGCGGAATTATTGCAGAATAGGCGTTTTTCCGTATTTCGCACAGGATCCGTCAAACCCGGAGGGCCGCTCGTGTTAAAAATTCATGATATGCGCCAAAAAGTCCCTCGTTCATCAGAAACCATCCGCCGTATACGGCATAGCGGATCACATGCACCTGGACAAAAAATCATATAGCATTTGCCTGTTCCAGACCTGCGCTTCAATATAATGATCCTGCGTCCGATATCGGCGAAGAACCTGCTCTAGTTCTCCGTAAAGGTAGACATCGGGGGTATTGGTTCTTTCGCCGCCGACAATGGCACCCTTGTCGTCCAGCACAAAGCGATACATGCTGTCCGGAAAGGTAAACGTAACCGCCGTCAAGTCTATTTCGGCAATTGGAATGCGAATTTCGGCGGCATGCCGCTGAATGTCGCTTCGAATGTCATATTCTCCCTCAGGCGATTCCCCCAGGGTCATATATATTGGTACGTCGCGCGTAGGATGGCCACCCTTTGCAACGAGTTTACGATAGATCCACGTTTCGACGCTTCGCCTATTGGGCAAATAATCATCCTGCGCATAAAAACCGCCGATATGATTGCGTGTGCAATGCTCTTTTTTGATCGTATTTGCTTGTTCAAGCGGATAATCGTTGAGCGACACGAAGGGATCTTCCCCTTCGACAAAATATCTCGTCAAAAAATCAGGAACTCGCAAGATATCACCCCAAAGTAAAAAAGATTGCTGTGCGCTCAGCCTTCATAATCTGAGCAGATAAAGCCATTCCCCCGAAGTATGCACGCCCAACCGCTCATACCCTACGCGCTCGTACAGCGCCTGTCCGCGCAGGTTGGAAGGGTGCGTCGTGAGCAGAATGCCCCCCTTGCCATTCGCGAGCGCATACTCCCTTGCATGCTCCATCAGCCTTCTGCCCAGATGCATCCCTTTATATTCTTCCCGCACCGCAATGCCGAGCCACGGCACAGCCTTATCCGCCTTGAATAAGAATACGATGCCTGCGACAATCGTTTCATCCGTCATTACAAAGTAAATCTTATCTTCCGGCTCGGTGTCAAGGTAGCGTAGCGCGGCATTGCGGTTGCTATCGTTCCGGTTAAAGAACGCGCGGCTCTCGCCGCTCATCTGGTCGAAAAAATCCTGAATCATTGGCCTGTCTTTAGGCGAAGCTTTCCTGATTGTAAAGGTATCGTGTATCACATACATGCCTCCTCTTGTGTATGTCATTCCATCAAGTTTACGAGCACCGCGTTCATCACATCCGCACCGCGCGCGGTCAGCCGCACGCGCCTTCCTTCGGCAATCATAAGATTTTGCGCGCATAAGAGCGTCAGTTTCTCGGCATATGCTTCCCATGCATCCGGCGAAAGCACCGTGCCTTGCGTCAGCCGGAGCCCGAGCATCAATTCCTCAAAGAGCGCCTCCTCCCGCGAGATCCTTACATGCTCGGCGCAAACGGGTTTCCCATTCCCTATGCCCCGCAAGTACTCCTGAAGCGCGCAAGTATTGCGCATGCGCACACCCTTCCAAAACGACGCTGCAGCGCAGCCTAACCCGATGTATTGTTTTCTTTGCCACGTATTGAGATTGTGCCTGCATACGCGCCCGTTTCGCGCCCAGTTCGATATTTCATACTGCTCGTAACCAGCCGACGCAAGTATCGCTTGCGCCATCGAATACATTGCGCGTTCGTCCTCTTCCGCCGGAAGCATTTTTTCACCCGATTGCAGCGCGCTGTGCATGGGCGTTCTCTCTTCGACGATCAGCGAATAACACGAAACATGCCCGGGTGCAAGCATCATGGCCGCGTCAAGCGTTTCGCCCCAATCCATAAGGGTCTGCCCTGGCAAGCCATACATCAGATCAAGCGATAGGCTTTCCGGCTCGCCCCATAGGCGGGCGGCTTCCCGTACATCTTCCCACTGGTGGATGCGCCCCAGCATCGCAAGCAGGCGATCCTGCACAGCCTGCGCGCCGAGGGATAAGCGGTTCACGCCCGCTTCGCGCCATGCATGAATATGCGCGTGCGTCAACGTGCCGGGGTTCGCCTCGCAGGTAATCTCCGCGCCTTGGGAAATTGCCGTGCGCGCCCGCACGGCTTTAAGCAGAGATGGGATGAACCCCGCCTCCGGCAAGGACGGCGTGCCTCCGCCGAAAAATACCGTGCAGAATTCCGGCAATGGCGCTCTGAGCTCCATCTCGCGCACAAGCGCATCCCGATAGCGCAAAAAATCCCCTTCCCTGCCTGGAAAAGAGACAAAATCGCAGTATTCGCACTTTCTTGCGCAGAAGGGAATGTGCACATAGAGCCCGATGTCCCCGCCGATCTTCCTTCGCCTCCATCCCGCCGTTGCCTCCGTTCTGCCGTGCCGTTCCCCATTCCTCTAAGGGTTGACGGGCAAGCATTCCTCCTCGTCGGTCTGTTCCGGAGGGGTCGCAGGGGAGGGCCGCGCCCTCCCCCGGGGCTCCGGCGGATTGCCTCCGCATTCTCATCGTATTCAAGGGCAATTCGCCGGGCCGGTTAGCAGTCCGATTTGAGCACCGCAATAAACGCCTCGCTTGGCACCTGCACGGTTCCCAGCGTGCGCATGCGCTTTTTCCCTTCCTTCTGCTTTTCCAACAGCTTCTTTTTACGGGTGATGTCCCCGCCGTAACATTTGGCGAGCACATCCTTACGCATAGCCTTGACGGTTTCGCGCGCGATGATCTTGCCCCCGATCGCCGCTTGAATTGGAATTTCAAACATCTGTCTGGGAATCGCATCTTTGAGCTTCTCGGCGATGCCGCGCCCCCTGGCATACGCTTTGTCGCGGTGCACGATGATCGACAGCGCGTCGCAACTTTCGCCGTTAAGAAGCATATCGAGCCTCACCAAATCACTGCGTTGGTAGCCGGATATTTCGTAATCAAACGACGCATAACCCCGCGTGCGAGACTTGAGCTGGTCGAAAAAATCATAGATGATCTCGGCGAGCGGCAGCGTGTAGTTCATCTGCACGCGGGTCGCCTCGATATACTTCATATCAAGATACACGCCACGCTTTTCCTGACAAAGCTCCATAATAGAGCCGACGTATTCGCTGGGCGCCAAGATGTGCGCCTGTACGATCGGCTCTTCCATAGTATCGATCCTGTCGGGCGCGGGCAAATTCGTGGGGTTGTCGATGTAAAGATCCGAACCGTCGTTCAAAATGATATGGTATACGACGCTAGGCGCGGTGGTCACCAAATCAAGATCGAATTCTCGCTCAAGCCTCTCCTGGATGACCTCCATATGCAAAAGTCCTAAAAAACCCGCGCGAAAGCCGAACCCCAGCGCGACGGATGTTTCGGGTTCAAATGAAATGGAGGCGTCGTTGAGCTTGAGCTTATCCAGCGCATCGCGAAGCGCCTCGTAATCTCCGCCATCCGCCGGATAGATGCCGCAAAACACCATCGGCTGCACGCGCTTGTAGCCGGGCAGCGCAACCGATGCCGGGTTTTTCGCATCGGTGATGGTATCGCCCACGCGGGTAAGCGCCACTTCCTTGATGGATGCGGCGATATAGCCCACGTCGCCGGCGCACAGTTCGCTAAGCGGCACGTACTGCCCCGGCCGAAAACAGCCGACCTCGGTTACGTCGAACTCGTCGCCGGTGGACATCATGCGGATGCGCGAGCCGACCCTCACCGAGCCGTCCTTTACGCGCACATAGGAGAGCGCGCCCTTGTAGTTGTCATATATGCAGTCGAAGATCAGGGCCGCAAGCGGGCCGTCCTCATCGCCGGAGGGCGCGGGAACCCCCGCGACCACGGCCTCGAGCACCTCTTCGATGCCGATGCCCATCTTCGCGGACACGAGCGGAGCGCCGGATGCATCCAGGCCGATCACATCTTCAATTTCCTTGCGAACTTCTTCGGGCTGCGCGGAAGGCAGGTCGATCTTGTTGATGACGGATACGATCTCCAAATCCGCATCGAGGGCGAGATATACATTCGCGAGCGTCTGCGCCTCGATGCCCTGGCTGGCATCCACCACCAGCAGCGCGCCTTCGCAGGCGGCCAACGCGCGAGATACTTCGTAATTAAAATCGACGTGTCCGGGGGTATCGATCAGGTGGAGCATATACTCCTTGCCATCTTTCGCGCTATAAAGCATGCGCACGGCCTGCGCCTTGATCGTAATCCCTCGCTCTTGTTCGATATCCATTGTATCCAAGGCCTGCTCCGCGTTATCGCGCTGCGACAAAACGCCCGTATACTCCATCAAGCGGTCGGCGAGCGTAGATTTGCCGTGGTCGATATGTGCGATGATGCAAAAATTGCGTATGGAATCCTGTCTTGCCAAAGGGTGTGGCTCCTTCCGTTTGCCGTCGAAATAAATCATTCAAAAGTAGTATATTGCCCGGCGGCGTGCCGCCATTCGCTCTATGATACGCCGCCGCTTTCCCTATTGCAAGAGCGCGCGGATTAATTTGCGTTGCCGGTCAATAGCCTAATTCCTCGTCGATGAGCAGCACATGGATCGTCCGTCCGCCGGTGGGGCGCTCCATAAGAACAGTGGCACCGCACATCACGCTGGGCGAGAGGCAGTTTTCGCATTTTCCGGTCACTGCGCAGGGCGTTTTTGCATTGAGCCGCTTGGCGTTTTTAGGGGTGGCGACATTCTTAATGCGGTGAAAAGCCGCCGCATAGTCGTCGCACACCTTGTTGCTGCCGATCAGAAAAAACACTTCCTTAGGCCCGTAGATCGTGGCGGCAACCCGGTTGCCGTTGCCGTCGGTGTTGAAAATCACCCCATCGCGCGTAATGGCATTGGAGGAGCATAGGTATACGTCGGCATGCATCGCCCTATCCCTGACGGCAGACACATCGTCGGCCACAGCCTCCCAGTGCCAGAAAACTTCGTGCCCATCCTCGCGCAGCTGCTGGGCAAGGTTCATCTCCTTCACCGTCATCGATCCGCCGACGCCAACCGTCGCGCCTTCCCCTACAAGGCGCCGCACGTAAGCGGCCGCCTCGCCGGCCGTACCAAACAAATGCGCGTCAAAGCCGCGCTTCCTTAACCTCTCTACCAACGCCTGCATTGTGCCATGCCTCCTTATCATTCTTTTTTATGATCATACCATCCGCGCGCACCTGCCGCAAGCATAGCGCATAGGATAGGTTGGCGGAGATACTTCGGTACATCCGCACGCAACGCCCCTAAGTAAAGGAGGATTCTCATGGCGACATGTTCCAACTGCAATTACGGCTACTCGCCCTACGGCGTCTATGCCGATACGAGCACCTACCCCAGCGCGCAGATAGGCTATTATTACTCTTATCCGACCACGTGCCCCGGCGGCTGTCTATACCTGACCAGCTCCGGATATCGTTGCTCCACCAGCACATCCGGCACCTGCTCCTCCTGCTCCAACCGCTGCGGCGGCTGTGGTTGCTCGGGCTGCTCGGGCGGCTGCGGCTGCAACGCCTAACTGCGCTAGGGAAAGGCGAACAAAAGAGGGGGCGTTGCCTCCCGGGCCGCAGGCCTGCCGTTGCGGATATAATGTCCTTAGCGGCGAAAGAAAAAAGTGGCTTCGGCCACTTTTTTCTTAGCAGGTTGGCGCTCGCGCTGTCGTTTCGCAAAAGAGGCAATAATTGCGGAAACATCCTTGTTGTGGCACTTTTAAGGCCATGGACAAGGGGCTCGAAAAACCGGCGCAAAAAATGCCGAGTGTTCGCATAATTTTCGCATTGACCGCGCACACCGCGCTGGATATACTATGCGCATGAAGGCGAGATTGCGGGATAAAGTCCACGACACGCTCAAGGCTGTGCGGCATATCGATGCAAAACGCACGGCCCGCATGGTACTCGCTTCCGCAACGGAAGGCTGGTATGCCAAGGGCGATGAGCAGAGCGGCAACCGCCGGAACCACCTTTTTTACAACTATACGGCCAACGCTGTCGCCAATTTGATCGGCGGCAATTTTTTGACCGGACTTTTGCTATATCTTGGAGCAAACGACAGCTTTATCGGATTGATCGCCATCGTGACGTTCAGCGCAAACCTGCTGCAGTTGTTCGCGCCGCTTTTGCTGGAGCGCTTCACCTCGCGCAAAAAGCTGTTAATCAGCGCAAAAGTCATACTGCATCTTTTCAACATAGTTTTTATCGGGCTCATTCCCTTCTTCCCCATCGCCCAGCAGGGAAAGCTGGCGATGGTGTTCACAGGCGTTTTGATCGTCAATGCGCTCAATGCGATTATGGCGCCCGGCTTTTCCATATGGCACATACAGTTTTTGCCCCAGCGCGTGCGCACGCGTTACTTTCCAATGCTGACGATGACCAACGGCATCGTGGTGGCGCTGGTAACGCTTGCCGCGAGTGGCGCTGTGGATCTATTCAAGGCGCAGGGACTCGAGCTTTGGGGGCTTACCGCGCTCAGGTTCGCTGCGTTGGGCGTGGCGGCGCTGGATATTTTCCTTTTGACCCGTATGAAAGAATACCCATACGATCAGGCGGAAAAGCGCCCCACCCTCTTTCAACTATTGGTGGAGCCTTTCAGACACACCGGCTATCTTCGCATCGTGGCGGTTGCCTTTCTTTGGAGCATGGTGGCCAATATGCCGGGTTCCTACTATACGGTGTATCTGTTGAAGGATGTTCAGGTCAGCTATTCGTTCATCACGCTGTGCAGCCTCATCAACATTCCGGTGCTGCTGTTCCTGACACCTGTGTTCAGCCGCGTACTCAGGCGCTATTCTTGGCTGAAAACGCTCAATGCCTCCTTGTTTCTATACCTGCTTCATTATTTCATCCTCGCAACGGTCATGCGGGAAACGCTATTTTTATACCCTATAGCCCTGGTGATCGCCTACGTCCTCGCCGTAGGCATCAACCTGAGCTTCACCGGTATCCCCTACATCAACATACCGCAAAAAAATCAGACTATTTACATAGGCTTTTATTCTACCATGTCAAACCTCGGCGCGCTCATCGGCGCGGCAGCGGGCCGTCAGTTCATTGCGCTTACGGAAAACGTATCCGTGCATATGCTTGGCCTAACGCTTGGCAATAAGCAGCTCTTGGTGGCCCTGGTCGGCGCGCTGATGTTTTTGATGGCGATTGGAGTATTTTTTCTTCGCCGCAACATCGACGATACCGAATAACCCGTTTCACAGCATAGTTAAGGATTTCCTCTTTGCCGCGCTTGACATCGCGCAGGCGCAACTTTATAATGCTGCTAAGAGATCCTGAGGTGTTCGCAAAGCCTTTATTTTGAACCTACAGACGAGAAATGGAATCCGAGTCGAGTGCGCTGATGTCAAGCCCTTTCGAAGGGAAGGCAGATGCGGCTTGCAGGATACCAACCTGCTATATGGCAGGTGTCAAAATAGGGTGAGCGGCACTTTGGGATTTTTTATGCAAGTGGGTTTTACCATAAAAAGCTTGTGCATATTATTCTTACATTGAAAAGAGAAAACTGTGTCCAATAAGCGTCGCGCGTTTACATACGCGATATTTTTGCGATTTTTTGGTTATCCCGATTGCTTTTTAGGGCAATCGGGTATATATTATAATTAGAAACTTGGAAAGGAGGAATTTGGAATGAAGGCAGTCAATATCAAACTTGCCCTGACGGATCAGGTCAAGGAATTTGTAAACATCGTCAGCCGTTACCCGTATGAGATCGACCTGCGTTCCGGCCGTCACGTCGTGGATGCAAAGTCCATTCTCGGCATCTTCAGTCTGGATCTAGGCCGTCCCATTACGATGGAAGTGTACGCTGACAATTGCGACGATCTCATGGCCGAGATTAAGCCCTTTATCGCGTAAGCCATGGCTTTGCTTCGGCAAGGATCGGACGGCGCCCGTTGGGCGCGATGCGCCCTCAAGCAAATGTTTGAGGGTTTCTTTTTTTTTCGTCCGGATTGCGGTATAATGGTTACCATACATCAAGCGACTCTGCAGGGCGCGCCGGTTTCAGGCTTACATGTTTTTCGATCCTCCGGCCATGCTTTGTGGGTTGCCTTAGGAGAGGTTCCCATGGAAAGGCCCTATCCCCCGCCTAAGGAAAATAAGCTATTACTTTTGTATGTGTTTCAAAAAGTCGGCGCGATGACCAACTTGCAGGTCATGCGCTTTATCATCGGCAACGGGTTGATGGACTATCTCGACCTTCAGCTTACGCTTGCAGAGCTTACCGACAGCGGCCTTCTTCAGGTGCTCCCTGTCGATGATAACCGCTACTACACACTAACAACCCGCGCCCAACAACTGCTCGAACTTCTCCTTCGCGAAATTCCCGCCAGCCGTCGCGATACGATCGATCAAAATGCCGAAACGTGGCGCACTCTTTTTTTGAGAGAAAGGCAGATGACCGCCGATTACATCAAAAACTCCGCCGGAGACTATACTGTGCGCCTCGTCGCGCGGGAGGCGGGCTCTACGCTTGTCGACATCAAAATCAGCGTGGCAACCCTTTCACAAGCCAAGCAGATTTGCAGCACGTGGAACGACCGGGCCGCCGTCGCCTACCGCGCGCTGATGGAGGCCCTTACGGAAGAGGCGCTCCAAGAATCGCTCTCCTCCCCTCCCGACAGCATGTAATAAACTTTGCAAATATTTGATAATTTTTGTTTGCCAAAATGTAAAATTACTGTTGACAAGTTTTTTGTTGGATGCTATACTGAAGTCGCAAAAGGGAAAGAGATAAGCGGGGCGGGAACCCCGGTCGGGGATTGAGGAGTCGTTATACTGTAAGCCTTTAAAAGCTCTCGATACCCCTAGCTCCCATCCCAATATGGCACAGATTGGAGGCGAGACCCATGTTCCAGGATGAGCCCGTCAGGGGCGGCCAGCAGGGCAGGCCAACAATATCCCTGCATGATATCGCCTTGAAGAGGCGTTTAGTATAGCTGCAATCCGTATAGAATACGACCTGGTTGCGATGTGCAGGGGTCTTGCTTTAAAAGTGAAATTGGATTGCCTACGCTGAAGGCCGGAAAGGAAACAACTTCATAATGTCACATACATAGGCCGCCGCTCCTTTGGGAACGGCGGCATTTCGTCGGGGCGCACTGCGCTCTTCGTCGTCGCGGGCTGCATATCCCTCGCTTTCGCATTGCGATGCAAAAGCTCGCTCATTGCGCCGCTCCTCCTCTTCCCAAAGAAGATGAGGTTTCTTTGGGATTAAGAAAGCCGAAGACCGCGCGCTTTTGTTCCTTACTTCGTCGTTCCTCTTCAACCTCAAAATCGCTTCAGCTCGTCGGTTTGCACTTCGCGCCCTTACCACAAGACGCTGAGGCGTCTTGTGGTAGTGGAAAAAACGGAAAATGCGGGCCTCGCTCCTTCTTCGTCGTTCCCTATCCACAAAACCGCCACAGCGGTTTTGTGGAAGAGGAGGAGCGACGCAGTGAACGAGCTTTCACACCGCAGTGTGGAAGTGGAAAGAACGAAGAACGCGGGCCTCGCTCCTTCTTCGTCGTTCCCTATCCATAAAAGCGCCACAGTGCTTTTATGGAAGAGGAGGAGCGACGCAGTGAACGAGCTTTCACACCGCAGTGTGGAAGCGAGCGATACGCAGTCCGCGACGACGAGGTTATGGCGCCGAACCCTCTGCCCCCGACAGCTTCTCTCCCTGCCGTTGCTGCATAAGGAGCAGCGCAAGCGCCTTCGAAAGCTGATCCGGGCATGAGGTGCCATTTTGGCACTGTATCCCCTCGAGCTTTGCGACCGCGTCTTCGATCTTCATACCGGGCAAGAGCATACTCAGCCCCTCCAGATTGCCCGAGCACCCCCCCACAAAGCGCACGGAGCGTATGACGCCATTCTCGGCGTCGATATCGATGCGCTTGGAGCAGGTGCCTTTTGTTTTATATGAAAACATAAAATCCCTCCGGTAAAAGCCCTATGGCATTCAACTTCATACATAGTATATCATATTTGAGCTTGCCGCGCCGCAAGCATGCCGCGTACCTCGCCACATAGGTATAAGGAGCCGCACACGAGCACTATGCCATCCTGCCCCGCCGCCGCCTTCGCTAAAGCGAGCGCTTGGGCGACGCTCTCGCATGCGCCGGCTTTCTTGCCCGCATCCATGAAAGCCCCGGCGAGTTCGTAAGGATTGTTTGCGCGATGTCCCTCTACCACGACACAAAATGCCTCGTCTACAGCACCCGCCAGCACTTTGCCAATGCGCCCAATCGCTTTGCCGCGCTGAACGCCGCACACGGCTACGACCTTTCTCCCGCACAGATATCTTTGCACATAGTCCGCAAGGGCCCTGGCGCCCTGCTCATTATGTGCGCCGTCAAGGAGCACGTTGCCGAACCACTCCAAGCGGCCGGGCCAGGTCGTCCGCTCAAGCCCCTGCACAATGCCCTCGTTTGTCATCACAAATCCTTCGGCACGCAATGCCATCAGCGCGGCGATTGCGGTACGCGCGTTGTCGATCTGGTGGTCGCCCGGCAATGCTATCGACACATTCTCAAGTTTGTCTTTGTCCACCAAAGCGGTGAAGCGGTGCCCGCGCTCCGTGCTGATCAGGTCGGCAAAGCTCACCCTTTCCGCGGAAATATACGGGGCGTTGCGCTCCAAGCACGCCTTGCGGATCACGGCGCGCGCAGGGTCGGGTTGGGGGTACAAGACGCAGGGAACCCCAGGCTTGACGATGCCCGCCTTTTTAAAGGCGATCTCCTCCAGCGTGCTGCCCAGGGCGTTCTCGTGATCCATCCCTATACGGCCGATGACCGACAGCACGGGTGTGATGACGTTGGTGGCATCCTCTATTCCGCCCATCCCCACCTCGATCACCGCGATATCCACCTGTGCGCGGCGAAGGTGCTCAAACGCGCATGCCGTGCCGATCTCAAACACCGTAGCCCGCTTACCTTCGGCCGCGAGAGCCTCTACGTGCACGCGCACCGTGGTCGCCACCTCGCCTAACTCGGCATCGGCAATCGGCTCCGTATCCACGCGGATGCGCTCGTTGTAGCGCTCAAGATAGGGCGAAGTATACAGGCCAACCCTGTAGCCGCACGCCTTCAGCGCCGAGGCGATCATGCTGCAAATGGATCCTTTGCCATTTGTGCCCGCCACATGCACACAGGGGTAGGCGTTTTGCGGGTCGCCCAGCCGCCCAAGGAGTACGGCGGTGTTTGTAAGCCCTTCCTTATTGCCCAGGCCGTACTGGGCATGGATCCACTGTATCGCTTCCTCGCCCGTCACGCTATTTCAAAGCCTCCAGCCGCGCCTTCACGGTTTCCAACATGGTTTCGGCCGTTTTAAGGCGTTGCTTTTCAGCCTCCACAACATTGGCGGGGGCCTTCCCCGTAAAGCCCGGGTTCGATAGTTTCGCGCGCAGGCGATCCGCCTCGCTCTTGGCGCTTTCCAGTTCCTTGTTCAGGCGCACGCGTTCTTTCCCCATGTCGATCAGCTCATTCAGCGGCATATATGCCTCGGCATATGCCGACACCGCGGCCGCGGTCCCCTCGGGCGGATCGCCCGCGAGTAGTTCTACCGCCGATGCGCCGGCGAGCCTTTCCATATAGGCCGCGCCCGCCATCAGATTGCCGCTACCGGCCAGCGGCCGAAGCAGCAGCCGGGCCCTACGGGACGGAGGCACCCCCATCTCCGCGCGCAGGTTGCGCACCGAACGGATGACTTCCATCACGGCTTCCATATCTCGCACGGCCGCCTCGTTCCACGGGTACTCGGCAATATCCGGCCAGCTCGTCATCATCAGCGAACCGCGCTCGCCGGGCATATGGTTGTAGATCTCCTCCGTGAGGAAGGGCATGAACGGGTGAAGGAGCTTGAGCGTGGCAGTCAACACCTTATCAAGCGTATCGCGGGTGGAGGCCGCCGCCCGCTCGTCGCCGCCGTACAGCGATACCTTCGCAAGCTCCAAATACCAATCGCACAGCTCGCTCCAGATAAAATCATACAGTTTCTGGGAAGCAAGGCCGGAATCGTATGACTCCAAGTGCGCTCCGATCTCTTCAATCATTTTGTGCACGCGGCTGAGAATCCACCGATCGGCGACGGATTTCGGCGCGTCCGCATCCGTTTCCCCGTCAAGGTTCATAATCGCAAAGCGCGCCGCGTTCCATATCTTGTTCGCGAAGTTGCGCGCGGCCTCGAGCTTTTCCTCGCCCTTGAACCTAATATCGTTGCCCGGGGCCACGCCGATGAGCAGCGAAAAGCGCATCGCGTCCGCGCCGTATTTCTCGATCGCCTCAAGCGGGTCCAGACCGTTGCCTAAGGATTTTGACATCTTCCTACCCAGTTCATCGCGCACAATGCCGTGGGTTACGATATCCGAAAACGGCTTTTCTCCCATAAAGTGCAAGCCCATCATCACCATGCGGGCCACCCAGAAGAAGATGATCTCGTAGCCGTACACCATGGCCGAGGTCGGGTAAAAGCGCGCGAGATCTTCGGAGCCTTCCTCCGGCCAGCCCATCGTGGAAAACGGCCACAGCGCCGAGGAAAACCACGTGTCTAAAACATCTTCATCCTGCCTAAGCGACGCGGAGCCGCACTTTGGGCAGGATTTGGGCGTCTCCTTCGCCACGATCACCTCGCCGCAGTCGCAGTACCAGGCGGGAATCCTATGCCCCCACCACAGCTGGCGCGAGATGCACCAATCGCGGATATTCTCCAACCAGTGCATATAGGTCTTCTCAAAGCGGCCGGGGGTAAACTTGATGTCGCCCGTCTTCACAATGTCGATCGCGGGCGCCGCAAGGGGCTTCATATCCACAAACCACTGCCGGGACACCAGCGGTTCCACCGTATGGAAGCAGCGGTAGCAGGCCCCTACGTTGTGGGCGTGATCTTCCACTTTTACGAGCAGCCCAAGCGCCTTTACATCATTCACCACGGCGGTTCGTGCCTCAAGGGCAGACATGCCGGCGTACTTGCCGCACTTTTCATTCATCGTGCCGTCGTCGTTCATCACGCGGTCGATCGGCAGGTTGTGCCTTTGGCCCACCTCAAAGTCGTTCGGGTCGTGCGCGGGGGTCATCTTCACCGCGCCGGTGCCGAATTCCCTGTCCACGTACTCGTCCGCCACCACGGGAATCATCCGCTCGCGAAGCGGCAGGCGCACATTCTTGCCCACCAGGTGCGCATAGCGCTCGTCATCCGGATGCACGGCGACGCCGGTATCTCCCAGCATCGTCTCGGGCCGGGTCGTCGCCACAATCACGCCTTCTCCGCCATCCTCGGCGGGATAGCGGATGTGCCACAGGTGGCCCTGCTTCTCTTCATATTCCACCTCGGCATCGGAAAGCGCGGTCTTGCACTCGGGGCACCAATGGATGATACGGTCGCCCCGGTAGATTAAGCCCTGTTCGTAAAGCTTTACGAACACTTCGGCCACAGCCTTGGAGCAGCCCTCGTCCATCGTAAAGCGCTCGCGGGACCAATCGCACGAGCAGCCCATCTTGCGCAACTGCTTCACAATGCGCCCGCCGTACTCGCCGCGCCATTGCCACGCGCGCTCAAGAAACTTTTCGCGCCCGAGGTCTTTTTTGGTAAGGCCATCTTTGGCCATGCTTTCGATGATCTTCACCTCGGTGGCGATGGACGCGTGATCGGTGCCCGGAACCCACAGCACGTCGTCGCCGAGCATGCGGTGATAGCGGATCAGCACGTCGGGCAGCGTATTGTCCAGCGCGTGCCCCAGGTGCAGCTGGCCGGTAATGTTGGGCGGCGGCATTACGATGGAAAACACGCGCCTGCCCTTGCGCTCAGCGATCGGCTGAAAGGCCCCGTCCTCTTCCCATTGCTTATACAGCCTATCCTCCACATCGGAAGGATCCCAGGTCTTCCCCATTTCCTTAGCCACGACAATTCCCCTTTCATAAATAGACCTCATGCTAAACTCTAAAATGCGGCACAGAAGGGGCGAAAACAGGTGCGCCGCATCGCCGGCACTTCCTGCCTTAAGCCATTTTCTCTCTCCGCCCCCGTCTTTCGTTTCGCAAGAGGCCTAATGTAAACCTAGCGATGCATGACGAATGACACAAAAAAGCCGCGTCGTCCAAAAGGACGGCGCAGCCGTGGTACCACCTTTTTTTGCGCGCATACTATATACGCGCCTTCGGCCGCTATAGCGGGCGGACCCGCGCACGCCTTATCCGCGCGCGCCCTTCGGGGCGACCCTTCGGCGCATCGTCGATCGAGGCGGCCTTTCAGCCTGTGAACCGCCCTCTCTTTGCCCGCGAAGCGCGTACTTCCTCCCCATCATCGGATTGGTTGGGATTATAGCACGAAGTACCTCACGCGTCAACCGTCGGAGTTCATGCGCGCGATCAGCTCGCCGATCACCCTGTCCGCATCGTCATAATCTACCTGGCAGGTGCCGACTTGCCGGTGCCCGCCCCCGCCGTAGGAAAGCAGCAAACTGCCCACATCGGTGTTCGAGGTGCGGTTCAGGATGCTGTGCCCGACGGCAATGGGGCAGTTTTGCTTGTTGCGCCCGTCCACGATCCACATGGAGATGTTCTGTTTAGGGAATAGGCTGTATACGATGAAGCGGTTGCCGGTGTAGATCGGATCCACATTGCGAAGATCGGATACGATCACGTTGCCCTCGGTGCGGGTGTGCTTCATCACCATATCGCGAAATAGCTTATCCTGCTCAAAATACAGCTCCACGCGCTCCTTCACATCGGGGTTGGCGAGGATCTCTTCGATATTTTGTACGCGGCACGCGTCGATCAGGGTTTCCATTAAGTCGTAGTTGCTGATGCGGAAGTTGCGGAACCTTCCAAGGCCGGTACGCGGATCCATGATAAAGCCTAAAAGAACCCAGCCGGTCGGGTTTTGAATCTCATCCGCCGTAAGCTTTGCGGAATCGACTTTATCCACCGCCACCACCATCGGCTCGAAATGAGGCAGCCGCGCCTTGCCGCCATAGTAATCGTAAATCACGCGCGCGGCGCTGTCGGCGATGCGGCTTTCGCCTTCGAACTCGACATCCTTGCCGAGCCGTTCGCTCTCGCTGGAGTGGTGGTCAAACCAAAGCTTACAGCCTTCCACATAGGGCACGTTGGCCATGACGTCGTTGTCCGTAACTTCTACCAGGCCGTCTTGAATATCCTTGGGGTGCACAAACTTCCAATGGTCGATGATGCCGAGCTCTTTGAGAATCGCTCCGCAGGCCAGGCCGTCAAAATCCGAACGGGTAAGCAAGCGCATACAAATACCCCCATATTCTGTTTGACCGCGCATTGAATTTTTTCGTAGAAATGTTACCATAGTATAGCATATGCGTGGCCATATTGCCAGATCGCAGAAAACCGGAAAGGCGCGGGAGGGACATATATGAACAAAGACGAGCTCCTTACGCTGTGCCGGAAAGAAGAATATCTGGCCGGATCGCGCCCGTGGGATACTGCCTACATATGGGATTCCGGCCGCTGCGTCGGCGCAGGCGGGCCGCCGTGGGATTACTGCAAGATTCTTGTGCCCTATGTAAAGCAGGCTAAGGCCTTTGCGGATGTATGTACAAACGGCGGAGCCCTGCTTGCAAGCCTTGCGCCGCTGCCCTTTCACACCCATGCGACGGAAGTTCACTTAAGCAACGTAGACGCCGCGCGCATGCGGCTTTCCAAGCTGGGGGTCGTCGTGCATCCGGTATCGCGAGAAGACGAACTTCCGCTCAAGGAAAATTATTTTGACTTAGCCGCTTGCCATCACGCGCGCTTTGACGCACAGGGGCTTGCAAGCATTATGCGCGCGCAGGGCGTATTCGTCACCGAGCAAATAGCGGGCACGGATACAATCGAGCTTAACGCTGCGCTCGAGCTGCGCCGCCCGAAAACCGCCACGCGCTGGACGTCCGACTATGCGGCCACTCAGCTGCTCGACGCCGGATTTTCCATCGTGGAGATCATGCAATTCGAAAGCGAACTCAAGTTTTTCGACGCAGGCGCCGTCACATACTGGGTGGCGGGCAACGCGGAACTGTTTTCCGGCTTCTCGACGGAGCGCTGCGCAAACGCTCTGTTTTCGCTTCATCGTCACATCCAAACGCACGAATACATTCGCGCGCATATGCGAAGATATTTGTTGATCGCGCGCAAGCTGTAGTACCCTTCCTTTTCTTTACAATCATAAAAAATAGCCCTTCCCGCGTCGATTGCGGAAAGGGCTTGTAAGTGACCTTATGAAGTGCGACGAAACGGGTGACAAAATTGCCCTATAACGGGCAATTTTGCCGATTTGCGCTGTTGCCGGTCGTTTTCTCTGTCACATGATCCTCGTCGTGCCACTTCGGCGGGGGACTCACGGGGGTACGCGTACCCCCCGTGCCATTAACCGGCGGCCAGCCTCTCATACAGCGCGGCGACCGCCTGCTCCAGCGGCGCCTGGATAAACTCCACGTCGCAAATACCCTCCACGTCGGCAAGTCGCGCGAGCAATTCGCGTACGCCGATGTTCTCGGGCACGAGAAACAGATGCTGCCCTTCTTCCGAGCTTACGTACTCCGTGCCGGGCAGCGCGGGCGGGAAGGCGCTTTGCGTCGTAACCCTCACCTGCCGCGTACAGCCCATGAAGCGGCGAAACTGCGAGAAATCCCCGTCGAACACCTTATTTCCGGCAGAGAGCAGTACGATGCGGCGCGCCATCTCCTCCAGGTCGTCCATATCGTGCGATGTGACGACGATGGTGACTCCGTCTTCCTTGTTGAGCAGCTTGAGAAACTCGATCATGCGGCGCTTGGCCGATACATCCAGCCCCAGCGTCGGCTCGTCCAGAAGCACGAGCTCCGGCCCGTGCAAAAGCGCCATCGCAAGGTCGCACCGCATGCGCTGCCCCAGCGAAAGCTCCCGCGCAAAGGTACCCATCAGCGGCCCAAGGTCGAGCAGTTCCGTAAGCTTTTTTACCTTTCCCCGATAACGATCCTGCGGAATATCCCACACCACGCGCTTCCAATCGAAAGACGCCGCCACGGGGTGATCCCACCAAAGCTCGGTGCGGTTGCCGAACAGGATGCCCGCGCGCCGCATGTAGGGGATGCGCTCACGCATCGGCGAATACCCCAGCGCGGTAACGGAGCCGCTGTCCGGTGCGAGCATGCCCCCAAGCAACTTGATCGTCGTGGATTTGCCGGCGCCGTTAGCCCCCGCATAAGCTAAGAACTCGCCGGGCCTCACCGTAAGCGACACGCCGCTGAGCGCCTGAACTTCCTTCGTTTCGGGCCTTATAAAGTTTTTAAAGATGTCCCGTGCGCGCCCCGTGCGCTGTTTTTGAAAAAACTTCTTAGATACGTTATCTACGCTAACTGCGAAACCCGTAGGGCAGGTAGCGGAAAGAGCCGACCTTTGCATAGTGCTTCAATCCCTTTCTAAACAATATCATCGCCGCGGTGCAAAGCACACAGGCGATCAAGGCGGTAAATACGGCGGGCAGGTTCAGCGGAGTCTTTCCAAGAATTGCGCACGCGGGGAACCAGCCCAGCAATCCCGCCGGAAACGCGGTGATCAACGCCGTCTGCGCCATGACCGGCATGCCCGAGAGCGGGTAGCGGCTCAGCGTACGTGGCCCCTCTACCGCATCGGTAGAGATCTCTTCGCACGCAACAGGATACCAAAACGCCGACGCGCCGATCAGGTAGGAAAGGCCGAGCAACACGGCAAGCGAGCTTAACAGCTGAAGCGCCATCATGCCAAGCAACGCGGGCGTAACGGCGATACCCAGCCGCGAAAGCGCGTAGAACATCACCCCGAGGCCCGCAATCATGTTGCTGTTGCCGGATACCGGGATGAACCCCATCGTTAAAAACTGCGTGGGCAGGGGCACCGGCTGTATAATCATGTGATCGAGCTGGCCGCGTCCCACGATGCGGCTGACGTGCCCGCTGTTTCCGTTGGTAAAAAATATGAGGAACAGTCCGGCGACCTGGGTTGCATAGCCCAGCATAAACAGCACCTCATCCTTTTTCATGCCGCCCACGCCGTCGAAGGTAATGCTGAGCAGGTACACCCCGGTTACGGCGGCCAGGCTGGAGAGCAAGTCGGCCGCCATCGCCAGCAGGCACATCTTCGTATCGCGCAAAAACCACGCGGCATCCATGCGCGCGTATAGGCCCATCAGCCGGAAGAATTGCATGAGGTTAGAACGTCTTTTATTCTTCACTTTACATCCCCCTTGCGGGCATGCGCTTGATCATATCCACACACCAATCTTCGTACATTGTGTCGTTGCCCTGCTCGTCCTTCGATGGATATACGTTGTCCAGATGCAAAGCGCCTACGACCCGGTAGCCGAGCCGCTCGTACAAAAGCTTTGCCCTTGGGTTGTCGCTCGGGTTGACGTCCAGCCCGATGTAGGAAATTCCATACGCCGCGCACAGGCGCTCCGCGGCCTCCACCAAAGCGGAGCCGATGCGCTGCCCGCGCAGCGCGTCCGCCACGTGAAGATCCACAATATCCATACACGGTTCGCCGCCGGTGTAGGGCATGACGTCTTGCTTGTTCGCGTGTACGAGCAACACAAAGCCGACAGCCCTTGCGCCGATGAACGCGCCGATATAACTGGCTTCGCCTTGCGCCTGTTCGTCCAGGTGCTCGCGGTGTAGCGCAATGTTATCGCGCGCGGCGAGGAGATTTTGCTCGTCCGCGAGGCCCAATAGGCGCACCGTGCATTCGCCCGCAGGCAACGAAAAAGTCATATAAAAAGCGCGATTATTATCCTCCATGGGATATCATCCTTTCTCTACTTCGCCTAAACGCGAACGCCGCAAGCGGCCATAGTACAAGATTCCAGATCATTTGCGCGGGCAATATCGCGGCGGGCGATTCGACGCCCACAAATAGCCCCAGCGGCGCGCCCGCCAGCGAGCCGAACGGCAACGTGCGCATCACGTCGCCCAGCCCCCAAGGCAACAGCGCAAAAGGGATAAGCGCGCCGGACAGAAGCGCGGTAACCGCGCCCCTGATCGTGTAAATCAACCACGACGCATTTTGCATGCGGATGATTAGGCATGCAAACAGAAAATCCACCGCGAAGCCCAGCGACATGGCGAGCAAAAGGCTAAGGAAAAACCACGGGGTGGCGGGAATAAGCGAAACGCCCAGCAGCGGCGCGAGCAGCGCTACCGGCAGCGAAAATAACATAAGCTGGGGCAGCCACTCGCCCACCGTCATCACCATCAGTTGCAAAAACAACCCCATCGGCCTCTTAAAAAGATCGATGATGATGCCCTCGTACAGCCACGAAGCTGCGGGAGAGCGCACGTTGAGCTGTTCGGACAATATCGCGCTCAGGCATGTATACGCAAGCATCTGCGCAAGCGTCATATCCACCTTAACGTTTTGCGCAAACAGCGAGCGCCACATCAGCAGCAGCGGCGCAAGATACACAAGTTTAAGCAGATAGCCGCCAAGAAGCGCGGGCAAGCCGCCCTGCATCTTCCCCTTGGCGGACATCGCCATCGTACTAAGAACCGGTTGCATGCGATCACCTCGTCATTTGATACGACAAAAACGCCCGGCAGCCAATGGCCGCCGGGCGCGAACAGGCGATCGCAGTGCGATCAGCGCAGGCGCGGCGTTTTCCTTGGCTCGCCAAAAAGGGCAGACCTATCCCCTACAGCGGCCTTGGAAGATGCGGCGCGCGCCAAATGAATGAATTTGATGGTCAACATGGCACACACCTCCTACGTGATCTTTACGCAATAAATTACGCTAAACGATACTATACCACGGCTGCGCCGCTGCCGCAAGCCCAAATGATTGCCATGCCCCGTTTAACACAGAGTTAATGTTTCCTCGTACCTTCCCTCTTGCGCGCGCGCCCGGGGAGGGCTACCATGTTCATATAAAAACAACACCATCGGAGGAGGACGGCACATGAGCATTCCCATGAAGGTCGTACCGGGCTACGAAAGCACCAAACCGGGCATCCAAGTCGGCACCAAAATGGAAGGGCCGATCGTCAGAGACGAAAAGGGCAACATCAAGCTCGACATGGACGGCGTGCATTTCATGCAGCAAATGGGCGTGGAATGGGTGATGATCGGCGGGCGGCAGGTTCCGGAATTCACCGCCGAATGCTTTAAAGAAATTAGAGACGCGCTTGCCGAACACGGGCTGAAAATCTTCCGCCTCGCCAGCGACACGCTGCATAACATGCCGGCCGTCACCCTGGGGCTTCCCGACAGGGACAAGGTGCTGGACGAGTACCTGCAATATATCACCGACCTTGGCGCCGCGGGTATTCACTATGCGACATATGCGCACATGGGCAACGGCATCTGGCGCGGCGATATGCGCAGGCCGGTTCGCGGCGGCGCGACCGCCGGCGGGCTGGATCTGGACGCTCCCAATGCCGCCCGCAACTTCGGCGGCCCGTTCGAGTGGCCGCTGAGCCATGGCCGCATCTTCGGCGAGGACGAGCTGTGGAAGAACTACGAATACTTCATCAAGCAGGCCGTTCCTGTAGCTGAGAGCGCTGGCGTGTACATCGGCATCCACCCCGACGATCCGCCCGTATACACGATGGCGGGCATTCCGCGCTGCATCTTCGGCACGTTCGACGGTTACAAGCGCGCGCTTTCCATGGCGAACAGCAAGAATATCGGCGTATGCCTATGCGTGGGCTGCTGGCTGGAGGGCGGCGAGAAGATGGGCTGCACGCCCGAGGAATTCATCCGCTACCTCGCCAAGGACAACAAGCTCTTCAAGCTGCACGTGCGCAACGTCACCGCGCCGCTCGACGCGCCCGGCGGCTTTAACGAAACCTTCCCGGATGCCGGATATTACAACCTTATAAACGTTCTGGAGGCGCTGGACGAAGTCGGCTTCGACGGCGCGATCATGAACGATCACCTGATCGACATGGTCGGCGGGCACTACACCTGCGAAGCGTACTTTACGTCCTACCTCAAGGGCGCGGTGGACGCCGTGCAGAACCACCGTTTCAAGTAAGGGGACAAAAAGATGATCAAAAAAGCGCTGGGCGCTTCGCAGCTTCAGGTTGCGCCCATCAGCATAGGCTGCTGGAGCTTCGGCGGCAATGCCGAAGACTACTGGGGCAGTCAGGATCAGGCGGATGTCGACAACCTCGTCGCCGCGGCGATCGACTCCGGCGCCAACTTCTTTGACACCGCCTATGGCTATAACGACGGCCGTAGCGAAATTTCCCTGGGGCAAGCGCTTAAGGGAAGGCGCGAAAAGGCGATCGTGTGCACGAAGACGCCGATTCAGCCTTCGGCCGAGGCGTTCGAACAAGGGCTCGCAGACAGCCTAAAACGACTTCGTATGGACTATGTAGATCTTTTGATGATCCACTGGCCCACCCGCGAGAGAAAACTACTGGAAACGAACCTGCTGGCGCTTAACGCCGTGCGCAAAAAGGGCATGATACGCTATGCGGGCGTCAGCAACTTCGCGCTGGGGACGATGAACATCGCCAGGGAGCTGGAGGTTCCGATCGTCGCAAACGAGTTTGCGTACAGCCTTCTAAGCCGCGCGCCGGAGGCCGAGGTGGTTCCCTACTGCATCGAAAACGACATCGGCATCACCACGTACATGAGCCTGATGCAAGGCATCTTAACCGGCAAGTACGCATCTTTGGCTGATATTCCGCCGCGCCGCCGCCGCACCGTGCAGTTTGACGGCGCTGCAAACCCCTTTGTGGGCAAGGCGCACGCCACCCCGCCTGCGGATGCAGAGGCGTTGGCCGTGGTTGATAAACTGCGCGAACTCGCGCCTGAGACCGGCCTGAGCGTCGGCCAGCTGGCGCTGGCGTGGTGCGTAAACAAGCCGGGCATCACAACCGCGTTTGTCGGCTGCCGCAACGCGCAGCAGCTTCGCGACAACATCCTCGCCGGGGAGGCGAAGCTTGCTCCTTCCACGATGGCCGCGTTGGATGCGGCGAGCAAGCCCGTATGGGATAAGATGGGAAACACCACCGACATCTTCGGACACGACAGAATCTGGTGAACGATGCGATGACAAACTGCGGTTTATCATCGCAAAATGCAAGCCCTTAAAACGGCTCCGTCATTTCCGACCGGGCTTGCATACCAGCAGGTATGAGCCTGCGCACGCGCAGGTCGCGCTTCGGCTCTTTTTAGCGGGGCCGCGGCCCCGCGCCTCCGGGAAGAACCGCGTAATGCAAAACTTTTTCAGTTCCCATATCCATATATCAGCCGATCGAACTTGTTAGCAGTTATGAAGGGCGCATAAGAATGCGCCCTTTGCTTTGCCAAAATGGGGTGCTATACTAAACAGAAGAAAGAGGGGGCGGCCGCATGGAGTATCGCCTGATCGACAACGCCCTGTCCGCCAAAGACTTTCTGCACCTGCGCGATTCGGCGGGGTGGGGCGGCGCTCCGGAGGCGCAAATCGCAAACGGTCTTGCGCATTCCTTGCTCACCGTTTCGGCAGTATGCGAAGGGCAGGTGGTAGGTATGGGGCGCCTCGTCGGCGACGGGGCGATCATATGCTATGTTCAAGACGTGATCGTGCTGCCCGCCTGTCAAGGCAATGGCATTGGAAGGGCCATCGTCGAGCGTCTCATATCTCATGCGCGCTCGCTGTGCCTGCCGGAGGCGCATCTCGCGCTCGGGCTTTTCGCCGCCAAAGGCAAAGAAGGATTTTACGAAAAGCTGGGCTTTGCCGCTCGGCCCAACGAACGCAGAGGGCCCGGCATGGAGATGCAGGTGCGCACCGACGAACCGTAGCATTTTCCTATCCCCTATACATTTCAGGACGGGAGGCTTATCGATGTCCGGCTATCTTCTCGCCCACGATTTGGGTACGACCGGCAACAAAGCCACGCTATACGACGCCTTAGGCAAGCTTAAGGGCAGCATGGTCAGCCCGTACGACGTCCACTATCCGCATCCCGGGTGGGTGGAGCAAGATCCTTCGGACTGGTGGCGCGCGGTGTGCGAATCTACCCGTGGCCTGCTTGAAAAAACGGGGATCTCACCGGCGGACATCCTGTGCGTATCCTTCAGCGCGCAGATGATGGGTTGCCTTTTGGCGGATGCCCGCGGCGAGGCCCTGCGCCCGATGATCACTTGGGCGGATACCCGCAGCGCCGCACAGGAAAAGCGCATGATTAAGCGCGTGGGCATGGAGCGCGGCTATCGCATCACCGGCCACCGCCTGAGCGCCTCGTATGCCGCTGCCAAGCTTTTGTGGGTGCGCGACAACGAGCCCGATGTGTACAAGCAGGCCGACAAAATGCTCAATGCGAAGGATTACATCATCCACAAGTTGACGGACCGTTTCGTTACCGACCTGAGCGACGCCTCCGGCACCAACTTGCTGGATCTTGCCGGACGCACATGGTCGGGCGAATTGCTGGATGCCTTCGACATCCGCCCTTCCCTGCTACCCGAACTGCACGCGTCTACCGATATCGTCGGCTCCGTCACCGCAAAGGCGGCGCTGGAGTGCGGCCTTGTTCAAGGAACACCCGTCGCGGCGGGCGGCGGCGACGGCAGCTGCGCGTGCGTCGGCGCGGGCGTCGTGGAAGAAGGGCGCATGTATAACGTAATCGGCACGTCGTCGTGGATCTCCAGGGCGTCGAAAGAACCTATCTTCGATTCTCACATGCGCACGTTCAACTGGGTGCATTTGGATAAAGATCTGATCACCCCCTGCGGCACCATGCAAGCGGCGGGCCTTTCCTACCGCTGGTTCCGGGATGCGCTTTGCCCCTGGGAATGCTCGGAGGCTGCCAAAGCAGGCATCGACGCGTACGAGCTGATTAACGGCCAGGCGGAGCAAAGCCCCGCCGGGGCGGGCGGCCTTTTGTTCCTGCCCTATTTGCTGGGCGAACGCTCCCCGCTGTGGGATCACAACGCACGCGGTGCGTTCATCGGGCTGTCCGCGGCCACGCAGCGCCGCGATATGGCGCGCGCGGTGCTCGAGGGGGTTGGCCATAACCTGCGCATCATCCTCGCCATTATGCAGGGCGAATCCCCCGAGGGCGGCATCCGTATGATCGGCGGTGGCGCGAAGGGCCGCGCGTGGCTGCAAATCCTTGCGGACATATGGCAGCGCAAGCTGCTTATTCCCGCGTATAGCGAGGAAGCGACCTCGATGGGCGCGGCCATCTGCGCAGGCGTCGCCGTCGGCCTATATGAAAATTTTTCTGCTTGCAAGGATTTCAATCCTATCGTCGATGAGGTTTTGCCCAACCCCGCCAACGCCGCGATATACGACCGGATGCATGTGATTTTCCGCAACGCGTACGAGCGGCTCAAGCCCATATACGAACAGCTCGCCGCCGGCGAATAGCCTACAATAGACCTTATGTGAAACTAAAGACTGCGGCAGGGCGAGCGAAAACGACGCCAGGTAAGGAAGCGCCGACGACGCATACTGGAAGAAGTCTGCTAGGAGGGACTGACGCCGCATCACGCCGTTTTTGCCGCTCCTGTGCCGCTGTCTTGGAGTCCCACATGAGGTGGTCTCATAAGAAGGAGGATGTCTTTCATGGCGCAGCTCACTTCCGGACAACTCGCCCGCATGATCGATCACACACAGCTTAAAGCCTTTGCCACCGAGCAGGATTTTCGCACGCTGTGCGACGAGGCAAAGCGCTATCATTTCGCGATGGTGGCCATTAACCCCGCGCCGGTTCGCCTGTGCAAACAACTACTCGAAGGAACGGATGTGCACGTCGGCGCGGCCATCGCGTTCCCGCTTGGGCAGCTTACCATCCGTGAAAAGGCAAATGAAACCCGGGAAGCGCTGCTGGATGGCGCGGACGAGATCGACTACGTTGTGAATCTTACGCAGCTCAAGGAGAAGCGGTATGCCTATCTTGAAGAAGAGATGCGCGCCGTCATCGAGCTGTGCCGGGAGGGCAGGGCGATTTCCAAGGTGATTTTCGAAACCTGCTATCTTACGGATGATGAGAAAAAAGCGCTGTGCGATATTGCGCTGAAGGTGCGTCCGGATTTTATCAAGACCTCTACCGGCTTTGGAACCGGCGGAGCGACCGAAGCCGACGTAAAGCTCATGAAGGATCGCGTGGGAGGCGCCGTGCGCGTCAAGGCTTCCGGAGGCGTCCGCACGCTGGAGGCCGCGTTGGCGCTGGTGCAACTGGGCGCTGAACGCATCGGAACATCGGCGGGCGTCGCGCTGGTGGATGCCCTGCGCGCGGCGGAGTAACCCCTTATCCGCTATCGCTTCGAAGATAAGGCCTGGATATCTTGACATCGAGGATAGAATCTATTATAATAAAATAAGAACGATTCTTATTATGGATGTGATATCTTGGCTCAATACGCGGGCAGGCGCAATACACATCAGCGGGAATCCGTATTGAAGGCCGTCGGAGACGTCGGCCACGGCACTGCCGCGGAAATCTTCGGCGCGATTTCTCAAAGCGAACCCATCAGCCTGGGCACGGTGTACCGCAATCTGATGGTGCTCGAAGAAGAGGGCGAGATTCTCGCGCTCACGGGCGACCCAGGCGCCGTTCACTATGATCGCAGGCGCGATCCCCACTATCATTTGTTTTGTCGGACATGCGGCAAGGTATACGACATCCCCCTCCCCTATACCGAGGATTTGGATCAACAGGCCGCACAGAAGAGCGGATTTCAAATAGAATCGCACTCGATATCCTTTACCGGCATATGCCAGATGTGCCAAAATAGCAGCAAGATGTAGAACCCCGCGTTTCGGGGTTCTTTTTTTGCGGTATTACGCATAGTTAGAGAATCGGCAAAATCGCATACCAAAGCGACGTGGCGCTAAACGGGAATATGCCCTTTATTCCCGAACGATCATCGCAAAAAGAAGAATCGCGATAAAAAAGGCCGACGGTCGCACAGGGTTCCCCCGTGGGCAACGATCGGGCTTCACAATCGACGAGCATTCCGGGATGCACTCTTTTACGGGATGTTCGTCTCATCGAAAAACTTGCGCACTTTGATCGCAAGCGCATTCCTGAGCGCGTGCTCGCACTCGCCGCTATGACGCAGGAAGAGCGCGGCATGGCCTTTTCCATTCTTCGTGGAGACATTCGGTATATAGATCGCACGTCGGCGTATCTGCATTGCCGAAAATGGCGCGAAGAGTGTTATACTAAGAACGAACCCCCACTACATAAAAGCGTCTGCGCCGGGGATTTCTTTGGCGATGCATGCAATATATTCGCTCCCGCAACCTGTGGTTGGCAAGTTGCAAGGCGCGGGTTGGTAGAGCGCAACCGCGCGATTCGCTATGATCGCAAACAGAAGGAGGGCGATTCACATGGCCATTGAAGAGCGCATACAGGATTTAAGAAAAGGTAAGGGGCTCTCGCAAGAGCAGCTGGCGGAAACGCTCGGAGTTTCGCGTCAGGCAGTGTCCAAATGGGAAAGCGGTCACTCGTTCCCCGAAATTGAAAAGCTGATCGCCATGAGCGAGCTTTTCGGAGTGACCGTCGACTATATTCTAAAAGGCGAAACGCCGTTTTCACAAAACGACAAGCGCTATTCGGCGCAGATCATCGGCTCTCAGGCCATATCCGCCGTCGCCGCCATGCTGTTTGCCGTCGGCATTTTCTCAACCTTCGGGCGGCTCGGCGACGGCTCCTATACCATGGACATTTTCGGCGGATTGGTGATTGAAAGCGTGGCCGTCACGCTTGTTTTGGTCGGCTTTTTTGTCGCGGGCGGCCGCGTGCTCAGCAAGCTTTTATGGATTGCGAACATGCTGCTGACGGGCATTTTGCCCTCCCTGCTTTTTTCACTGCTGCTGCTTCGCCTTACGCCTACGGTAATCCCGGCCGTTACGCCGGCACTGCTTGTCGTGTTCTCGGTTTTCTACATGGTGATATGCGGCGCGCTTGTATATTTCACCCTGCTCCGCAAGAAAAGTTCAACCGTATAAGCGCCCTCATGCCTGTCGGCTCGCGGCATACGCAGCCTTCGTTTTCTCCCGCGCGAGTTATTTGTTCATGAACGCCGCCCAGGGCACGCCGTCCTTCGGCGCGGCCTCCCAGACGTGCAGCCTTTCGATCATCCAAATCTGCTTTCCGGAAAACACGGCATCCTCCTCTTCCGGCGCGGCGCTATACATCCATGCGGCCGAGCCATAAATCGCAACGCCAATCGCATGCGCGCCGGTATGCACCGTACCTACCACATGCCCCAAGGCTCGCGCCGCTGCACAGGCGGCCGGGCTTTGTTGCGCGATTTCCGTGGCGACATTGTGCGTCGCATGTGCGGCCTTTTTGGCCACCGGCATTTTGATTTCGCCGCGCGCCCAAGCCCGGGCGGCGTCAAGCGCCTGAAGCGGACGCGGCTCATGTGGATACCGGCACGTAAAGACAGGCAGAATGCTCTGAGCACAGTCAAGGCTCCATAATACCAGCGTCTTATGATTTTGCTTAATAAGGAGGTCGTGCAAGGGCTGTAAACGCGAACGCAAAGCTACGAGAGAATACTTTTTCATAAAACCCGCCTTCCTTATTATGGTAGACCAACTTGAAAAGCGGAACGACGAGCGAGAGATTGCATCACAGGGCAAGCAGGTGGAAGGAAGCGTAGCCAGCAGCTACGCAGGTTGGAGCTCGACGCTGCCATGCGGTAAAAGATCCGCTCGCATATTCCGGTTTTGGGGTTGGCCAACTACAACGTCATGCCGGGGCGCAACTCCCCACAAACGTAGCGGATGGATCGAAAAAACAACCGCTCCTTTCGGGCGGCAAAAACGTCATATTTCCTTGCGGTTTTCGATCCGATATTTTTTATATACCATATCCTTCAGCACCAGGAAAGCATCCAAATGGGAAAAAGCAAATTCCCCTTTGAGGGCATCATAAAGGTCCCAAACTTTTTCGCAGTAGGTATCTACTCCGGGCAGCCTGCCATATGCAGCCAAAATAGGATATTTCCTGCTCCATGCGCTCGTCCAATCGATTTCACCAGCCAATCTATCCATATCGGTCGCATCGAAATCTCCGCCGCCTTCGCCCATAAGGTAGACGTAGCTTACGTCATACAATTCGCTGAGCAGTTTTGCCTTGATAAGCTGGGGAACGGTCTGATCGGTTTCCCATTTGCTCACCGTCTGGCGCGTCACGTTCAATCTGTGAGCAACCTCTTCTTGGGATAGGCCCTCTTTTTTTCGCAATGCCTTCAGCTTTTCGCCAAACGACATTCTTTCACACACCTTTCGCAAGCAACCCAGTACCTGTTCGCACAGTTGCTCGACAATTCGGTTTATGAAAGCATTTTACCGAAAGATGAGCGGAAGTTCTACCAATGCGACGTGGAATTTTGTCAACCGAAGTTAACATCGCGGCACATTCATCTACAAAAAGCAAACGGTGTTCCTTCCGTTGCGCTTAGCCTGGTAAAGCGCCCGGTCGCTTCTGGCGATGATATCGGCATAGCCCCCATCCCCTTCTCGGTATTCGCTGAGCCCCGAGCTGAGAGTGAGCGGCATAAAGGCATCGGCTGCCACGGCAAAGGGCTCGGAAGCCACGGCTCGTATAGCGCGCAAAGCGGTTTTATACGCTTGATCGATGTTCATATTGGGAAGCACGGCCATAAATTCTTCGCCGCCATAGCGCGCAAACATATCGCTTGAACGAAACTGCCTGCTGAGGATCGCGCTGATATCGATCAATACCTTGTCACCTACACCATGACCGTAGGTATCGTTAACCACCTTGAAAAAATCGATGTCAAACAATAAAACGCTAAAATGAGTTCCGGCGGTCTGCGCCTGTGCAAATGCCTCTTCAAGAAATTTCTCCAGAGACATCCGGTTGGGAACCTGTGTGAGCACATCGTAATATGCAAGTCTGTCGAGGCGGTGGGTGCTATCTTTGAGCTTTTCCGTCATTGCGTTGAAGGACTGGGAAAACTCGCCGAGAAAATCCACGGTCTGCGTAAAGTCCCCCTCGGCGATTTTTTGCGTTTGCCATGTTAAATGCCTAAGATTCGACTGAAGGGCTTTGAGGTTGGACAGCACATATCCCCGCCCATATATGAGCTTTTGAAGATCGCCGCGGTTTAGGGCGCCGGCAAGCTCGCGCAAATCGAGGATGCACGAATGCAGCCGGCGAAAAGCCGGATCGTCCGCAAGGGCAGAATCGACGCCTGATGCCTCCGGCGCTTTGGGAAGCGTAAGAAGCCCCAATATGAAGTTGATCACCTTAAGCGCTTCTTCAAGTTGCGCAGATTCCATTGCTTCAGCAGCGGCTTCGTACTGCTTTTCATCCTTTTGTGACAAGCCGATCATCCTTCTTTATGGTCGTTGTCAGTCAACCCTGTTTTGTTACTAAAAACCTGCAGGTACGCGCGCCTGTACACCAACAGTCGATTTCCTTCGCGTTCCATCTTTCGCCGGAAAAACCCTCAAACAGCGAGGAAACAAAGCCTTCATCGTATATGCAAACCTCAAAATCGGTTTCGGGCAGACCGGAGCAATCGACGTCTTCATCGATGGTCAAAACGACCTTGCCCTGCTCAAGCAACGCTTCCTCAATTCGCAGAATACCGATGTTCTTTTCTTTCAGCATCTTTTGCGTTTTGCTCACAAATTCGTCAAGCGTTGCGACGGGGGCGATATAGTGTCTATAGAATTCCGCTCCGGCAATTTTTCCGGCTTCGAACAGAACGGCATCCGCCTCGTCCGTTCCATATCGCTCCTCCAAAACGTCGCGCACGGTAAACAGTAAAAGCCTATATTGTTCCAGGTCTATACAGGTGCCTAAATTCGGCCGCCCATCTTGTAGATCTCCAAGGAGGCTCCAATCGAATGAGTATTTGCGCATAAATGTCGCCTCACTCTCTTTTGTATTGTATAAATTTGCTATTTTTCCAAAAAAACCAAGGCGATTTCTAGGCTATGATTATATCACAAATGCCGGCGAATAAGAATTCTATTTCCACGTAAAGCGCAAATTTCCGATGTTTTAAAGCGCCCCTTAACGACGCCTCATCATGCGTACATTTACCTTTTCCGACGCCTTACCGCACTTTTGCGCAAGAATGCGACATTGTATGCGGAGTATAACATCTGCCCTCCTCGTCGTCGCGAGCTTCATATCCCTCGCTTTCGCGCTGCGGCGCTTTTATGAATATAGGAACGACGAGGAAAGATACGGGAGCACGCGGCCTTCGCTGCCTACTCCGCCCGTGCCCACTCCTCAAAAGCGCCGCAGTGCTTTTGAGGAAGAGGAGATTCCACGAAGCGTCCGAACCACCGCCATGCCGCAGCTTGGTGGTGGTTCAGAGCGCAGTGCGAATCGACGACGAAGTGCGGGAATTGTTCATAGACTGCAGCTTTTCGATATGCAATGCGAAGCACAAGCGCAGATAACGTTAAGAAATTGCAAATTGTTACTCTATAGATCGCCCCTCCGTCATGTTACACTCATTTCACCGCAACACTGCAACAAGGAGGATGTCGCATGGCAAAGGACACAAACGGCGCGCTGAACGATCTGCTGATCTATGAGGTCAACCCATATTGCTTCAGCGAGCAACACGGATTCCTGGGTGTCATTGGCGAGTTGGACCGACTCAAGGCGCTTGGCGTGGATATCGTATGGCTGATGCCCATTCACCCGCGCGGCGAAAAAAACAAATTGGGCGAACTGGGCTCCCCTTACTGTATACGCGATTACCGCAAGATCAACCCCCTGCACGGCACCCTGGAGGAGTTTCAAAACCTGATCGCCCAAACGCACAAGCGCGGCATGAAGCTGATGATCGACGTAGTGTACAACCACACATCCTTCGACTCGGTGCTGGCCCAAGAGCATCCCGAATGGTTCTATCGCGGCGAGGATGGAAACTTTCTGTCGCGCGCATGGCCGGACGTGATCGACCTTGACTATTCTCATAAAGAGCTGTGGGATTATCAGATCGAAACGCTTGTGATGTGGACGAACATGGGCGTGGACGGTTTCCGCTGCGACGTGGCGTCCATGGTGCCGGTAGAGTTCTGGCTCAAGGCGCGCGAGGCGGTGAATGCGGTCGATCCCGACCACATTTGGCTCAACGAATCGCTGCACATGAGCTTTATCCGCAACTTACGCGCCAAAGGCTGGTACGCGGCCTCGGACGGCGAAACGTACGATGCATTCGACCTTACATACGATTACGACATTCACGACCTATACGACGATTACCACAACGGCCGCCGTCCACTCAAGGATTATATCGACGCGCTCAGGTTGCAGCCGTATATGTATCCCCCATGGGCAATCAAAATGCATTTCCTCGAAAACCACGACCGACTGCCGGCCGCATCGTTCATCCGCACGGATGCCAAGCTCTTTCAGTGGACGGCCTTCATGTACTTGGTGAAGGGCGCTATGCTTCTGTACAACGGGCAGGAGTTTAAAAATGAGCGTCACCTGCGCATGGAGGTCATGGAAAAGCCCGTGGGCAAAACGGAGGACGCGTGGTTTACCGCGCTGCTCAAGACGCTGCGCAAGGTAAAGGGCATGCCGATCGTTCAGCAGGGCTGGTTTGAAATCGCCGGGCCTTACGGCGAGAGCGGCGTAGTGCTTTCCTATGAAAAGGAAGGCAAAAAGCTCGTCGGCGCGTTCAACTTAAATGTAGCTCTTATAAGCGTGCCGGTAGACGTACCGGACGGCGCGTACGCGAATCTTCTGGGCGGGGGCACGGTGCATGTCGAGGGCGGCAAGCTTGCGTTGCCGGCCGAGCCCGTCGTCTTCGAGGCGTAGAAAGGAGGATCGTCCATGGCAAACAAGACGGACGGTAGGCTTAACCAAAGCCTGATTTATGAGATAAGCCTTTATAACTTCGCACAGGAACCCACCTTTGCGTCGGTGGAAAAAGAGCTTGACCGCATTAAGGCTTTGGGAACGGATATCGTATGGTTCATCCCGATCCACCCCCGCGGCGTGCGCAGGCAGATGAGCACCTACGGCTCCGCCTACGCCGTGAAGGACTATCGGGCAGTCAACCCGGATCACGGCACAATGCAAGATTTTGAAGCCTTTATCAAGGTTTGCCACGAAAAGGGCCTTCTGGTGATGATCGACGTGGTGTACAACCACGCGTCGGCGGACTCGGTGCTGATCAAAGAGCATCCCGATTGGTTCTGGCACGGTGAGGACGGCAAGTTCTTCTCCCGCGTGTGGAAGGATGTTGTCGACCTTGATTTTACCAAGCCGGAGTTGTGGGATTACTTGATCGACTGCCTGGTGCTTTGGGCCGAAAAAGGCGTGGACGGCTTCCGTTGCGACGTTGGCCCCGCCGTGCCCGTCGAGTTCTGGGAAAAGGCGCGCGAGGCGGTGGACAAAGTAAACCCCGATCACATCTGGCTCAGCGAGGGCTCCAGCCCGGAATTTGCGCACATGATGCGCAAGCGCAGCTGGTACGCCGCATCGGATGTAGAGGACTACAAGGCGTTTGACATCACCTACGATTTCGACGTGCACCCCTCGTTTGAGCGCTACCTGAGCGGGGAAGGCGCCCTTGCGCAGTATGTGGACGGCCTCCAGCGCCAGCAGGCCCGCTTCCCCGCCAATTACATCAAGCTGCACTACATCGAAAACCACGATTTGGCCCCGATCGCCGACCTGATCAAGGATTCTGAACAACTTGAGCAATGGACGGCCTTCATCTACTTTATTAAGGGCGCGACCCTCATCTACAACGGGCAGGAATTCCGCAATACGACGCGCCTGCCGGTCGGCGAGCCGGTGCTGTTTGACCGCACGGAAGACCCGGACTTTACCGCGCTTTTGAAGACCATGATGAAGATCAAAAAACTGCCCATCGTGCTTAAAGGGGTATTCTCCATCGACATGCCGCTCATGGATTCGATGATCGCCGCACGGTTTGAAAAGGGCGGCGAAAAGCTGATTGGCCTGTTTAACATGCGGGTGCTGAAAGGCGAAATCGATGTAGATCTACCCGACGGCGTTTACAAAAACCTGCTGGGCGGCGAGATTACCGTTAAGGGCGGGAAGACGGAGTTTCCCAAACATCCGGCGGTGATACACGTGCCCGCCTGATCTCCGCGACGGGCCTTGCCTTAAAAAATCTCTCAAAGCAAAGAAAGAAGGTGTGCTGGATATGCCACAAACGCCTGGCCACAACAAAACGAGGCTATCCATCCGCATCCGCCAGCACGCGCCGCTGTACCTTTTTTTGGTGCCGACGATCGTCGTCGTCGTCCTGTTCCAATATTTGCCGATGTTCTCCAACTACATCGCGTTTCTCGATTACGACTTTGGCAAGGGCTGGATGGGGTTCGGCAGTCCGTTTGTCGGCTTTAGCAACTTCGACTTTATCACCGAGCCGTTCTTCCTGGATATCCTGTGGCGGACGCTATATTACGGCCTTGCGATGCTGTTTCTGTCGTTCCCCGCTCCGCTCGTGCTGTCGCTGATGATGAACGAGCTGCTCAACGACAAGTTTAAAAAGCTGGTGCAGACGGTTTCGTATATCCCCCACTTTGTTTCGTGGGTCACGGTCGCCGGCCTGTTTTATATCTTCCTCTCCACGGATGTGACGGGCCTGATCAACACGCTGCGCGCAAAACTGTTCGGGCTTGAGCCCTATGCCTTCATGCAAAACGCAAAGTACTTTCTACCGATGCTGATCGTCTCCAACGTATGGAAGGAAATAGGCTGGGGCACCATTTTATACTTTGCGGCGCTGACGAACATCGACCCGCAGTTTTACGAGGCGGCGCAGATTGACGGCGCGGGTCGCTGGCAGCGGCTGTGGTACATCACGCTGCCATGCCTTATCCCCACCACCTGCATTCTGCTCATCTTCAACCTCGGCAGCATCGTCACCGCGAATTTCGATCAGATTTTCAACATGCAAAACGACATGATCCGCAGCGCCACCGATACCATCAATGTGCACGTATACTACCGGGGCGTCATCCACAGGCAATACGCGTACGCCGCGGCAGTAGGGCTGTTTCAGGGTATCGTATCGTTTGTGATGATCATGTCTACAAATTACGTCACGAAGAAAATCGGCGATACCGGCATCATCTAGCAGGATGCCGCTCGCACATAACGCATTGTGAAAGGGGGTGAAGCGGTTGTCGACGAAAGCCGTTGCGGATAAGGTCCGCAAGGAAAACAAAGTGCAGCGCACCTCGGGTGAAAAGGCGTTCGATACGTTTAACGTGATCTTTATGGTGCTGTTGTCCTTCGTGACGCTCTACCCCTTCTGGTATGTGCTGGTGCTGTCGCTCAACACCGGCAGCGACGCCGCCAGCGGCCCGATTTGGTTCTGGCCCAGGGTGTTCACGCTGGAAAACTACTTTTATGTGTTCCAATACAGGGATTTGCAGCGGGCGTTCGGCATTACGGTGCTCAGGTGTATCGTCGGCCCGGCCATCCAGGTGTTTTTATGCCTGCTGGCGGCATACGCGCTCTCCAAGCGCACGCTGCCGGGCCGCAAGCTGATTCTGTATTTTTTGATGATCCCGCTGTTCATCCACGGCTCCACCATCACCAACTACATAGTCATGGCAAAGCTCAAAATCATGAACACCTTCTGGGTATATGTAATTCCCGGCGCGTTTTCCTTCTTTAACATGGTGATCATCCGCACGTTCATCGAGGGAATTCCGCCGGATCTGGAGGAATCGGCACGGATTGACGGCGCGGGAAGCTTTGTGTCCTTCGCAAAAATCGTGTTGCCGCTGTGCAAGCCCGTTCTTGCGGCCTTCCTGTTCTTTGGCGTGGTTGGGCACTGGCTGGATTTGCAGACGAACCTGATCTACGTCACAGACCGCAAGCTGCGCGTGCTGCAGTATATCCTCTACATCGTCATCAACTCTTCGGAGGCTAACCGGTTTATGGATATGAACTCCATGGCTTCCGAAGCGGCGGTGCAACATATGATCGACAACCAGACAGCCAACACGCTGCCCACGCCCGAGGTGATCAAGATGGCCGTCATGGTGGTGGTTACGTTTCCGCTCCTGTTCATTTATCCGTTCTTTCAGCGCTATTTTGTCAAGGGCATGTTGGTGGGGGCCATCAAGGCATGAGCCCGCACGGCAGTAATGCGTTTGCTCGCGTTTTGCCTTAAAAAGAAAAGGAGGAAAGGTCATGTCAAAGAAGATTCTATCGATCCTGCTCGTGCTCGGCATGGTTTTTGCCATGACGGCATGCGACGGCGGTTCGGAAGCGACCGGCGAACCCGGGAGCAGCGCGGCCACCAAAAGCGCCGCGCAAAGCACCCAGGCGGCGGCAAACCCGGACGATCCGTACGCGCTTCCCGAAGGCGTAAGCCCCGTCAGCGATCTGGTAAAGTCCTTCGACTACATTACCGTGGATGTCCTTGGCCAGGATCAGCTGGGCAGCCGCAAACCCACCGAGGATATTCTCACCCCGATCTGGCGCGCGAAGACCCGCGTGATCTGCGACATCATCGTGCCGCCGGATACGCGCGATTGGCTCACGTATGTGCAGATGAACACCGTAGCCGATACGCTGCCCACCGTTATCGCCGTCACCAACGGTCTGATGGACAACATCGAGCCCTATACCGTGCTGCGCGATTCCGGCCAGATGCTGGAAATCAAGCTGGAATGGCTCGAGCAATACATGCCCGAGACCAAAAAGTTGCTCGAAAAAATGGGGCTTACGATCGAAGACTGGTATAATGCCAATAAAGACCCGGTGACCGGAAAGCTTCACTATGTGCCCAACCCGCCGGGTCAGCTGCTGATCCCCGACGCGCGCACGTCGGCCTACGGCTCGTACAACCTGGGCGAATACCCGTATATGTGCTGGTTCCGCGACGATATCCTCAAGCAGATCTACCCCGAGGCGCGATCCGAAAAGGAACTGAAGGAATACGCGCTGTCCAAGGGCGGCGAGATCACCGCCGAGGATATCATGGACATTCCCATGAACAACTTGGACGACCTTTTGACCTATATGCGCAAGGCGAAGGAGCTGGGCCTTGTAGAAAACGGCAAGCCCATTCTTCCGGCGCACCTGCATCAGGAAAACTCTATGGGCGCCGTAACATGGTCGCTCTACACGGCGGGCGGCTACTACTGGGGCGAAACCGCGGGCGTGGTGCCGGAAACGAAAACGTACGTCAACACCACGACGACTCCCAGCTGGAAAGCTTACATTGAATTCTTGAACACCGCGTTCAACGAAGGGCTCTTCGGCCAGGAATACTGGACGCAGAAGATCGACCAGGCCAACGCGAAGATCGTCAACGGCGAATACGCGATCATCAACTGGTGGAGCCCGGTGGACGGCAACCGCGACAAAGTAAAGCAGGAAGGCAAGCAGGATTACGGCTGGCGCCTATACCCGATTTTTGATATCCCCCTTTTGCAGGAGTATCAGGATCGGCGCGAAACCTGCCTCGTCATCCGCAACATCTCCAACGCCAAGGCGTTCAACGCCGGCAAGGTGACCGAGGACATGATTCCGCAGCTGCTTAACTGGCTCGACTGGAACTACTCGGAAGAGGCGCAGCAGCTCAGGTTCTGGGGCACGCCCAACATGTATACGGGCGATGGGGCCGATCGCCGCTTTAAGCCGGAGTACAAAGATGTCGAGACGTACTTCTTATCCGGCCAGATGGACTCCAATAAAAAAGACGCCTGGTACTACGGCCTGTGCATCCCCGACCACGACGACCGCAACCTGTGGAACCACGAGGTGTACGGCATCCTGGATGCGTACAACTACTACATGGCGCCGCAGTACGTATACCCCGTGGAAGGCGATAACTTCATGACGATGCCCGCCACGCTGCGCGCGTTCCGCAAAAAGAACTTAAAGGACATGATCTACCTGCAGGAAGGCGCGGTCGGCCAGGATGCGCTCGACGCGCAAGCGGCGTACGACCAAGCCAGACAGGCTGTCACAAATTACGACCAGAAGTACGCCGATCAAAAGGATCTGGCGCTGCTCGAGGCGCTGACCTGCCCGCCGGGCCAGTTTGAAGCCGCATTCCAGAAATATGTGGATATGGGCTGGACGGACGAAAAACACAAGCTATGGGAAGATCAGGCGAGCACTTATTGGGATTACTATCAAAAACGCGCCGCCTACCGGGAAGTGATCAATCTTCAATAAACCGGTAATCGCGAATACAAAGTGAGAGCCCTTGTCGGCATTCCGATTCTCCGCGGCGGTAAGCCGCCGCGGAGAATCGGCCTATCCGGCAATACCGAAATCTGGGCGCTGAAAGCCTCCTGAGCCTGCGGCAAAACTGCCGTGGGAATTGTTGTTTCTTGCGGCATGCGAAAGGTATGCCTGCCGGTGGTATCATCCTTTGCCAAGCAATCCCTTGGCAAAAACGCTTTCAATTCTTCACGGGAAGGTTACAATCGTGGTACGATCGCCTGGGTGCGGACTTTATGGTCACCGAACCTCAAAGTTCGGGACTATACATGGAAACGGAAACGAGGTCGATGGCAGTGGAAAACGCATCCAAGGATAAATGGGTTCGGCAATACATCCGAACCTATCTGGCAATCCTCTCGGTTTGCCTCGTCGTTATCATCGCCATGAGCATCTATATTTCCAACGCCTACCAAAGAGTCATCGTGCAGGTGAGCGGCGACAACCTGCTAAAACGCGCGCAAAATCAGGTGGACTTGGCTCTGGAGGGCGCCTATCAAGCCGTTCTTTCTTTTATGGTGAACAACGACGCGCTGGAAGAGTTTATGACCACCGACGCGATGCGAAGCGACGGCTTTGCCAAATACCGCGTGATGATGTCTCTCAAGCGCGATATACTTAGATTTAAGGATGCCCACCCCGCTCTGTATACCATCAACGTTTTCGACGCCACCCGCGGGGTCATGGCCTTTGAAGACGGTATCCTGTATCTTGACACTAAGGACAACGCGCCTCTGCTGGAGGAGCTCGGGAGCCTTACCCTAAGCACGTCACTGCGACTCCCCGATGCCGTCCTTACGTCGCTATCTCCGAATTATCACCAGGCGAACGACCTGGTTCTCTATACGCGCCCCTATTACCTAAACACCCGCAAAAACGCCGACGGCGTCATCATGCTGTGGCTGGATCGCGCTTACTTTCGCAATATGCTGCGCGATGTGTTGCCCGCCGGCGACGGCACCCTTGCGGTATATTCGGCGCAGGGCGAGGTGCTCTTTAGCACGTCGCAGCGCCTCAGCGCGGAAACCCCTGAGCGCATGCGCGAAATATCTTCCGAAAGCGACGGCTTTCTCCTATCCGGCGGCGAGTTGCTCATTGGGCGCGCGAGCGAAAGCACCGGCTGGTATTACGTAGCCAAAATGTCTTCCGAGGGCATCGGTTCCATATCGCTGCTCTCCAATCTGCGCAACTTCCTGATCGCCTTTATGATCGGCTACTCGGTTCTGATGGCCTTAGGCATTTTCTTTACCGGGCGGCGGGCGTATTCCCAGATTGCCGATCTGGTAAAGCGCGTTCAGCTTGTGGTTGGCGACAGAGAAGGCTTTAACAACTCCATCCTTTATCTCTCCGAAACATTTGCCAGAATGTACGAGCAAAATAGAAGCCTTCAATCGGACATGGAGCGCTACACCCCTCTGGTGCGCATTCAGATGGCGAGCGATCTTATGTACGCAGGACGCGTGGCATCGCCAAAGGAGCACCTGCGCAACCTGCGCATGATCGGCGCGCCGCTCTACGATAAGGGCTTTGCGGTGCTGATACTGAAGCTCTTTAAGGAGCAAAGCTCCGAGAGCGGCTGGCGGCGCATCGTGCTCGCCATGCAGACCGCGCTGCCGGAGGAAATGCTGGCGGTTGAGGTGAAGCAGGACGCAGACACCCTGGCGATCATCGCCAGCTTTGATACGGCGGACCGCGCGCGGCAGGATGCGCTGCTTCGCCTCTTCGCCCAAGCGTTTTGCGGTGCGCTCGACCCCGCCACAGGCCAGGTTTCCCTGTGCGCGGGGCCCATCTATCCCGATTGTATGGGAATCCCCGCTTCCTATCGGGCGGCGGCGGATGCATCGCGATATGCGTGGCTCTTGGGCGAAGGCGGCATCGTTTACACGCAGGAGCTCTTCCACGGAACGCATCTTGACAGCGTCGGCGACGCATCCTCCGATATTCGGCGCACCGCCTCCGCCTTTCGCGCGGGCGATGCCAAGGCTATGCGCGAGAACATCGATACGTTTTTCCTAAGGCTCAGCGCGCCTTCGCCCGCGGCATACCAAATGCAGATGGGCATGCTATTTGCCAACATACTGCAAACGTGCGCGGAGTTCGGCGTATCTGCGGGTCAGCTTGAGGATGTGGAGCGCAGCATCATGGATATTCTTGAAAACCCGCAAAGCCTCGCGCAAAGCTGCGAGGCAACCAAAAAACTCCTGCAGCGCCTGCTCCAGGAAAAGACGAGCCGCGAAGGCATGCGCGGCGTGGGAAAACTTGCGACCTACATTACCCAATATGTCAACGAAAACTACGCCGATGCGCAACTATCGTTGATAAGCGCCGCCGATTACTTTCATATCAGCGAATCGCACGTCAGCCATGTGTTCAAAGACGTGGTGGGCGTAAGCTTCCGCAATTATGTCGAGCAGGTACGCATTGAGCGCGCCAAGGCTTTGCTACGCAACGACGATGCCGTAGTCGGCGAAATCGCGCTGAACGTGGGCTACGCCAACGTACAATCGTTCATCCGCGCGTTCAAACGCATAGAGGGCATTTCCCCCGGACAGTATCGCGATGCGACGTTAGGTAACCACTGATGAAAGGAGGGTGGTCGGGTTTGCGAGAGATTTTTGCGGTCGGCACAGAGCCGGAGCGAGGCCGTAGCCGGCAGCTGCGCCAAGCGGAGAGCGACAAAGCAGGCCGTAAAAAGTTCCGCAAAGACGTGCCGCCCGAATTCATCAGCGATTACTTAGGATAACGGAACCCTCGCATTGCTCATCGTCCATCTCTCATCGCAACCAGCAGGCGTTCGTTTTCGCTGTGCGTGCGCACGGCAATGCGAAAGTACGCGTCGTCCAGCCCTTCGAAATTAGCGCAACTGCGGATCAAAATCCCCTTTTCGCGCAATCGCTCTGCCAAACCGGCCTCCGTACCGCGAAAAAAGATGTAGTTCGCGTCGAAGCCAATCGTTTGCATGCCGGCCGCGCGCAGCCCTTCCAGCAAATACTCCTTTTCGCGGCGGATCATGGCAAGCGACTGTGCAACATACTCCTCTTGCGCCAGCGCGGCAATGCCCGCGGCCTGCGCCACCGACGAAACCGCCCAGGGCTGCCCCGCCGCATCGAGCTTTGCAAGAAACGCCTCGTCCGCGCACAACACATAGCCCAGGCGCAGCCCGGCCATAGCGTACAGCTTTGTAAACGCGTCGAGCAGCACGACGCCGGAACCGCTTTGCATGTAGCGCTTTACGGAATGTCCGGGCGGGTCCTGCGTAAACCCCAGAAAGCATTCGTCTACGACCAGGCGGATGCCGCTGTGCGCGCAGCGAGCCACGATATTGCCGAGCAAGCCCGGTTCGATCAGAAGCCCGGTAGGGTTGTTGGGGTTGCATAGAAAAAAGATATCGATTCCAGGCGCGAGCGCGTCCAGTACCGAGGCGGTCGGCAAAAAACCGTTCTCAGGGCAAAGCGCGTGCCGCACAACCGCGCAACCCGCCGCGCGCAGCGCCTGCTCGTACTCGCTGAAAGTAGGGCTAAGCACCAGCGCGCGGCGCGGCCTTTGCGCCAACGCGATGCGAAAGATCAGATCGGCCGCGCCGTTGCCGCAGCGGATCCACCCGGGCGGGACGCCGCGCGCGGCCGAGAGGCTCTCGTTAAGAGCGCGGCACAGCGGGTCGGGGTAGCGGTCCGCCGTCTTAAGCGCCTTTTGCGCCGCGCGCAGCACGCCCTCGGGCATGCCGTAGGGGTTGACATTCATCGAAAAATCGAGCGGTTCCACCCCATAGGCCCGCGTAAAGCTCACCGTGTCGCCGCCGTGCTGCATCATCCCATGCCTCCCATCGCGACATAGAAGCCGTAGCGCAAGGCCCCGCAGAGCGTAAGCGACAGCATCAGCATAAGAAGCGACGCCACCATCATGAGGTTGTCGGCCCTGGCGATGTCCTCAGGCTCGACGGGACGCGCCGCATCGCCGATAGTAGGCTTGCGCACCACTTTGCCAAAGTAGGAAGCGTCCCCCGCAAGTTGTACTCCCAGCGCCCCCGCGCAAGCCGCCTCGGTCTGCGCCGAGTTGGGGCTTGCGTGGTTTTTGCGGTCCCTTAGAAAGATGCGCCACGCCGATCTGCCGTTCAGCCCGGTTATATAGGCGGCCGCCACCATGGCAAGGCCCGCGATGCGAGACGGCAAAAAATTCAGCGCATCGTCCAGCTTCGCCGACGCCCTGCCTAAGTATAGATATCGCTCGTTCTTATACCCCACCATGCTATCCAGCGTGTTGACCGCCTTGTACAGCATCCCCAGCGGAGCGCCGCCGATGGCCATGAACAAGAGCGGGGCGATCACGCCGTCCGACGTGTTTTCCGCCACCGTCTCAACGGCCGCCTTGGCAACCCCCTCCGCCGACAGGCCGTCGGTGTCGCGGCCTACGATCATAGAAACCGCCGCGCGCGCGCCCGGCAAATCCCCCGCCGACAGGCGCTCGTACACCTTCATGCTCTCTACCTTCAGCGACTTGACGGCGAGGATTTGATAGCATAAAAAGCTTTCCACCGCATAGCGCAGCGCAACGTGCACCTGCCCAAGCGCCCATAGAAGCGCCCAAACAACGCCCAGACAAAGCGCCGGAACGAGGGCCGCCAAAAGGACGCCCGCGAAGAGCTCGCCCCGCGGCGTCGCGGGAAATACTGCCCTGAGCCCCCGCTCCATCAGCGCGATCAGCTTGCCGATTCCGACTACGGGGTGCGGAAAGCCATGCGGATCGCCAAAGATCAAATCCAGCACATAGCCGGTGAGCAGTGCCGCAATCGTTGCCATAGCGGGCCTCCCTTTATGGATGGATTGGAAACCTCCGCCGATTGTGCGAATGCACTATCGCTCGACGCGATTGATTATAGCATAAATCCTGCGCGCCGCGCGAAGCGCGTTTGTTCATCTGCTTTTCCCAAAAAATGCCGCGGATTCATACAATCCGCGGCATCGCCGTTGATTGGCTACTCCTAGGGAGCCCACTCGCTCAGGTACGTCAGCCGCCCTTCTTCGTCAAATTCCCAATAGTTGATGAATGCGCGCGCATCTTCGCCATTATACTTGTGCAGATCGTTAAGGAAAGTTTCGAGCGCGCCGCCGCTTTGGTATGAACCCGGGCCCGAGGCTCCGTCTACGCCCGGCTCCCAAAATACGCCGGTGATGTTTTCCGGGCTTATGCGCAGGTTGATTTCCGGGGCGTCGGCCTCGAACCCATCCTCCCCCATATGTCCGGGAAGGAAAGTGGCGTAATAACACTTCTCCCGCGCATCGCGGCCAACATACGTGAGCTCCAGCACGGATGCTCCGGCGATGCCCTCCGGTTCGCCATAGGCAACGGGCTTTGAGCAGGCGCACAGCGCAAGGCAAAGCGCGCAGATGATAAACGCTGTCGACGTACGCCGCTTCATGTTATAGCCCCGCCTCATGCCGATGGGCCTTGCGAAGCATTCTGCGCGGATTTTGCATGCTCGCGCCGCGCCAACACGAGCGCGGTGATCGGCAGCCCGACCGAGCACAGCAAAGCCACGACCGAGCTCAGCTGCGCACGGGTATAGAATATCACTTCCAACGCATATGCAATCCCATAATATGGCACCATCAAAATAAGGTTGACCAACAGCTGGATGACATACAGCGCCAGCGCTCCTAAAGAGATATAGGCGCCCTTGCTTGCCGGCGAGGCCTCCCCTTTTAACCCGCCCAGTAGCAACAACACTCCGCCGCCTGCGAGCGCGGCGATCTCCAGTATGTTCATGATGGTACTCAAGCCGTAAAAACCATAGCTTACGAGCATGAGCAACGTTATGATCAACGAGTAAAGCGCATACGCCGACAGCGCGCATCCGATCACGATCAGGGGTATCGAGCGCCCTGCAAGCGCAGGGGCCTGCTGCGCGACGGCAGCGGTTGCGTACGGGTTCGCCGCGCCCTCAACCCCGGGAGCATACGCCTCCGCATAGGCCGCGTTGCCGGCGTTTCCATAGGGCGGCGGGTTTCCTTCGCCGGCCTGCGCGCGCTGGTTGTACACATCGCCCAGGGTGTTCATGCCCTTCATCAACAGATATAGCGCCACAAACGGCCCAATGCCGAACAAGAGCGCTCCGAGGGTTTGCCACAGCAGCACGATGCCGCCGCCCGTGGCAATGGAAGCGCCATAGCGGGGCGCATTGTCGCGCAGGCGGTTGCCCACGCCATAGTACCAAACAACTGCATAGATGCCGAACGTCACCATCGTAATGAAGAAAAAGAAGAGCACGCCGCGCGTCTTGCGGCCGTCGCCCTCGCACAGGGCGTTCATGTCCTTGGCAAACCTGTATTGCCAATAGATCGCGTAAACCCCAAACGTAACGATGGTCAGCAAAATGTAGATGAGCAAACTGCGCCTCTTGATCATATTGCGCTCCCCCTAACCACATTATGAAAGCTTATATGAAAAAGGTAGCATGAATTTCCTTCGCCGCACACGCACCGGGAGTTACCTTTTGCGTTTTCCAAAACCCGGCCGCCCATCATCTTAGCGCTAGCGACTAAAAGCTTCTTTTATAGTACCGCAATCGGATTCAACCGCGCAGGCAGCTAAAATTATGCACAAAAAAACCGAATAATACTTGTGAATAATTGCCCTTGTTATTATTTAATTGATTCGATATCATGAAGCTACTTTACGAAAGGAGAAGATTTCTCATATGAATGGCAATAGTTTTTTCAAAAGTGAACGGCTGCATTACAGGCCCTATCAAGCTGAAGATATACAGACTTTGGTAAGGCTCCGCAACGAAAAAACATATCTTCGGTGGTTTTATTTCCTGCCCTTGACCGACGAAAACCTCGCCGCTGAGCAAATTGAACAAAACATCGCCACATGGTCGCGACCCGTCGATATCATGAAAGATCAGTGCGATCTCGCCATTGCCCTTAAGGATACCGGCGAACTCATAGGCTCCGTCGGCCTGAGCAAATTTCATGGGGTGGAAGAGCTTAAAGACATCGAAATAGGCTATGATATCGCGCAGGCCCATCAGGGGAAGGGCTATGCGACGGAGGCGGCAAGGGCGGCCGTGGCATGGGGCATGGATAGATTGCGCGAAATAGGGGCAGCTCCAAAGATCGTAGGCAAGGCCGAGCATGAGAATTGGCCGTCGAGAAGAGTCTTAGAAAAGGCCGGATTCGCCTTTGTGTGCGCCGAAAAATATTGCAGCGTATACCAGATAAGCGAGTAAAACATGCTGCCCCCCTTCCACAAAACCGCTGAGATGCTTTTACTGAGATCCACGCAGTGCAAAACCCTCGATAGGCCGCAACCTATCGGGGGTTCTAAAACGCCATGCCACCTGATGCCGAACCCTCAAGTAAAAACGGACTCACTCCATTCCAATGAGCCTGGAAGGATTGGTTGCAGTCATCTTGATGATATCCTCGGTGGAAAACTCAAAATCGAGCAACTCGGATATCAAGATGCGCATGCCCTCGACCGCAGTCGGCGCGGAACGGATGCCGTAGTCGGTGCCAAGTACGATCTGATCGGGGCCGACTTCTTTGAGGATGTTAAAAAAGTCAAAACTGCCGGGGCGCATACGCGCAACGGCATCTCCCATATCCATATATTCGCGCTCGACATAATAATGCGTGCGCGGTGCGGGCGGGTACATAAAGTCGACCGCGCACCCTTCCAGGAAGATGCCCTGCGCAGCGAGCTCTTTTTGTTGCGCAACGCTCATCTGGGCGCGAACAGGGTGGCATATGAGCACTTTTTTTATTCCATAGCGTTTTGAGAGATCCACAAGGCGAAGGGCCTCCTGAGCGGAAACATGGCCGACATTTAAGTAGACCTCTTCGCGCTCGGCTATCATCGAAAGTATCTCGTCCAACTCGGAGGGAACGGGATCGTCGAGCTTTATTTGTACGGCCCGCGACAGCTCCTCTTTCGCAAACTTGGGATAAGCATCCTTAAAGGCGACGAGTTTGCCGTCGATCAAGGCCGATTCGCGCGATGCCTGATAGTACGTGCAATGCGACCCAAAGCTGATAAATCGGCAGCCGTCGCCCATGTTCAGGGCTGTTTTCACCGCGCGAGGGTTCATTCCGCCGTGGCAGGAGTTCATCAGATAACCGCCGTAGGTTTTGATTCCCTTAACATGGCGGTTAACCATCCACGCCGTGCCGGAGGCCCAGCCGAACACGTCGTAATAGACAAGGGCCTTCATTCCCGCATCGCGGGCAGCAACGGCGATTTCGATCGGGTCGGTATGCCCCGGGTTTGACATAAGCACCGGCCCCGCGTGCACATGGGTGTCGATTGCGCCGCAGAGCAGCCTGTCCGGCAGGTTTTCATATCGGTGCTCAAATGATTCCCTTAACTCTTCCGGTGAATAATCAGGTCTTTCATATGTATTTTCATCGTAAAGATTGAACATGTGGATGTCGCTCCTCTTCATCGAAATATTTGTGCATAGATCGGCAAAACCCATCCTTACCTAATTATAACATACCTTTCAAGCATACGCAGGCAGTGGAAGCGCTTTTATGGATTAGGAACGACAAAGAACGCGCGGAGCCAGCGTTCCTCGTTCTTCCTGTCCCAAAGAAACCTCAGTTTCTTTGGGAGGAGGAAAGGTCGCGGAGCGTAAAAAATCCCGGCGCCGCAGCGCTGGGATTTCGGAGCGTAGTGCGCCCCGACGTGAAATGTATTGACAAAAAAGGTGCGGAGCGTAATATGTGAATGTACAATACGATCGAACATTTCTATCTTGGAGGATAAAATGAGTAGAATCCGAATCGTTGCCGACAGCTGTTGCGATATATCGCCGGAATTGGCAGCGGGCGTAGACGTTGTTTCCGTGCCCTTCTCGGTGACCATCGAGGACAGGCACTATATTGATGACGCTGCATTGGACGTTAAGCGCTTCATCGACGATATGAAAAGCAGCAAGACCATTCCAAGGTCTGGCTGCCCTTCTCCACATCACTATGAACAGGCGGTAGGCGATGCTACGCGAGCGTTCATCATCACCATATCCAGCAGGCTGAGCGCTTCCTATGAAAGCGCTTGCGTAGCGAAGCAAACCATCGAGCGGGCTGATCCGCAGGCCAAGATACACATCCTGGATTCCAAAAGCGCGGTTGCGGGCGAAACGCTTATTTTTTTAAGGTTAAAAGACTGCATAAAGCAGGGTTTGGAATACGAAGAGATCGTTGAGATCATGGATGGGTTCGTTGCGGAAATGGAGACGCTCATCGTGCTTGAGAGCCTTGATAATCTGATTAAAAACGGCAGAATGACGAAAATGACGGGCATCGTAGCCACCATGCTCAACATCATTCCCGTGCTTCGTGCGGAAGATGGCGAGATCATATTGTATGAAAAGGCAAGGGGCATGAAAAAGGCGTTGACCAAACTGGTTCATATGATTGGAAGATTCTGTATTGATTTTGATCGCACGTTGGTCATATCGCACTGCAATAATAAACAACGTGCCGAATACGTCGAGAAAGAGGTTTTGGCAGCATATGCGTTTCAAAATATCGTCATTAATGAGACGCGTGGATTGGGCTCGATGTATGCGAACGATGGCGGAATCGTACTGGCTTTTTGAAAAAAATCATAAACCCTTGTAGGGAGAACAGCCGGGGGCGCGAATAACGCTAGCCGTTTGTTCATACCTTTGGCCATTCAGCTTGAAATAGCGGCGCTGACTTATGCGCTTCCATCCGTAGTGAAAACGAGGCGCGGTTATAACGACTGCGATTCTTATGGGGCTATATACCATATTGTCATAACAAAACCTGCGACGGGAACGCTTAACGGTTCTCGCCGCAGGCGATTGCGGTTTTAAAGCTTTGAATATCCGAAGCTGTTGACGATGGCGTCTATCTTTTGGTTTGTCTTGCACATCTGGCAATCGCTGGGCAGATAGGTCTTGTAGCTTGGCAAATCCTGCTCCGTGAATACCGAGTTGACGGAGATGCCGTAAATCTCGCGCACCGCGCTGAAGAGGGCGCTTATGCCCACCAGCTTGCCATTGTAATAGTTCAGGCACTCAACCGCCCGGTTAACGCTCTTGCCGGTCGAGGCCGAGGAGATGAGCAACAATACATTTTTGCCCCATATAAGTTTTTGGGTATTGTCGCGGAAAATCATCTGGTTGTTGCTGTTGAGCTCGGGGGTGATTACGCTGATGTCATCGCCGTCGTTGATGTTCACCATGCTAGCCTGGGTGAGCTCATCGGCCATGTACGCACCCAGCACTTCCGTGCCCTCCAGGCAGATGATGGTGTCCACCTTGGTCACGTTATATTTCCTGGCGAGTTCCGCTGCGGCCTTCCTGACCATTCTGTGCTGGGTTTTGATGGAGGTTAAATCCACGTAATAATTGACATGCGAGTGGTTCGTAGCGAAATGACCGGGTATGGAAAGAATCTTGATGCTTTTGTCGGACCTCGCGCCGATTTCCCTTGCCCTTGTTTCCATTTTGCTATCTCCTTTCATAATGAAGCGAAAACTCCTGCGAGTATCGTCGCCATGGTTTATCGAAAGGCGGCGGAAACCATTTCGTAAGGGGAAATGATCCAGGGAAAGCGCTGGAAGCGGTATGGAGCAGCTCATGTGGACTTATTGGAATCAAGCCTTAGGCGCACATCCACGGCGCCGCCTTTGGAAGTTGGCAGGCATTCCAGCCGCCTTGATCATACCATACCGGGGAAAAAATTGAAATCAAAATAAAGCGATCCTCCAAACCCGTCACCGATAGACATATTCCGCAATGGGTTCGGATGATCGTGGTTCCAGTCCTCCCTTGGCGTTTTGTGAAACCGGATGGATATACTATAATGAGCGACATGGCCTAACCGCGAAGAAGGAGAATGCAACATGTTTACGATGGCATTTGTTGGCTTTCGGCACGGGCACATCACCTCGCTGTATAAGATGGCGCAAGCTAACGAAAATATCCAAATCGCCGGAGCTTTCGAGTGCGACGACGGGGCGCGCGATGCCGCCGAAAAGAATCTCGGCGCGACCTTCAACTATGCGTCGTATGAGGATTTGCTGGCCGATCCGCGCGTCGACATCGTGGCCGTCGGGGATTATTTTGCCATCCGTGGCGCCCGCGCGATCGCCGCGCTCAAAGCCGGCAAGCACATTCTGGCCGATAAACCGCTGTGCACTTCCTTGGCTGGGCTAGACGAAATCGAGGCGCTGAGCCTGAAAACCGGCCTCAAGGTGGGCTGCATGCTCGACATGCGGTATGCCGCTTTTGTGCCCTTTGTCCGGGACCTGATCCGAAAGGGCAATCTAGGCCGCATACAGACGATATTCTTTGGCGGGCAACATCCGCTGATGTATGGTACCCGTCCGGGCTGGTATTTCGAGGAGGGTAAGCACGGGGGCGTCATCAACGATATCGCGGTCCACGGCGTCGATCTCATCTATCATTTGGCGGGGCTGGAGCTCGTACGCGTCATCGGGGCGCGGACATGGAACGGTTTCGCTACCAAAGAGCCGCGGTTTAAGGACTGCGGTCAGTTCATTGCGGAGTTGACCGACGGCGTTGGTCTCACGGCCGACGTGTCCTACTCCTCGCCCGACGCGCTGGGGTACGCCTCTCCCTTTTATTGGCGCTTTACGATCTTTGGCACCGGTGGCGTCATCGAGTTTGGCGCCAACCTCAAGGAGGTCAGCGTTTCGATGAACGGAAGCGCCGGCGTTGAGTATATCGCTCCGCCGACCGTCGGCTGCGATGATATTCTGTCCGATTTTGTCAAGGAGCTTGGCGGCGCCGATACCGCGCTCAATACTGCTGTGGTTTTGAAGTCGTCGAGGAACACGCTTAAAATACAGGAGGCTGCCGATCGTTTTGGTTGACCGATCTTGGGGATTGGTGAGAGGACTATAGAACTCGGTTTGGCGAAAGATGGGATCATCCCGAAGGCAAGAATGCCGTTGGCCTGACGGGAAGCGATATGACATATCACTTTATCTGTGTGGCCTGCGCTCTGATCGATGAGCCGCAGGAAGGCGATGGCCCCATCCTAACAACCCGTTTTGGTTCTTGTAAACCACAGGCGGCCATACAAAGCGCCTTCTTTATCTAAGGTTCTGCAACCGGCTAGGATCACATAGACTCCGACCATGCTCGATGCCTTGCAAATACCCCTTTTTCCGCTTTCATCAACGTGGTAGACGATGCACCTCTATCATACTGCCCGGCCGCCCCTTTGTCCTCCTTTCTCTTTTTGCGCAACTTATCGTACTTATATTCGGCCAAGTTCAAAAACGGGGCAAGCGAGCGAGAGATTTTTTCGCAGGGCAAGGAGGCGTAAGGAAGCGACCCTTCGGGACACGCCTTCGGCGTGAAATGCCTTAAGCTACGCCGGCCTAAGCTCGACGCCGCCATGCGGGAAAAGATCCGCTCGCTTGCTCTTTATTTGAGATTGGCCGACTATATCTGCCCAAGCATGGGTGGCGGTGCGGCCGACGCGCTTGATGAAGCTTATGGCGGGATAGTTGCATCGAGCATCGAATACATTTACAATCATCGCTATAAATTATCGTGACTACTTCGCGGATGTGTCACGGGTGTGTCAAATCCACCAGCATACGGAAGGCTTTAAGTGATTCATAACAATATGCAAAATCCCGCAGCCCAATAGCCGCGGGGTTTTTGGGTGGGATGTAGGGATGAAATAGGTGTATCTTCCCGCATGGCTCCAACTCCAAGGGGGGGCCGAGGGGGACCGCAGTCCCTTTCGAAAAAGGAGGGGCCACGGAGCGCATAAAGTCCGCATCCCTCGCAAAGATGCGGACTTTGGAGCGCAGTGCGCCCCGACGTGGTGCCGCTGGCCGGACTCGAACCGGCACGATCATGCGATCAAGAGATTTTAAGTCTCTGGTGTCTGCCATTCCACCACAGCGGCATAAAAGATACGTTTTAGTGTAGCACCTGCTTGCGGCAGCGTCAATCCTGCTCTAAAGGCGCGCGGGATACACATCGCACCCACTGGGCAGTGTTATTGCGCCGATAAAAAAATCGCGATAAACATACGTCTACCGCGAGCAGCCAAAGGCCAAATGGAGGCGCCAACCAGAATCGAACTGGTGAATAAAGGTTTTGCAGACCTTTGCCTTACCGCTTGGCTATGGCGCCTTGTATGG
>JAVBNW010000099.1:0-20142 GCA_031551255.1 Eubacteriales bacterium | reverse complement strand
ACGACGCCAAAGGGTCCGACGACTCCAAAGCCCGATGATTCGATGAAAAAAGCGCCGAGGCCCACACCAGGCCGCCGGCGCTTTTGTTAAGCCGCGCTATTTTTGCTCTCTGCGCTTCATTTCCGCTTCCCAAAGAGTTTTGCCCTTTTCCTGGGATTTTCGTTTCGCTTCCTCCCGCTGACGGATGGGGATGCAGATATCCATCTGACGCCTATTCTCGAAATACCATCCGTGGTCGCGGTAGTCATAAAACTCAAAGTCTTTGCGGGTTTCATCGTACTCAAACTCGGAATTCGGAAGCCATTTCGTGAGGATGTCGTTCCACATGTCCTGAATGACCTGAGCGCATCGGTCGTGTTGCTCAAACGGTACCGGCGGCGTCGAGAACACTGCATACAACCCGCTGATTTCAACGCTCGCCATGTCCGGCAGTATGTTGTTTAGGTCATCCGGATGAAAGATTCCTCTGCCGAGCAAATAGGTGAACTCTCCGCTGCTTGGGTCGACGTCATAACACATGCTGATTTCACAGTGTTTGATCGCGTTGGATTTGCTGAAAAGCTGCTTCATATCGACGTCCGGCACAAAGGTCCCCGTCTCATATTCCTTAGTGAAGCAAAAGGCCGGGATATCGGCGTGGCGCTTCACATTGGGAGCTTTTTGTCGAAGCGTCCTTCCCGCCACGGTAAACGGCGTCATCACGGTAAGATAAGGAGTCATATCAAAGCCTCCATGTTTTCTCTTTACGTTGCGCAGCGTCGCTCTATCGGGCGGGCCGGCCGCAATGTGCACATGGCATAACGACGGAGGGAACCCGAAGCATTTTTTAAACGCCTTGGTAAACCCGGCATGGGTATCAAATCCATAGTCCATCGCCACATCCACGATTCGCTTGCCCTGCGATAAATCGTTTAGCGCATACTCAAGTTTTCGGCGGACGACATAGCTCATCGCCGGCGTCCCGGTTAGGGCCATAAACACCCGGCAGAAGTGGTACGTGGAATAGTTCGCCGCGCGCGCCAAATCGCCGACCCGGATGTTTTCCTTGATTCTCAGGTCAATCGTATCCAGGACCGACTGAATCGTTGCTTCATACTCCATTGCACCACCTCCTTTAACTTGACGGCCTTAGTCTACCACGGAGAACTTTGTGTCGCTTTTCCTATTTTGCTATGCTTAACGGCTTTTTATCAACCTCTCGAGTATCCTTTTCCTCATCTTTCAAAATCCGGTTGCGCATAGAGTCAACCGCGCGTCGCTTAACCGCCCTCTACTTTCCCGGTATACTGATCTTATCTTGAGCTACCAAGCGGAGAAAGGCGGGTATCACAGATGGATATGCGGTTGGCTGCCGCGCGCATCGCGGCGGCGCGCAGGGAAAAGGGGTTTACCCAGGATGCCCTGGCCCAGAGGTTGGGGTTATAGTCGCCCAACCCCAAAAGCGGCGCAGACGAGCGGATCTTTTCCCGCATGGCGGCGTCGAACTCCAGTCAGCGTAGCTACCGGCTACGCCTTCTTGCCCTGCGAAAAAATCTCTCGCTCGTCTGCGCCGCTTTTGAAGTTGGCGACTATACGACGCAGGCCATTTCCAAGTGGAAACGCGCGCAGTCCTTGCCGGATATCGAGCTGCTGCTCGAGCTTGGCAAGCTGCTGGGCGCGAGCGTAGAGGCGCTGCTCATCGGGCGCGGCATCGCGCCGTCCTTCGATTGGGAAAGCATGATTTGCTTTATCCAGGAGCTTCGGACGCGCCTGTATGCCGAAACCGGCGTGCTGCCGCCGCGCGTGCGCATCAAAGACGTGGGCGAAGTCATCCTACAACCCACGGGCTTAAGGCTGAGCATCGCGGGGCGGGTGGTATGGGAAACCAACCGTATCGGACGCGCCCGAGGAGGTGACGCCCGCCGCGCTGGGCGCGCAGCTCGAGCGACACGTTCGCGCAAACCTCTGCCCTCTCGTCAACCGGCACATGATCTACCTGCTGGTCGGCCGCCTGCGCGCGGCGATGCCGGCCTGTATAGAGGGCGTCGTTCCGGAAAAAATCGGCCTGTCGCTTGTAACGCGCGCCGCCAAAGCGCTCGTCGCGCAGGGGATCTGCATTCGCAACCTTCCGGCGATCGTCGAGGCGCCGGATGCGGCCGCCGATTCCGGCGCAACGGAAGGCGAATCTATCGAAAGGGCAAAGGCAGTGCTCGTCGGATAAACACAAACCGATTTCCAATGCTTACTCCTCCTTTTTCTTCAAGATGGAAATCGACAGCCATACCGAACCCACGAGCGCCAGCGCGCCGATCGCCAGTAGCAACAACACTGCTCCGGGGCCCGACAGCGCAGCCACGATGGTGCGCGCTACGCTCGCCACGCCGCCCGCCATCAAAAGCGAGGGCATGCCCGCGCTGATGGCGATGAACGCCAGCATCAGCGGATACTTGGATTTCATGTAGCCAAACCGAAACAGCACAGGCATGAGCACCGAGCCTATAACAGACATGCAGATGAAACACAGCGGCACGGCGCTAAGGCCGATGTCGATCGCAACGCCGTCGAACAGATTCGCGATTGGCGCAAGCGCGTAGACGAGCGCCGCTCCCGTAAGCCCGAACAACGCGCACGACACGTAGCGCGAAACCACGAGGGTAGCGGGCGGGATAGGCAGCGCGCGCAAAAACCGATTGCACTTGGATTGCTCGTCGTACGCAAACGCGGTCTGCGCCGTCATAAGAAATCCAAACAGCGAGATGACCGCGACGGCCACCGCAAACGCGTCCGTTCCGCCGATCTTCATCATCACGATGCCCAGAATCGCAAAAAAGGGCAGGATGAACAGGTTGCGCCTTTGATAAAACAGCAGATCCCTGACGACGAGCCTTAGCATGCGGCTACCCCCTTTTCGTAAAACAGCATGATATCTTCTACTTTGGCCTTTTCCAACACCAACTTTTCGGCGCAGCGCTTGCGCAGGGCCTGCGCGCGATCCGTCAGCGCTTCGAAGCCAAATTCCGTCTCGCGGTAGCGCACAAGGTAATCCATCGCTCCGGCGAGCGCCGCCTTTGCGCCCTTGACGACCGCATAATCGGCATTGATGTCGTCCCGCGTTGTCGAAAGAATGATCTTCCCCTCTTTGATAAAGGTGAGATAGTCGGCGATCTTGTCAAGATCCGACGTAATGTGCGTGGAGAAGAGCACGCCGCGCTCCGCATCGCGCACCACGGCGAGCAGTTCTTCGAGGATGTCGTCGCGCACGACCGGGTCGAGGCCGGAAGTCGGCTCGTCCAGGATCAGCAGCCGCGCGCCGTGGCTCAGAGCCACCGCCATGGAAAGCTTTGCCTTCATGCCGCTGGATAGTTCCTTGACGCGCTTATCCGCAGGCAGGCAAAACTTTGCAAGGTAGCGCTGGAAGGCGGCGGAATCCCATGCGTGGTAAAAGCCCGATACGAGCCATTCCACTTCGCTGATCTTCATCGTCTCGTGAAAATACGTCTGGTCGAGCACGAAGCCGACTTGTTGCTTCACGGCCATCTCGTCCTTTACGCTGTCGAGCCCCATTAAGCGAATATCTCCGCCTTCCTTGTGCAAAAGGCCCAGCAGCAGCTTGATGGTCGTGCTCTTTCCCGCGCCGTTGGGCCCCACAAAGCCCATCACATAGCCGGGCTCCAGCGTAAAGCTTACGTCTTGTAGGGCAAAGCCCTCAAACCGCTTTTGCAGGTGGTCGACCTCGATTAGATAGCTCATAACTTATCCTCCCCGTATAGCAAGTTAAGCAGCTCGTGAAGATCCTCGGGCGGCATGTGCACGAGCTTTGCGGCGGTAACCGCCTCGTATAGCTTATCCTCCACGATCTTCATGCGTTTTTCCCTGAGCAGCTCTTTGTTTTGCGCGTTGACAAACGACCCGCGCCCTACCTGGGATACGATGTAACCCTCGCGCTCCAGCTCTTCGTAGGCGCGCTTCGTGGTGATGGAGCTGATGCGAAGCTCCGTCGCCAGCGTACGGATGGAGGGGAGCGCGTCGCCCTCGCTCAGCTCGCCGCCCATGATAAGGTTTTTCACCTGATCGACGATCTGCTGATAGATCGGCGCGTCGCTTTGGTTGGAAATCACGATGTCCAGCGTCATCACCTCGCCCGTTATGTATATATACATTATATACATTATGCACAGCAATGTCAATGTGCATTTTTTGCTAAAAAGAAAAAGCCCTTCATGCGAAGGGCTTCATCCACAAATCCGGTCGGACTTCGTGCGCAGGTAATGGCTTTTACTGCGCCGCGGGGTTATCCATCGTGCCTATAAACAGCGGCGCCTTCGTCTCCATATCCACGACGGCATACACATAGGGGCTGTCAAAAGTCACCTCGAAGAAGTCGAGCATAGCGCCCGTCGCAACCATCTCGACCTTTGTGGCCGCGGCGGCCTCGGTCCCCTCCTCGTCCACGCGCATGCTCACCTTTTGGATTACCGAGCCGATGTAGAGCCGGTTGTCCGCATCGCCGCCCATGGCGGTAAAGTCGGCCCGCATCGCGTCATATGCCCCGGCAAGACCCATAGCCTTGAGCATGTCGTCCAGCGAGGCGCCGTATTCAAGGGAAAACTTTGGCATGGTAACGAGCACGCTCTCTTTTTCCTGGGCGGCATCCGCCCAGCGGGCGATCGAGCCCCCATCGAGCGTCAGCTTGCCGAACCTGTCTCCCTTGGGCTTCACCGCGAGGAACGCAAGCCTTCCGTCGTCGTAGGGCAGCAATACGCCAAGGGCGTCGTCCGTATCGATCACCATCCGCGTTCCGATACGGCTGTGCATGAATTCCGCCTGCACGGTCGTCTCCGCGCCGCGGGCGAAGTCCTGTAGATGGGTATTGTTCACATCGAACGGCTCGAGCCACTTTGCATTCATATACAGCGTGTTGATCAGCAACAGCGCCGCCCTCGCGTCGACCGCTTCGATCAGCTCCGGAATCAGGCCCTGCGTCGCGTCCGAAACCCACTTGTTCACACCTTCGATCGTAGAGGATGCCTGCAAATCCGTATGAAATACATCCGAAGCATAGTAATCCTTCATCGTCTGTATAAAATCGTCCTTCACGGGAATTTGTTCATCGATCCACAACGAATCGGCAATATTAAGCGAAGTGTTGCCCCGCTCTTGCATAAGATCGCGCATGAGCGCAAAACACAGCGCGTTGCCCTCGGCGGCGCCTACGAGCAGCGTCTGCTCGAATTCCTTTGCGGTGTCGCCCACCGCCCCCTGCGCCGCCATGGAAAGCGCTATGAATGCGGACAACGGCGACAGCGCGATGTTTTGCCCGCCCTTTGCGCGCACTTGTTCAAACAGCGTTTCGGAAAAAGCGCGCAACCCGCGCAAGGAATCTTCTTCGGCCACCGCATCGCCGACGGGCCGCGCGGCAACTTCATCCGTCAAATTTTGCGCCGCGGCGCTCGCACACCCCGCGAGCATGCAAAGGCAAAGCAAGAGGGCAAGCGCGCCCGGTAGTCTTTTTTTCACGAAACCGACGCCTCCTTTCCATTACGTCCTGTTAGACGCAATCCGCGCCGGATAAGTTTTCTGCCGGAGCCTCCCTGACCAAGTTATTGACCCACTTGCGCGATCTGAAGCGCGCAAGCCCTACGAAAAACTTGAAGATCTCCTCCGCCTGGATCATCAAATATACGATCGTCAACGGCTGCCCGAGCACCAGCCCGCCAAGGTAGGCCATCGGCACGCCGATGAGCCAGATAGCCCCGCCGTCAAGCAGCATGGAAAACACCGCGTCGCCGCCCGCGCGCAATACGCCCACGACGTTTACGCCGTTGAACGATCGCGCCCACAGCGCGATGGCCGACACCCCCATCACGCTCACGGCGGCATCCTTGGCTGCCTGCGAAATGTTGAACAACTGCACGACATAGCCGCGCGTCAGCCAAAGAACGGCCCCCATCGTCAGCGAAACGACTCCGCTCATGATGAGCATGCGCTTTCCACACTGCACGGCCTCCTCTTCTTCGCCCGCGCCGATACGCTTGCCCACCATCACCGCTGCCGCATTCATCGTGCCCCACACCGCGGCCATCACCATTTGATCCACGGTGCCGAATACGTTCATCGCCGCGACGGATTGCGTGGACATCCGGCCGTAGATCGCCGCATAGGCGCTGGTGCCCAGCGCCCATATGCCCTCGTTGAGCATCACCGGAATCGCCACTTTATAGTATCCCTTGATAAACGCCCAGGATGTTGGCATGAGCTCGCGAAACCTTGCCGCGGAAGGATAGCGCTTGTAGTACGACCAGGCGATCTGCATCGCAGCCTCCACGCACGCGGCGATGGCGGTTGCGAGCGCCGCGCCGCGCACGCCCATCTTGGGCATGCCTAGATTTCCGAAGATCAGGCACCAGTTGAGGAATGTGTTGATGCCGATCGCCGACACCGCTGCAACCATGTTGATGCGCACGCGCTCGGTGGAGCGGTTGGCGGCGTTGAACACCATCGACACGCCAATGACGATATACGAAGGCCCAACGATGCGCAAATATTCCGAGCCGAGCTGCGCGACGCGCGGATCGGGAGTATAGATGCGCATCACCGCCGCCGGGCCGAATACTGCCGCGACGGCCGCCAGAATACAGATCGTCAAAGATGAAATCAAGGATATACCCATGGTGCGGCGCACGCCGGGCACGTCGTTGTTACCCCAGTGCTGCGAGCAGAAGATCGCGCAGCCACTGGCGATGCCAAAGAGCGTAAGCCGCATGATGAACGCCAATTGGTTGGCCTGGGCGACGCCTGCAAGCTCGGCCTCCCCCAGGCTTCCCACCATGATGTTATCGATGATGTGCAGCGAAGCGCCCATCAAGTTGCTCAGGATGATGGGCACCGACAGCCGCATAAATTCCCGAAAAAAATCGGCGCTCCAAAAGGCGGAGCGCTTTGTATGTTGCAACGCACAACTCTCCCAACTCGCAAAATCTTCGGTTATAGTCGGCCAACTTCAAAAACGGGGCAGGCGAGCAAGAGATTTTTTCGAAGAGCAAGGAGGCATAAGGAAACGTAGTCGGCAGCTACGCTGACCGGAGCTCGACGTCGCCATGCGGGAAAAGATCCTCTCGCCTGCTCTTTATTTGGGGTTGGCCGACTACATTGTACCATACTTGCAGCACCTCCACCATACGGGGCCGGGAGGCTGCGAAGAATTGTCAGGAACGGCAGCAATATATCGTGGACGAAAAAACGCCGGGCTCTTACGCACCCGGCAAAGGGGCACCCCTGGGAAAACAGTGCATCTTAGAACCATTCGGGCCGCATATAGGGCGTGACGGGAAAGGCATAGGGCCGCATGTCCTCAGGCAACCTATCCATCAAATGCGCCGCAACCCCGTGAAACGCGCTTTGGATTCCTGCTCGCTCGGCGACTTCCGCCACGATCCTCGCGCCAAAGAGCACATCTTCCACCGTGGTTTCCGCGCCGAGGTTGGTGTTGTTGCACATCGCAAAAGCTTCCATCCGTGCGCGCGCGCATACGCGCCGCATCAAATCCAGAACACTGTCCGCATCCCCGGTCAGAGGGCGGCGTGCGTTGATCACAAACAAAAGCTTTGCGCCGGCAACCTCCAACTGGGGCTTATAGCGCCCCAGCGCGGCCGCGCCGGTGTCGTCTCCCCCCATGTCGAATACGACCTTTTCACCTCGTTCAAATACCGAGGTGATCTCCGCTGGCAATGCGGGGATGTCCACGGTGGAAAGCGCAAACGTAGGCTTCAGTACGCGCACGCCCGCGCCGGTAAGCAGCTCCTCGCGCTCCGCGGAGCGAAAGTACGGGTTTACGATATCCAAATCGACCAAAGCAGTCGCCGTCACCCGCGCGCTTTTGAGCGCCAAGTTCAGCGAAAGTTCCGTCTTGCCGCTGCCGTAGTTGCCGGTAACAGCCCATACTTTGGCTTGATCCCATATCGCATCAGGCGCAGCCCACATTGCGATTCCTCCTCTTAAAAACTGCATGCCGGATGGCCTTGATCAGCATACGGCCGGTCGCCATCCGGCACCGCTTTTGCCTGCTATGCTTTGAGCCTTCCATACAAAGGCTCCACGGCAAACTGCATGCCGGGGCTCTATGGCAAAACCCACGCCATAAAGGCTTTCAGCCTATCGTTCGCGCACGCAAACCGGCATGCCCACGATTAAAGGCCGACGCCCGCGCGCGAGCCCTAATCGTCAACTTTTTTCCAGTTCGGCGTGGACTTGCCGGGCTCAAACGTCGTAGGTTCTCCGTCGTACCCCTCCATCGGAGGCGCGGGTTGAAAAAGCTCCGCGCTGGATGGCCCGGCCTTGGGTCGCGGGGTCGGCGCCCGCGGCGCTGCGCGCGGCACGGTAGGAGGCTCCGGTTTTGCGCGCCGCGCGTCGGCGAGAGAAAGCGTGGGCTCCTCTATCGGGGCAGCTTTGCGCGCTGCCGGTTGCGAGTTGGTCTCCCCCTTCTCGCGCGCCTTAACAGGCTGCCCATGCGCCTCGGTTTTCTTGTTTTTCCGCTGCCCGTCGAAAAGGCGCACGATAGCAGCGCGCCATGCTCTATCCGGCCGGTAGCGGGCGATGTACACAACCATATCGATTGCCAGCCCAAAGATTACGATGCCGAGCACAAACGCCTTCCAATCGCGGGCAATCCACCCAAGCCTGCCCGACATGCCCAGCGATACAATCCAGCCAAACAGGTCGTTCATCCAATTATAGACGCCCTCCACAAGGGCAAGCACCGCCGTGGGCATATCGTCACGACCCTTCCTTCACGAGTTCGATCGTGACATAATCCGGCGTTGTCGTGCATTTTTTAGTGAAATCTTCGATCTCTACGAACTCCACTTCTACCTTCGCACTCAGAACCCCTTCGGTAAATTCGCTCAAATCGACATAGGCTACGATATTATAGGCCGACATCCGGTTCAGCGCCGAGCGCACAGCTTCGATCGCAACGCGCACTTTGGTATCCTCATCGATCTCCGCCTTCGTATCCGGCCGCACGCCGCGGATCTCCAGGGGAATATTGTTGTATGCGCGCTCCTCCACGATTTCGCTGATGCCTACCGTGATGTCGATATCCTTAGGCTCCATCCACTCCACGCCGCTCGGCCAGCGCATAACCACGGGCTTGCGCGAGTTCTCGCGGTCGTTTTCTATGTTGATAGGCTCAAACGTCAGCGAGTCGATGCTGTCGAGCACCTCCTGCGGCGCGGCGATTTCGAGATAGCGCTGATCCTCCGAAAGCTCGGTGTAGACGCCGTTGTTGTAGTTAGTGGGCGTAAACTGCAATTCGTAGCCATCCGAAGGAGAGCCATAGAAATTGTTTTCGTCAAATACGATGGGTTTGAGCGCGGTGGGCAGCATGCGGCCCGACACGATTACGTTGCGCCCATCGGGCGTTTCCAGGTTCTGGGGCGCCACATCTTCGCCGTTAGCATCGGCAAAAATCACGTCAAAGGGCAGGTCAAAATCGTTGGCGCCCTGCACAAGCGATGCATAATCCAGTGGAACGAGCGCGGATTGGATGCTGTCCACCACGGACTCCGCGCCGGAAATCGTAATCAGACCAGGCCGCGCGGTTGGCGTTTCGATTATGTGATAGCCTGCCGGAAGCTCGCTAACGCCCTGAATCTTTACTGGAATATTCTTCGATTTGCGTTTTTCCACCGTTACCGTAATGCTGCGCGGCGACCAATCGGCTATGGTGCCGTAATCCGTACGGGGGATGATCGCCAGTTCCTGCACGCCCGTGTGGGTGATGCGAGAAAGATCGATGCTGGCCGATACGCGTGTGTAATCCAGATACGCGCTATCGTGCTGCGAAATGCGCACGTCGACATCCACGGTGCGCACAAGATCGGAAAGGTTTTCTACGATCGCATACTCAAGATTTTGGTTGAAATAATCCTCGCCGTCAAACCGCACGAGCACGTCGTTCATCGGGCGAGTGCGCACGACGCTGTCGATATTCAGAAGCAAAATCGGCCATGCGATAAAGGCCAGCACGAGCGACAGAATTTTAAGGTGCAAGTTCTTGGTAAACGCGTCGTGCAAAATGCGGCGCGCCGTGGCAAGCAGCTTTTCGAGGCGCTCGTCGCGCGGCTTTTTTTCGCTCATGACTTGCCCCTCCTTTTGAAGATGGCGGAAAGAAAAAAGCCCTGCTCCTCTTCCGAACCGTAAATCTCCGTCAAAAGGCGGGTAAGCGCCTCGCCATCCAAGTGGCGCGTCAGCCTTCCGCCGCGCGCAAAGGAGATCGTACCCGTCTCCTCTGATACGATCAACGAGAGCGCATCGCTCGTTTCGGTCATGCCAAGGCCCGCGCGATGGCGCGTACCCAGCTCGCGCGAGAGCATGTTGTCGTCCGTCAGCGGCAGCACACAGCCCGCGGCGACAATGCGCATGCCTCTGATGATCACCGCGCCGTCGTGCAGCGGGGTATTGGGCTCAAAAATATTCTCCAGTAGCGCGGCGGTAATGAGCGAATCGATCGGCGTGCCTGATTGGATGACGTCGTGAACGCCGGTGCGCTGCTCGATTACGATCAGCGCGCCCACCTTGCGGCGGGAAAGCGTAAGCATGGCCCCTACGATGTTTTCGACGACGGACTGCCCCTCATCTAGGCTTTGCGCATGACTGCGATCGATGGCCGCGCGCCTGCCGATCTGCTCGAGCACACGTCGAAGCTCCGGCTGAAAGAGCACCACCAGCACTACCGCCCCATTGGCCAAAACGCTGTTGAGAATCCATCCCAATGCCGAAAGGTTCAGCGTATTGACCACCCAGGACGCCGCCAGCAAAACCCCCAGGCCCTTGACCACCTGTGACGCGCGCGTTTTGCGCGTAAGCAAAATTAGTTGATAGATAATAAAGGAAACCACGATCACGTCGATCAAATCGATGAACGTAAGGCGACCGAACACATCGGTGATGTAGTACACTACATCCCGGAAGAATGTCCTCAAGCCCGATCACCGCCTCCCGACTGCCCACGCGGGGTGCGCAAACAGGCGCAAACCGCATCATGGTATAAACGCATCAGGCAGATTGTCCGTTCCCCTACCACATATGGATGAAAGCATGAGCGATGCATCCAACGCTTACTGTATGCTAGTTTGCCGCGAGTGGCACAAAATCCTTCCCGGATGCGCCGCAAAATGCGCATAAGCAAAGCCCACTTGCGGCAAAACATGAAAAAACTGACGATTTGCTGCTCGCACCCCAAAAAGAACACAAAAATTCATTTGCGGCTTCATGTAAAGCATGCTATACTTTCCCGGACGAAATCAAGATAACCGCTGATGAAATGAGGGTGACCGGATTTGCGAGGAACTATCGCGACCGGCAAGTGGCCGGAGCGAAGCCGTATCCAGCGGATACGCCGAGTGGAGAGCGACGCCTAATGTCGCGATAAGATCCGCAAAGACGCGCCGCATGAATTCATCCGTGGTGCCAAGGGAGGGACGCTCATTGCTGGAGGTCCGGGGGCTAACAAAGCAGTTTAAGGAGATTCGCGCCGTGGACGGCGTCAGCTTTTCCGTGCGCGCGGGCGAAATCTATGGCCTGCTCGGCAAAAATGGGGCAGGCAAAACCACGACGCTGCGCATGATCGCCACCATGCTAAGGCCCACGGCGGGCACGGCGGCAGTATGCGGCCACGACGTGATCAGCGACAGCCTGGCGGTCCGGGCAAACATAGGCGTGTTGTTCGGGGGCGAGGCAGGGCTGTACGACCGGCTGTCGGCCAAAGAAAATATCCTGTATTTCGCCGACCTGAACGACGTACCTAAAGAAGACTCCCGTGCGCGCATCGAACGCATCGCCGCCGCATTCGAGCTTGGGCAGCACCTGAACCGGCCGGCGGGCAAGCTTTCCAAGGGCACAAAGCAAAAGGTGGCATTCGCCCGGGCGATCATCCACGATCCGGCCGTGATGCTGTTTGACGAACCGACGAGCGGCCTTGACGTGACCTCCATACGCGAGGCGCATGATTTTATTCTCGAGTGCAAAAACGAGGGCAAGGCGATCGTGCTCTCCAGCCACATCCTGGATGAAATCGAAAAGCTGTGCGACCGAGTGGGCATTCTGGACGGCGGCGTGCTGCGCGGCGAGGGCACGCTTGACGAGCTGAAGCAAACGCATGGCGCGCACGATTTAGAAGGCGTGTTCCGCGCGCTGTCGGGAGGTGGATCGCAATGAACATTCGGCATGCCCTCATCGTATTCCGCAAAGAAATCTCGGATATTATAAGGGATCGACGCACGCTGATCACCACGCTGCTCATGCCGATGCTGCTCATGCCGATTCTATTTTACTTCATGGGCTCCAGCATCGAAAATATGGAGAAGAACATCGTCGGCGGCGATGGCGGCAGCGCCCGCACCAGCATCGGAATCACCGCACGGGCGGATACGCCCGCCGTGCGCGAGCTTCTTACGCGCATGCTTGCGGGCATCGACAACGTGGATCTGGTTCTGGACAGCGACCTTGCGCTGCTCAAAGATGAAAAAGTGCCCGCGGTATTGGATGTGCCTGGCGATGCCGACGCCATCGTCGCGCGCGGCGAGCCCTTGAAGGTGGACGTCATCTACGACGAGAGCAAAATTTCATCCTCCGGCTCGGCCAACCGCATCGCATCGGCGATTTCCGACAACGCGGACGCGGTGCTGCGTGAAAAGCTGCACTCGATGGGCATAGAGCTTGACGACCTAAAGCCCGCCGAGCCTTCCATGAAGAGCATCGCGTCGGTTTCCGAAGATGCGCCGCAGACGGGCGCGGGCAATCCTTTCATATCGATGATGCTGCCCATGATGCTTTCAATTTTGCTATGGTCCGGGGCCATCGGCGCTTCCACCGATATGGTGGCCGGCGAAAAGGAGCGCTTTACGCTCGAGCCGCTGCTGGCCACCTGCGCCAACCGCATGGCGATTCTCGCCGGCAAGATGCTGGCGGTGATGGCGTTCATGCTGGTATCCTTGCTTTCCACGCTGCTGGGCATGGGGCTCGCCTTTGCAATATCCCCCGCCCTATTGGCGGTATACGGCGGCAGCATGTCGTTGGCGCTTCCGCCCGCCACGGCCGCGCTCGTGCTTTTAAACGTAGTGATGCTGGGCATGACGTTTATTTCGATACAGATTACGCTATCGACGATGGCGCGCTCGATGAAGCAGGCGCAGCAGTGGCTTTCGCTGCTGATGCTGGCGGTGATGGCGCCCGCGTTTTCCACGATGTTCTTGCAGGCGGGCGACGTTTCCGTGGCGATGATGTTCGTGCCGGTGCTCAATACCATCGCGGCGATGAAGATGGCGCTGGGCGGCGTGTTGCGCTACGACCTGATGCTGATCTCGCTGGCAAGCGCCGCGGTGTACATGGCGGCGGCGCTGATGGTGACGGTCAAAATGTTTGGGCGAGAAAGCGTGCTGTTCAGGGCGTAGGGCGAGGCTATTGTTTTATTGTCATCCTGTGCCGTAAGCAAAGCAAGCCTGTTTCAAATGGAGCATAATCTTGGGTATGGGGCCTCCGGCGCTCGCCGGGGGCCTGTTTCCCGACAAAAACACATTCTTACGGACAGACGGGCACAGCGCTGAGCGGCTATAATCGACGCATCAACAGGATGGGGGGATGATGGAATCGTGATCAGTATCGTGCAAGACATCGTCGATTACATGGAAGCAAATCTCGAAAGTCCCTTGACGCCCGCCATCATTGCCGGTCGGTTTTATGTATCCGTCTCCTCGGTCAACGTCCTTTTCAAGGCCATATGCGGCATACCACTCATGGAATACTTGCGCAACCGGCGCCTTACGCTCGCCGGGCGGGAGCTTCTTACATCGGATATCCGGGTTATCGATCTGGCCTACAAATACACCTACGAAACGCCCGAGTCGTTCACGAAGGCCTTTACGCGCTTTCATGGTGTTCCGCCGAGTTTCGTGCGCAGAGTGTACCCCCAGGTCAACGCATTCGAGCCGTTGCGGATTAATTTGAAGGTTGAGGGCGGCTGGACGAAAACAACTCCCGTGCGACAGGATTTACATGCGGCAACCGGCTATATTGAGTGCATCACATCCGAAGGAGGAAGGCGCATGCAAAGCATTTCGACAAAGGACATGAAGCGCAAGAAGGATTGGGCGATCCTGTGCGCGATCGCGAAAGAGCTCGACGGGAAAGGAATCGCGTTTAAGGTAGACGGCAAGACGATGGTCTTCGCGCACGGATTGGAGTTTCCGCTGGAGAAGATATGTCTGACGTTTCGGTGGGATAACGAGCAGCGGGTACTCGATTTTTTCAACTATGAAGGCAAGGCTAAGAGCACACACCCGGACTTTAAGTACTTCGATTCCACGTTTGAGGGTATGACGATCCGGTGCATGTTTTACGATTGTCCGGAAGATGGGTTTCACGCCGACACCGATATCGTCTACGTGGACGGCCAGGCGATGCGCGTGCAGTCCCTCGAGTTTTTTCTCAAAAACGCGATGCCGGACGAGGTGGTGTACCCGATGGTCGAACGCTGGATGAACGGAAAAAGTGGAGATGCCTGAAGCATCCTCGCGCAAATGTGGGAAGCGGCATGAAGACATGCCGCTTCCCACATTTTTCGCATAGTAAAAACAGAAGTTAAGTTCTACCGCTTGAGCAGCAGAAACAGGAACATTCCCAGCAGCAGCGCCCCCGCGCCGGAAGCAGCAACCCCCGCGACATTGTTGGTCGCAAAATCAATCGCCGTAGCCAGCAGCCCCTCGGGCGCCACGGATGCCTCGGCGACGATGGGCAGAGCACGCACCGTCACCGGCTCGGGGTCCGCGCTGGCGGGGACGACGACTTTCAGCTCGCCCTCCTGTAGCTGCAATTCGTAGCCCGTGGGCACGGATTCCGGCTTGAGCCTATACTCGCCCGGAGCAACCGCGCCAAGGGTTGCCGCGCCGCGCTCGTCGGTTACCAGCATGCCGACGCTCGTGCCGGCGGGCCAGGTTTCCACGGAGAAGATCACGCCCGCGAGCGGAGAACCCGACACCTCGTCCTCGCACAGCACCGTAAAGGATCGTTTCTCCTGCGTGCTTACGAAGGACAGCGCGGGAATGAGCAGCGTCTCCCCCTCCGGCAAAGTGCCCTCGTAGCGGAAGGGCTCGGCCTGCGTTGCGGAAGGCGCCGCGTTCGAGGGCGCAGCGTCGGTGGCGGAGACATCTGAGGCGGTCGCCACGGGCGCTGCCGGGGCGGCTTTGACGATCTGCTCGATCAACACCTCGCCGCCCGCGCCCAGCGTCACGCGGTATTGGTCGGTCGAAGGCGCATACTGCGGCGGCGCCTGCGTCTGGCCGAGCAGGTAGCTGCCCGGGGTGGCCCCGTAAAACGCGACGATGCCCGCGGCGTTGCTCAGCGCCACCACCGTAGCGCCGCTCTGCTCGTTCACCAGCGCAAACGTCGCGCCACTGAGCGGTTTGAGAGAACCGTCGGCAGTCTGTTCATCCGAAAGCGCATAAAAGCTGAAGGAAGCCGGGCCGCTCAGGTTAACAAATACGCCGTCGAGCTCACTGATGGGCGTGTTGGGCAGCTCGCCCTCCTCGATAATTTCGTAGCTCTTAAACCCCGCGGCGGAGATCGTTACCTTCACCGTCAGCGCAGAGCGCGTATAGCCCTTGGGCGCGCTCTTTTGGCGGACGATGTATGTACCGTGCGGAAGTTTTGTAAAGGTGACGCGGCCCTTGCGGTTCGATTCGGCATCCTTGCGCAGCGAGCCGCCCTCCAGCGCAAAGGCTGCGCCCTTGATGGGGTCGCCCGCCTCGTCGACGGTGACGAAGCTCAGCTCGTATTGGCTGCGCGCGTTGGTAAAGGCTACGGCGGGCTCGCGCGAATATGAAGTTCCGCCCGTGGCCGACACCGTTACCGTGACGCTCGCGCCGGATCTTGCGTAGCCCGCCGGTGCGGATTGCTCGGTGAGGGTGTACGTTCCCGCAAGCAGGCCGGGGAAACTTACCTTGCCGGATGACGATGTGGTGACGGTCCTGTCGTAATCCGTCCCCACGAGCCTAAACACCGCCCCGGCCACCGGCGCGCCCATGTCGTCCATTTTATCGAAAGAAACGGAAAACTTGGCCACGGTGGCGACGATGGTTGTCTCGGGTGGGCTTGAGAAGGTCACCTTGCCGTCTTCGGCCACCTTCACCTCAACGGTTTCCTTTGAGGCGGAGTAGCCCGCGGGCACGGCGGTTTGGCTGAGCGTATACGTGCCGGGCAGAAGATCGGCGAAGCTTACCTTGCCCTTGGAGTCGGACTTGGCGGTGATCGCATCTTTATTGCCGGATTTGACCGCGAACGTCGCGCCCGCGAGCGCGCCACCGCGCTCCTCCTTGGCGGTAAAGGAAAACGCATAGCGCGTGCGCTCGGCTACGAACGCCTCGGCAGGGTCCTGCGAGAACGAAATGCCGCCGTCGGGATAAATCACCACGGTGATCTTGGTGGTCACCGCGGGATAGCCCTCGCCGGGGGACGTCTGCGTGAGCGTATACGTGCCGAACGGAATATCCCGAAACAGTACGCGGCCGGTGCCGAGCTCGGATTCGGCCGTGTGGGAGGTGCCGCTGCCCTCGAGCTTAAACTTTGCGCCGGATACCGTCGTCCCGCCATCGTTGCGCATAGTGAACGTGAGCTGGTATTTTGCGCGGGCATTGACCAGCGCGGCGGAAGGGTCCTGGTCCCAGGTCGCCTTGCCCTCGCCGTCGACCGTAATGGCCACGGTGGCGCTGGTTTTCGTATAGCCCGAAGGCGCGGTGCGCTCGCTGAGCACGTAGGTACCGTTGGGCACGAGGCCTGTGAAGGTGACGACGCCTCCGTCGCCTGAGGTGGCCGTGGTGTTCAGGCTGCTGCCCGCCAGGTGGAACACCGCGCCCGCAACCCCGTTGCCGCCGTCGTCTTTTTTCGTAAAGGTGAGCGTGTGACGGCTAAGCTCCAGCTTGAAGGCATCGGTAGGATTGCGGCTGAAGGTATACACGCCGTTTTTGTTAACCGTGATGGTTAGGCTGTTGCCCGATACCATGTGGCTCGCGGGCGTCTGCACGTTGGTGATCGTATACGTGCCCTCGGGCAGCTCGAGTTTTAGGCCGTCGCTGTCGGTGGTGACGTTTTCGCTGTAGCTGGAAGAGGCGATGTTAAACACAGCGCCTACCACGGGGTTGCCCTGCACATCTCTGATGGGGAAAACCTTCAGGTTGCGCGCCCGGGCGACGATAAGCGTCTGCCCCGGGTCCTGCACGTACTGCACATCCCCGTCGTCGAGCACCACGAGGTTTGCGCGCAGCGACGAATCGGCCACGTAGCCGGTGGGCGCCGCGGTGTTGGTGATGTAGTACGTTCCGGGGGAAACGTTGCTAAATACGACCTCTCCGCCCGAGGACGAAGTGGCGTTCGTCGGGCTTGCCGCCGTGCCGTTGAGCGCAAACGTAGCGCCAACCACGGCGTTGCCAAGGTCGTCCTGCGCGTAAAAGCGAATGGTGGCGTTCGCGGCACGCGCGTCCGGCATCCACATTACGAGCATCGACAGTGCGAAGAGGAGTATGAGCGCCCTTCGCGCCGCGTTTTTGATCATCTTATATGCCCCCTTGCGGGATATGCGCCGCATCTTGTGTTGACGGTGATACGAGACATGGGCAGGGGAACCCCTTGCCATCTCTTAGTATATCAAAAAATGTTCGGATACACAACGTCGGGGGAACCCGCCGCACAGAGCCCGCGTACTTGCCTTTTTAGGCGGAACATCGCAGCGCGAAACCAAAGAACGACATAAGGCCTCGTATGTCGTTCTCTAGCCGTTGGGCCTGAGGGCACATCCCTAAAGGCACCGCGATGCAGATTGCGGTAGATTTTTCGGCAGATCAAGGAGTTTCGCCGTTTTTCTTCGGCGAGGGCTCGCGAGGGTACGCTTACCCGCCCGCGAGGCGCAAAGCGCCGATAAGGCGCTACAATGTGCACGCGCTGGCCTTGGAGGACAAGCCCTGCCTAATACGCCTTTGCCCAATAGATCACGTTCCGGGCGGGCGCGCCGCACACGGCGCAACAGTCGTTAACAGGCGTCTGATCAAAGGGCATAACGCGCGATGTAGCCGATGTTTCGGCCTTGACGCGATCCTCGCAGGCGCGCTCGCCGCACCACATCGTGCGCACAAAACCTTCTTGTACGCCTCGCATAAGGCCGTCCATGTCGCGCGCGACGGACAGGCGGCCGTCGCGGAAAGCGGCGGCCCTTTGGAACATGGCGCTCTGGATGTCGCCAAGCAAAAGCGAGGCGGCCTGCGCAACCCCCTGAAGAGGCAATGTGAGTTTCTCAAGCGTGTCGCGACGGCAAACCGTCGCAACGCCGGCCTCTATGTCGCGCGGGCCGATCTCCATGCGGATGGGCACGCCGCGCATCTCCCATTCGTTAAACTTCCAACCGGCCGACTGCGTGTCGCGCTCGTCCAGCTTCACGCGCAAACCGGCCGCCTCCAACTCGGCGGCGACGGCGCGCGCCTTGTCAAGCACGCCCTCCTTATGCATGGCGATGGGCAGCACGACGATCTGTATCGGCGCGACGCGCGGCGGCAACACGAGGCCGCGGTCGTCCGAATGCGTCATGATCAGGCCGCCGATGAGCCGCGTGGAGCTGCCCCACGACGTCTCGTGCGCGTACTTGAGCGCGCCGTCCTTGTCGAGATACTTAACGTCGAAGACCTCCGAAAAATTCGTCCCGAAGTTGTGCGACGTGGCTGCCTGCAGCGACTTGCCATCCTGCATCATGGATTCCATGCCATAGGTGGCCCGCGCCCCGGCAAACTTCTCCTTGTCGGATTTGCGGCCCGTGATCACGGGCATGGCCAGAACTTCCTCGGAATGCGCTTGGTAGACGCCGAGCATGCGCATGGTTTCCTCTTGCGCCTCCTGGGCCGTGGCGTGCATCGTATGCCCCTCCTGCCACCAGAACTCCGCCGTGCGCAAAAAAGGGCGCGTAGATTTCTCCCAGCGCATGACGGAGCACCACTGGTTATAGAGCATGGGCAGATCGCGCCAGCTCTTGATCCACTTGGCATACATCGCGCAAAACAGCGTTTCGCTCGTGGGGCGGATGGCCAGGCGCTCGGGCAGCTTTTCGTCGCCGCCGTGCGTCACCCAGGCCACCTCGGGCGCGAAGCCTTCGATATGCTGGGCCTCCTTGAGCAGAAGGCTTTCGGGAATGAGCAGCGGCATGGCCACATTCTCGTGCCCCGTTTCTTTGAAGCGCCCGTCCATATCCGCCTGGATGAGCTCCCAGATGCGGTTGCCGTACGGCTTCATCACCATGCAGCCGCGCACCGGGGCGTAGTCGACCAGATCGGCCTTCAAGATCACATCCGTATACCACTGCGCAAAATCCACGCTGCGCGGCGTAATCTCCCTGACGAACTCCTGCTTTTCCGCCATATCCATCACCTCTACAATAAAAATAGCCCCGCCCCTTGCCGGGACGAGGTCTGCCTCGCGGTACCACCTGGCGTTGGCGCCGATAGCGCCCACTCAAAACCCCTTCACGCGGGAAACGGCCGCGTTTTAGCGCGGCGGCTCTCCGGCCGGGCCGGGAAGATCGCATCCGCCCGCGCTCTCAGCCCATGGCGCAGGCTCTCTTTGGCGCTACTTTCCCTGATGCCGGGTCATCGCCTTTGGGTAAGTATACGCGCCGGGCCACACAACTGTCAACTCGTCGTCGCGAGCTGCATATCGCTCGCTTGCGCGTTGCGACGCGAAAGCTCGTTCATTCCGCCGCTCCTCCTCTTCCTCAAAATCGCTGAGGCGGTTTTGAGGAGTGGCAAGCTACGACGAAGAAAGAAGCGGGGCAACGGCGTGCCGCTGCCCCCATCAAAAAATAATCATGATGCGATGCCCGCAGGCATCGCGGGGTGCCAAGGGGCACAGCCCCTTGGCTTGCGTACTCTCGCCGTCCCCGTCCCCCGCCTCCTACAGCCTCTCCGGGTCTTCGGGGCCGAGGGGGAAGGGGGTGTCGGAGGTAAGGAGGCCGGAGACCTGCAGGGACTTGAACAGGTTGTAGGAGGCCTCGCGGTACAAAATCCAATCGCGCTTGTTGTTCCACTCGGTCAGCGGATGGTCCGGGTCGTTCGGCCGACGAATGATCGGGGAGGA
>JAVBNW010000077.1:0-10989 GCA_031551255.1 Eubacteriales bacterium | reverse complement strand
GAACACCTGAGCGGCCCTTTTTCCGCCCCGCATTGTCTGCGTCGGTCGACGTGGCTGCCGGCCACGCCTCCCTCCGTCTCCGCGCGGAGGCAAAAAAATTGCTCGCTCATTTTGTTCGGATTTTCAGGGCCGGTGACTATAGAAGTCCGAGCTATCATAAAGGCTTCATGTTTGCGCATTTTGCTCAAAAAAATTTGATAGGCCGGCATTTCAAGTAAAAACTTTCAACTATATAATAAATAAAGCGGCGCGGTGGGGGACACCCTACCGCGCCGCTTGCTTTGTTATGTCGTCCTTAATTATGCCTGCGCTTGCTTTACGATGTCCCCGACGCCCGCGAGCACGGTGGTGGGACGGTAGGGAAATGTTTCGATTTCGGAGGGAGAGGTGACCCCCGAGAGCACAAGCACCGAGTCGATTTCCGTTTCAATGCCGGCGATGATGTCGGTATCCATGCGGTCGCCGATGATTACCGTATCCTCGCGCCCGACGCCAAGAAGCTTGCGCGCATGGCGCATCATCAGCGGATTGGGCTTGCCGACATAATACGCCTGCTTGCCGGTGGCAAGCTCGATCGGCGCGATGAGCGCGCGGGTGGCGGGTACGAGGCCGCTTTCAGCCGGGCCGGTCAAATCCGGGTTCGTGCCGATCAACTTTGCGCCTCCCAATACCAGGCGAATGGCGCGCTCGATTTTTTCGTAGCTGTAGGAATGCGTTTCGCCCATCACTACATAATCGGGCGATATTTCGTTCATCGTAAGCCCCGCGTCGTACAGCGCGTTGATCAGCCCCGGCTCGCCGATCGCATAAACCGAGCCTCCGGGCCGCTGGCTCGCCAGGAACATCGCCGTGGCCAAAGCGCTGGTGTAGAAGTGACGCTCGTCGATCGCAAGGCCGAGCCTTTCCATCTTTTGCTTAAGCTCGCGCGGCGAGCGTTCGGAAGAATTGGTGAGGAAAAGATATTCCTTATGGTTACCTTCCAGCCATGCTAAAAATTCTTTCACGCCGGGCAGCAAGTGGTTGCCATGGTAAATCACACCGTCCATATCGCAGATAAAGCCCTTTTTATTCGCAAAATCGATCATAAGCATGCTGCTCCTTTGTATGCCGCCGCGCGGCGCGTTTGGTTATCAAACCCAAAGACAGAGCTCAATGAGGTTAAGGCTGGCATACGCGTTCCTATGGAGCATACCATATTTTCAGGATGTTGACAAAGGCGGTTCTTTATAGTCGCCGAATCCCCAAATAAGAACATCTGAGCGGTACGGCGCTTCGCGCCTTCGCGGGAGGCATGTATGGCCTCCGCCGAAGTGGAGCGCGCTTGGCACGCCTGCGTTCTTCGCCTTGTTGCGCGAAAAACATTCTCGCTCATCTCGTTCTCATTTTGAAGTTCGGTAACTATACCGCTTTTGTTTTTTGCGGCGGGATCTTTGGAATTTTACCAGGCCTGCGCGCATTTTCTTTGTTTTTCCTAGCTTGCAGCGCAAAACTTCGGGCATGATAAGCGCGTGAAGTCGCAAACCAGGGTGATGAGACGTGAAACCATGGAAGGAAATGCAAAACCTGCCGGTAATCGAGCAATCGAGCGGTAAAAACATCGGCAGGGTAGAAAAGGTATGGCTGCACGCCGGCGGCCGCCAAATGCAGGGAATCTCGATCAGAGGGCGTGGCCTGCGCGCGAAGAAATTGTATGCAGCGGTAGGCGATATCCGGCTGTTGGGCGACGTTTCGGTGATCGTCTCAGCCGTGAGGCAAAAGCCCGCAGGGCCGCGCACCTGGTGCCTGAGTCAGCAGATACGAGTGTTTAGCGTAGATGGAGAGAAGATTGGCTGGCTGACCGACGCCATGATCGAAGAGGACACGGGGAACGTGGCCGCGCTGGAGATATCTAAAGGATATGTCGACGATTTGCGCAGCGGTCGCGAATGGGTGAGCGAGTTCACGATCCGGCCATGCGGCGTCATAGCCGTTATGCGGTCGCCCGGGCACGACCCGGGCCGCCGCGCTAGCGATGCGTAAGGGGGTAAGCGCGATGAAAGGCAGCAAGGTAGTGTTGGGCTTGATGGCAGGAGGCATGCTGGGTTTTACGGCCGCGGTGATGTCCGTACCCGGTTACCGGAACATGATTATGAAAAAGGCGAGGTCGCAGGGGAAAAAGGTACTCCGCTCCGCCAAACAGATTTTTCCTCTGTAAGGCTTAGTGCGGCGCGTGAACATGGAGGCGCGCGGCTAGCGCAGTGCCGCAGCCTCCGGTGGGGTTCGTCGATTCAGTCATTCCATCCGGTTGGGTGCAAGGGCAGGGCGTCGTCCCTGTCCTTGCTTTAATTTTTAACATGATTCTTAATTTTTGCTAAGGGGGAAGGCGGTTGAAGGCGTGGAAATGGGTTCTTCTCGCGCTGATCATGGTGCTGGCCTGGTATCTGCGCGGGGCTCTGGGGATATTGCTTGCGCTGCTGCTCCTGGCTTCGACCATCGCCTACATCGCCAGCCCGCTCGCGCGTTTTTTTGAGGATAGGCTATCGAAAAAATGGGGAGCTGCCCTCGCTTTTTTTATACTGCTTGGCGTGTTTGCCGGTTGGCTTATGACGTTTGTGCCGCTGATGATCCGCCAGGCGGTGGCGGTGGGGGAGGCGCTGCCCGGCCTGTGGGAGAAAGCCGGCGAAATTTTAGAGCAATGGCAGGATAAGCTGCTCGCTATCGGCCTTCCGGAGGATTTGATGCAATCGATCGGGGAACAGGCGGCGGCCGTGCTCGCCACCGTGCTGGAGGGACTGCGCAAGGGTGCTATGAACGCGGTGCAATGGCTCGGATCCATAGGATGGGTGGCTCTGTCTCCGGTGGTGGCGTACTATTTGCTTCGCGATAGACAAGAAATTTTTTCCTTTATAGAAAGGCTCGTGCCCTCGCGCGCCCGCTCGCTCGTGCTGTCGGTGGCGGCGGGCTCGAGGGAGGCGATCGGCCAGTACGTCCGCGGGCAGGTCGTCATTTCGCTGATCACGGGCGTATTAACCGCCATAGGCCTGTTGATTGCCGGGCTGCCCTCCTGGCTGCTCATGGGCTTTTTCATGGCGATCTTTAACCTGATCCCCTACTTTGGCCCGGTGCTCGGCGCGATCCCCATCGTGCTGCTCGCCGCCGCTCAGGGCTGGGGCATGATACTTAAGTGCCTGATCGTTGTCGTCGCGACGCAGCAGATCGAATCGATGCTCGTCACGCCGCGTATTCTTTCCAACGCTTCGGATCTGCACCCCGTGGTGGTCGTAGTTGCGCTGTTCATCGGCGGCTCGATGGGCGGGCTTGCGGGCATGGTGTTCGCCATCCCCTGCGTGCTGATTCTCAGGGTCGTTTTTTAGCAGTTGGTTGAGAGGCGGGTAAAAAATATCAGGGACAGGCCGTTGCAAGGCAAATAGGCCTTTTTAGTTGTGAGACGCCTCCTTCTTCCAGCCAAAGGCAGGAAGTTTGTTCATTTCTTAGGAACTTATCGGTTGTAACAATCGTCATAAGATCGTAATAAATGGACGCTAATGTGTCGTCGCCACAACTGAGGAGGTACATGATGCGAAGAACGTTTGCAACCGCCCTAGCGGTCGTTTTGCTCCTGCTCGCGAGCTTCAGCTTGCCCGCGCCGGTCGCCGAGGCGGCCGAGAACAGCACGGTGCGCGTGGAGCTGCAATCCGTAGGCACCCCTGCTTCCGTTTCCCTTCAAATCAACGGCCAATACTCGATTTCCGGCCGCTCGGATATCGCTTTGCAGAGCGGCGGCGATTATGTAATCACCAATTCCGGCGGCAGCTTGTTGCTTTCAGGCGCCGGCATCAGCGGCTCCGTCAGCGTGGGAAGCTCCATTACCTTCCTGGGCTACCAGAGCGTTCCCGGCGGGTCGGGCTACATTTATTTGCGCGATGTGATGCGCAGCTATTTGGGCGATATGGTATTTAGCGCATACAGCGGCGGCGTGCGCGTGGTGAACCACGTGTTTATCGAGGATTACGTCATCGGCGTCGTGCGCTCGGAGATGAGCGACGCATTCCCACTCGAGGCGCTCAAATCGCAGGCGGTCGCCGCGCGCACCTACGTATACAAGAGCTTAAGTGGCGGCAGCGACCGGGATATCGGCGATACGGATGCCGATCAGGTGTACCGCGGCTACAAATCCAGCGAGTCGAATGTGCTGCGCGCGGTAGAGGAGACCAAGAACATGGTTCTCACCTATAACGGCGCCGCCTTTATTACGTACTATGGGGCTTCCAACGGCGGCCAGGTGGAGACCATCGCCAACAGGTTCCCCACCAAGCCCACCGGCCCCTATTCGGTCATGAAGGACGACCCATATGATCTGCGCAACCCCGAAAGCCGCGTAGATACGATCAAGGTCTACAAAAACGGCACCATCAGCAATTATTCGCTCGAGCAACTGCTGCGCTCGCGCATGGGCGGGTATTACGGCTCGATCGTGGGCGTGCAGAGCATTACGCTTTCCGATCCGCGAAAATCGGGCGACGAACCCAGCCGCTATTACCGTTCTATGACGTTTAACCTTGTCGTCAGCGATTCCGGCGGCAGCGGCGGCAGTGGCAGCCCCTTGGGCGGCGGCTGGTTGCTCGGTTCGCTCGGTGGCGGCTTCCTTGGGGGAGGAGATTCCGGCTCTTCCGGTTCCGGTTCCTCCGGCTCGGGCGGAAGCTACTCGGGCTCCGGCACGCAGCGCCAGGTTACGATCAATACGCAAAGCGATTTGATCAACATCATTTCGCCGACATACAGGCTCTCGCTGTTTACCGTTTCCGAGTCCAGCGACGCCTTTACCATCGAGGCGCGGCGCTTCGGGCACGGCGTGGGCCTGAGCCAGCGCGGCGCGCAGCAAATGGCCAAGGAAGGCATGGGATACGCGGATATCCTGGGCTTCTACTATGTCGGCGCGCAGCTTACCGCGAAGGATTTCGTTCGTCCGTCCAACGGCGGCTATGTGGCACCCGGCACCGGCGGGTATACAGATCCGGGCACGGGCACGGGTACAGGCATCGGCACCGGCAAGGTGAATGCGACCTCTCTGAACGTGCGCGCGTCGGCCAGCTCCTCGGCGGCAAAGATCGGTTCGCTATCCAATGGCGCAACGGTAACGATCCTGAGCGAGAGCGGCGACTTTTACGCGATTGCGTACGGCACGACCACGGGATATGTCGCCAAGGCCTATATCGTCGCAACGATGAACAGCGGCACGGGAACCGGCGGCACGTCGGGAACCGGCACGGGCTCAACGAGCTATAGAACCGGCACCATCGTGCTTGCGCAGGCCTCCTCCAGCCTCAACGTCCGCTCCGGGCCTACGACCTCCAGCGGCATCGTTACCACGGTTAAGACCGGCTCTAAGGTGACGGTAACGGCCACCTCCGGCGATTGGAGCGCAATTCAACTGCAGAGCGGCGCCGCAGGGTATGTAATGACCAAGTATATTACCCTCGACGCCACTCCCGCCGATACATCCGGCGGCGGCTTTACCGCCACGACGACGCCCCCGCTCGTAACCAATACGCCCGCCCTGGGCGGCAGCACGATGGCGGGCGGCCTGGGCAACTTTATGACGGCGACTCCCACGCCCACGCCGATGTCGGCCAGTGGCAAAACCCCCGGCGCGTTTGACGATCCTTCGGCGTTCTATTCCAGTAGCGCGACGGCAACCCCCACACCCACGCCGCAATCCGGCACGGGTACGGGCTCGGGCAAGACTAAGGTTTCCAGCGGCACGGTATTTCTGCGCAAGGAACCTTCCACCACCGGCGAACCCATCGCACAGATGGGCAACGGCGTCGCGGTGGTCGTGCACGGCTACTCTGGCGATTGGTATAAGATTACCGCCAGCAACACGTATACCGGCTGGGTTCATAAAGATTTTTTAACCGACCTTTCGGGCAACATTCCCTCGCTGAGCGGCTCGACCGGTGGCACGGGCGGCACGGCGAGCGGTACGCAGGCGACCGTCGTTTTGCAAACCACCAGCTCTTCGCTTAACATTCGCTCCGGCCCGGGCACTACCTATCCCTCGGCGGGCTACCTCAAGCACGGCGATGCGATCACCGTGGGCGCGGAAAACGGCGAGTGGGTGGCGATTACCTACAACGGCGTGAGCGGCTACATTAAGAAGCAGTACGTCAGCACTTACGCGGGTACGACGGGCGGCTCCACGCCTGCGTCCGGCGGCGCCACCGCCACGGTAAAGCTCAGCGGCGCGGGCTCCACGCTCAACGTCCGCTCCGGCCCGGGTACGACGTACGAGGCGGTCATCTCCGTGGCGCACGGCTCGACGGTAACGGTGGTGGGTACGAGCGGAGAATGGAGTCAGATCGTCACATCCGGCAACGCCAAGGGCTATGTGATGACCAAGTACCTAAGCACCGGCTCTTCCGGCTCGAGCGGAGGCGCCGCATCCACATCGACGGCCACCACCACCGGCAACGTGCACCTTCGCCAGAAGGCCGATAAAACTTCCACTTCGCTGGGCGTGGTTTCCGCGGGGACGAAGGTCACGATTCTAGCTAAGGGGGCCGAGTTCTCGCAGGCGAGCGTCAACGGCAAAACCGGCTACATCAGCAACACCTACCTGAAGTTTTAAGGCTGGCTAGCCTTTCGAGGACATAACGCTAATCGAACCGCCGCGCGAAAGCGCGGCGGCTTTGTTTTTGTGTGTATAGGATGGTATAATGAGCCATTATGCCCATCCAACCCCAAAGTGAGAGCATCTGAGCGGTACGGCGCTACGCACCTTCGCGGGGCATGCATGCCCCCGCCGAAGCGGAATGCGCCCGGCACGCCTGTGACCGGAGCCGAGTGCGTGCTGTGCACGCATATAGTCGGCCAACCCCAAAAGCGGAGTAATCGAGCGGATCTTTTCCCGCAAGGCGGCGTCGAGCTCCAGTCAGCGTAGCTGCCGGCTACGCTTCCTTACGCCTCCTTGCCCTGTGAAAAAATCTCTCGCTCGCTGCCCCGTTTTGAAATTGGCCGACTATAGAACGAGGCGCAAGGCCCGTGAGTACGAGGTGATTCGCGGGCGAAGCGAATTAAGAACTCGTACGAACGGTAAGCGCCGTCTTGTGGCGCGAAAGACATTCTCGCTCATCTCGCTTCCATTTTGAAGCTCGGTGACTATAAATCGCGCAAGTGAGGCGGTTTTTGTGGACAGGCGCTGCGTCATTCTCGTGGCCGGGATACCCGCGGCGGGCAAGACCCGCTTTGCGAGGCATCTGTCGCGCGAATTAGGGCTTGTATTGCTATGCAAGGACGACATCAAGGAAAAGTTGTGGGATAGATTTCGCTACGATACCGCCGTGCGCGAGAACAGTCGGCTGTATGGGGCGGCGGCATACGATTTGCTGTTCTTCTTTGCCCAAGAGCTGATGCGCGCAGGTACATCCTTCATTTTGGAGAGCAACTTTGCCGCGGCGGCCCAGGATGTGTTGTTGCCGTTCATTCAGACCTATGCCTACGACGCGCTGACCGTGCTCTTCGACGCGGATATGAAGGTGCTGCACAGGCGCTTCATCGAGCGGGATGAATTGCCCCAAAGGCACCCGGGGCTTGTCTCCCAGGGGTTCTTTGCGGATTATGAGCGCTTTGCAAGCGCCACGGAGCCGCTTCGGCATTTTTGCATTGGGAAAAGGATCGTGGTGGATACGACCGACTTTAGCAAGGTCGACTACGAGCCGTTGGTTCGGGAGATCAAGAAGTTCCATTGTAGATAAAAAGGCCGCCGCGAATGTTCGCGGCGGCCTATCGGTTGGAAGGGGCTGCCTACTCCGCAGGAATATATCGGCCGGTCGTGCGATTTTTCGTTCAGAACGCAGCTGGTGTTGCCGGCCTTAAGCGGGCTTGCGTCGACAGTCAACGTCTTCATCGCGAATTTCCATCTTTACAACAATTCCTACATTTTGTCGGGCGCTTCCACGCCGATCAGATACAGGCATGTTTTAACGGCGATCTCGACGGCCCGTGTCAGCGCAACGCGCGCGGCGGTGGCGGGGGCGTCGTCCGTCAAGATGCGGTGCTCGAAGTAGTAGTGGTTGTAGGTTTGGGCGATATCCACTACGTGCCTGGTGATCATCGAAGGCTCGTTGCGCTGGCAGGCCTCGCGCACCACTTCGGGCATTGCGGCAAGGGCGCGCACGACGGCCTGCGCCTCCTCGTTGGCGAGCGCGCTCCAGTCGGGCGGCGTTTTCGTATCCTTTACCTTGGCGAGCACCGAGCAGCAGCGCGCGCGGCTATACTGTACATAGGGCGCCGTTTCCCCCTCGAACGCCAGCGCGCGCTCGAAGTAGAAGTCGATATCCTTGATGCGGTTGTTGTATAGATCGAAGAACACCGCCGCCCCTACGCCGATCTTACGCGCAACCTCGTCTTTGTTGGGGAGATCGGGGGATTTTTCCTCGATGGTTGCGCGGGCTTTGGCGACGGCCTGGTTCAGAAGATCGTCCAGATACACCACGTGCCCCTTGCGCGTCGCGAGCGCCTGCCCCTCGAACGAAACCATGCCGAACGGAACGTGCACAAGATCACCCGCCCACGGGTAGCCCATTTTTTCGACGACTTTGAACCACTGCTTAAAGTGCAGGTCTTGCTGATAGGCGACGACGTACAGGCATTTGTAAAAGTCGTATGTATCCTTGCGATACAGCGCGGCGGCGATATCGCGGGTGGAGTACAGCGTCGCGCCGTCTTTTTTTAGAATCAGGCACGGAGGCATGCCCTCGGCCTCCAAATCTACCATATACGCGCCGTCGGATTCTACCAGCAAATTCTTTTCGCGCAGCTCGTCCACCACGCGGTCCATCTTGTCGTTATAAAAGCTCTCGCCCGCGTACGAATCGAACGTAACCCCCAAAAGGTCGTAAACCCGCTGTGCGTCCTTGAGCGTAAGATCCTTAAACCAATTAAAAATTGCCAGAGCTTCCTCGTCGCCGTCCTCGATCGCCTTGAAACACGCGCGGCCCTCGTTCTCCAGCGCGGGGTCGTGCTCGGCCTCCTGGTTAAAGCGCACGTATAGCTCAGTTAGCGCATCCACGCCGCCCTTTTCCACTTGTTCGCGATTCCCCCAGCGCTTGTAGGCGGCCACCATCTTGCCAAACTGCGTGCCCCAGTCGCCCAGGTGGTTAACCCCTATGCAGCGGTAGCCCAGGTGCTCGTAGATGCGCCTGAGCGAATGGCCGATCATCGTGGAGGACAGGTGGCCTATGTGAAAGCGCTTGGCGATGTTGATCGAGGAATAGTCGATCACCACCACCTTGCCCTCGCCCTCGTTGCCTCCGGCATAATTTTCGCCCTGGGCATTCACTTTAGTTACGATGTCCTGGGCATAGCGCGTGCGGTCGAGGAAGAAGTTAAGGTACCCCCCGGCGCTTTCCACCCGCGTGAAGCCCTCGGGCGCTGCAAGGCTGTCGGCGAGCTTTGCCGCAATCGCCTGGGGGGCCATGCGCAAAAGCTTGCTCAGCGGAAAACAGGGCACCGCAAAATCGCCCATATTCGGGTCGGGCGGAATTTCTACCGTTTCGGGGAAGTTTCCCGCGTCTGCGGAAAACGCCTCGCCGATCCTCTTGTTGACGCACTGTGCTACGGCGGCTTTGTAATCCATAGATATCGCCTCTTTTCGCTGTATCGAAGCATTATAGCAAAACGGGGGAGGGGCGGCAAGCGCGTACGTGTGATATACTGGCATGGACAGGCAAAAGATATGAGGAGGGCGGGCTATGCGCTACGATTTCGACATGCCGATTCAAAGGCGGGGGACGGCTTGCGTAAAGTGGGATGGCGCTCCGGACGGCGTGATTCCGATGTGGATTGCGGATATGGATTTTCCATGCCCCGACGAGGTGCTTGCCGCGGTTGCCGAGCGGCTTGGGCATCCGGTTTTGGGCTATCCGTCGGTTCCGGAAAGCTGCCTGGAGGCGATCGAGCAAAAGATGCTCAGGGATCACGGCTGGAAGATTCAAAGGGAGTGGATAACCTTTTGCCGGGGCGTCGTGTCGGGTTTTGATACGGCCATCCGCGCCGTGACCGAGCCGGGCGATGCGGTGGTGATCCAGGAGCCCGCCTACACGCCGTTTTTCGGTACGATTCGCCGCAACGGCCGCGAGGTGACGAGCAACCCGCTGCTGTTTGACGGCGAAAAATTCAGGCTCGATGTAGACGGCCTTGACGCGGCCTTGACGCCGCGCGCGAAGGCTCTCTTGTTTTGCAGCCCGCACAACCCTACCGGCAGAGTTTGGGAGCGCGAGGAGCTCATGCGGGTTGCCCGAATATGCCTTGAGCGCGATGCGGTGATCCTCTCCGACGAGATCCACTGCGATATCGTATTTAAGCCGAACCGTCACATCGTCTTGGCGGCTCTGAGCGATGAGATCGCCCGGAGGACGATCACCTTCATGGCGCCGAGCAAGACGTTTAACATGGCAGGACTCGAGGCTTCGGTGGCGATCATCCCCGACGAAACGCTGCGCAAAAAGTACGCCGCCGCACAGCTGCACGGCGGGCTGAACGTGCTCGCGTATCCCGCTCTGGAGGCAGCCTACCGGCATGGCGAGGATTATCGCGCGCAGATGACCGAGTATGTGAAGGGCAATATCGATTGTTTTATAGATTTTATCGGGCGGTATCTGCCGGAAATCAAGGCCGCCAGGCCGGAAGGAACCTATCTTTTGTGGGCCGATATGCGCGGCCTCGGCATGAATGCGGACGAGCTGGAGGCCTTTCTTGCGGACCGATGCCGGCTGTGGGCGAACGACGGCAGGATTTACGGCGCGGGCGGGGATGGGTTTGTCCGCTTCAATCTCGCGTGCCCGCGCAGTTATGTCGAGGAAGCCCTTGTGCGACTCAAAGCCGCGCTCGGCCGGTAAGGCTGTCAAAAAACCAGAAGTGGGGGGGGCGGGGGCCGGCAGCCGCGGGGCCGGCCCGCGCCACCAGCACCCACAACCCGACAAACAGCGAGCACACATGAGAAAAAATAAG
>JAVBNW010000056.1:0-21046 GCA_031551255.1 Eubacteriales bacterium | reverse complement strand
AATTAGATAATCCGACTGTGCGTAAAATTGTTAGCGAAAGCATGGGGGACAACTCTACTAAAGCAATGGATAGAACTGCGGCAGAATATCGTCGCAGAGAAGATTGGCATTTATATGGGTGGATTGAAAACGACAAAATATTAGGAGTTTGTGGAGTAGAAGTTCATTCGGATTGGGTTGTGCTTCACAATGTCGCTGTCGACCCAAATGTTCGTAAATGTGGGATAGGCAAAGCTATGATAGCTGCGGTACAGCAAAAATATAGAACGACCATTAAATGTGAAACCGACGATGACGCGGTAGAATTTTATCAGAAATGTGGTTTTGAAACAGAGGGATTTATTAAAACTTATAGTGGTGCTGACTATCAACGATATAGATGCGTTTTGACTTTTAACTGATAAAATGCGTTTTGCATTGTAATTCATAATGTTGAAAATAAGCATTCGTTACATCGGCTCTATGTAAGCTTGGCATGCTTGTGCGCCGGTTTTTGCCCTATAAGCATATGGCCCGAGACGGCGTCATGCCAAGACGAAAGCCGTGTTGCCCTTTGGGACGGCGCGGTTGTCGATGGTTGCGTTATCAATACGACGGGAGGCGTTGCTGCCATGCATTTAGGCTCCCTATACCTGATCGTCAACGACTTTGAAAAGTCGATTGCCTTCTATGAAAAACTGCTGGAAATGCCGGTGACGAGCAAGAACATGACGCGCTTTGCGCAATTCGAATTTGAAGGGCACAACATTTCGATTATGAACGGGCATTTTGACGCGGACAACCCCGATAAGGTCGTCCACAGAGGCGACCGGTCGGATGCGCCGGACGATTTGCGGCATATCGCACTTGCGCCCAATACCCGTAAGTTTGTGTTGAATTTCTGGGACGAAGATTTGCGCAGCGAGTATGAAAGGATAAAGAGCCTGAACCTTTCTGAGAGCCTTACGAAGATCAAATATGTTTGCAACGTCGCTCCGTATTATTACTTTCAACTGGCGGACCCGGATGGAAACGTCATCGAGGTGACCGGCGCTTATACGCCACACAAGGGCGAATTTGGCGAATAAAGCGATATAAGCCTTCGCACATCCGCTAGGTAAACGATGATCGACGCGAGAAAACGCAATGAAAGCCTCCGGCAGTCGGCTTTTCGAAAAAGCTGAACAAAACTACAATGCCTGTATACAGGCGTTTAAGAGGGGGGATTCCAAAGGGCATCATGCCCTTTGGTCGCCGAAGGCCCTCCGCGCGCTTTGATCAGCGGTTACCTAGGGCGGCGATGAACCGCAGCCTGCCGTTCGGCAAAGCTTCATCCCTCTTCCACCTGTCGGTCGCCATAATCTACGACGATTTTTTTGCAAGGCTTGCAGATATACGCCGTAAAATTGGCTCCTGCGAACACATGGTTCGCGAGCAGGATCTCGCCCTCCCGGGGAAGCAAAGAAATCTTGTGGACGCTTTTCGTCCATGCGATGCGATTGCCCGCCTGCAAGTATCCGGTTTCCATCTCCCGGCGGCAACATGGGCACGTCACGCTCATCACCTCAAAACAATGCCTCTATAAGCTAGGATCGGTCAGCTCTTTCGGCAGCGGACAGTATGCATCGTCCCATAGCTGCGCCTCGATGTACCCGCATTGCGCCTGGATGCCGTCAAGAAACCTTTCCACATCCCCGCCGCAAGCGCCGATGTGCTTAAGCAGGATTTCTTTCAGCATGATGTCTTTTCTCTCCGGCTTATCGAACTTTGAGACGCTGTCGCCCCACGTAAAGCTTATGTGCTTGGAGCTTATGCCGCTCAGCGGCAGTTTGATCGCCTCGCCGCCGCCGAACCAGTCGTGCAAGTAGTCGCTGCCGCCAAGCACGAAGTATAGGGGATGCCGCGTTTTGGGCTCACCCCCCAGCGTCACAAAGCGCTCATACAGCCATGCCTCCGCGCGCATTCTTCGGGGGTAGTAATTGTGAAAATCGGAAAATCTAATGAACGCCTTATCACCCTGCCCCTGTGCCAGCGTCCGGGCAGCCGCAAAGGCCTCTTCCTGCGGAAGTCGCGTAATGCTTAAAAACGGCTCGCAGCCGGGGTGGCAGTAATGCACGATCGAGAGCTCGTGCAATTTTTTCCTTTCCGATATCGGCAAACCACTGTCCATCTTGTGTTATCCCTCCCACGGCGCGCGCACCGCGCCCGCGCCGCCGGCGAGCAGGCGTGAAAACGCGGCTTCCACATCCGCCGGAATGTCCACATGCGCGATATACCCCTTGCCCCGGGGGCCGTAGCCGCCTTCATCGTCCCTAAGTCGGGGGATCTCCCCCATCAGCAGCGATATATAGCGCGGCATAGCCCACAGGCCGTCGATATCCTGCGTCGCAAAGGCTGGCGCGCCGCTTCGTACGATCACCTCGGCGCGGTATGCGGCATACGAGAGCAGGCGGACGCCTTTGCCCCACGCGCGGCGCATCGTCTCGTGCATGCGCCGCTGCATCGACGAATCCTGCATGAATAGCACGCTTGCGGGGGCAAGGCCCGCGTCCCGCGCAACGGCCAGCGCAAACTCCGCGTTTTCGCCGCAGTTCGTCGAACGGTTTTCGATCAACAGCGAATCGCGCGGTATGCCGTATGCGGCATCGAGCACATCGGCGATGATATCGGCCTCGGCGCGGCCATGCACCTGAATGCTCGGATACCTGGCGGCGACTGCGTCGCGCAGCGCCTGCGTGGTGTGCCCGATGCCGCCCGCCACCATCAATACCTTCGTGAGGCCAGCTTGATATGCCCGCGCGGCCCGGTCGATCCCACACAGGATGCTTCCTCCGAACAGTATAAGCAGATCGACCTGCCCCGAATCCAGCGCGCTTGAAAGTGCGCTCCCGGTCAATGCTTCCACATCACGCCGGGCGAGGTACTCGCCTAAAACATTGACATCCTTCGCCGCTTCAACAACATCCATTGCGCCCGCCTCCGCTTTTCCATGGAGAATGCTTTCTCTCAGTATATCATAAGGACACGGAAATTTTCGATAAAACAAGACAGGGCGCACGCCCTGCCTATCTTTTCTGCGGTGGTTTATTTCTATGATGCACCCGGTAGTGCTTGCGCTCGCCATCGGGCCAGGTAAACGGCGCAAAGCCCATATTGCCCAATACGCATATGCGCTCTTTCCCCACCGGGGGTGTCAGTAGCACGATATGCGCAACATCGAAAAGCTCATGGAACGAAGGTATGCACAGCGTGAGCAGCTCCTGCAAAAACGGCTTTTTTTCATAGTGCGGCGCAAGGTCGAGCCGCAGGATGCCCAGGTTATCGCAGCCGGCGAGGCGCTCTTTTGCAGGGAACATTTCGACCGTTCCAATGGCGCGGCCCGCTTCCCTTTCAAAGATCGAAAACCTAATGTACACTCGGTTTTCATATTCCTCGAGCCAAAAACGAATGCACGCTTGCATATCTCCGAGCGTTTGGTACCTAAAATCGCGTATGTATTTGTCCGCGGTAAAAATCTCTCTCGTTCGTAAGGCGGAGTAGCATGCGAGCAAATCCTCGGCGTCCTCCATGCGCACAAGCCCAAGGGCGAAGTGCTCGGCTTCCAGTACGGGGCATTTCTCGTAAGGGTCGTGGGAGCCGAAGTGAATCAGCCTGATGATCTCTTCCTCGGCGGCAAGCAAATCGTAGTCGCCTTGTAACCCGCCAGGCTTATGATACGTAATGCCGTTTTCGAAGTTGGCGCGCAGCCTTGTAAGCAGCGCCTGCTTGCCCCATTGTCTTGCATACCGGTTGAATGCCCTGTTTCGGATGCCCTTAAGCATCTTTTCTTCGCAGGGGAACGCATCGCATTCGTAACAACCCTCGAGCCCCTTTTTTGCGGCGCATTGGTAGACCGAGCAGTCGCCAACCTCTTTGCACCCTCTCGCCTTGCAGCCGGGGCAGTTCTCCTCGCTACACAAAACGCAGGCCAGTCCGCACAGGGCCATATCCTTTTCAGCATAAAACCTCATCACCGTCATCTCCTTTATGTTCAAAGGATACCACGGCAATGACGACATCTGAGTGTCGCCATGTAGGGACACACGCTAGTACATCGTCAAAATTTCTTCCGCCTTTTGCCTGAGCATGGCCTTCAGTTCCGGTGGTTCCAGAACCTCCACCTGGTTTCCAAACCCCAACAACAACGAAAACCACATGCGTTCGAAGGGCACACGCAGTTCGACGATAAAATCTCCGCCGCCGTATTCCTCTATAATGTCGGCACTGAGATATTCGATTACCTGTTGCCTTACTTCGTTTGTGCACCGCAGCTTGACACGCCAATATTCCCGCTTGTCCGGCTTGGAAGCCGCCTTCATCAGGGATTCCACGTCTTCATGTCTTCTGGAAAACGTGCCGCACGCGGGTTCGCAGTGCGATATCCTCGCAAGCTTGAACAGCCTGTAATCCTGCCTTGCGGTACAAAATGCGAATACATACCAGGCGTACCATTGGTAGGAAACGGCCAGGGGTTCTATGATGCGTTCCGACATCGCATTGGCTGCATTTGAATAGGCGATGTGCAAGGGTTTTTGTTCCCAAATTGCCTTTTCGATAGCCCGCAAATGCTCGTTTACATGCGCCCTTTCCCGCGCTACGGTAAAATCGACAAAGAGCCGCTGCTCGCCGCCCTGCATGGTTGTGAGCGCCTTTTCCAGCGTGGCGTTGATCCTTTCGCTGTCGTAGGCTGAGCTTAGGCTCCTTAAGGCAATGACGATGTTCAGATAGTCGTCCACGCCCGCGATCTGCTTGGCGAGTCTGAAGCCGTCCAGGATCGCATAACCGCCTCCGGAGCCGTACGTCGAAACCACGGGTATGCCCGCCCGGTTAAGCGTCTCGATATCGCGTTGAATAGTGCGCTTAGAAACCTCGAACCGCTCCGCCAGCGCGGAGGCGCTGACGGTTTCACGGTTGAGCAGATACATGGTGATAGCGATCAGCCGGTCGACTTTCATCTCGTCCACCCTTAAGGCTTTATTCCAGTGACCTTGTTCCGGTTTTCTACGGATGCGCTGCGGCTGTATCGATGAAGCTTTCACGATTCCCCTTGAGTGTACAATGATATTGGATTAACCGCAATGAAGACGGCATGGCATGGGGGCCGCTGAAAACAGCGGTCCCCATGCTTTGTTATGGGTCTTGCGCTTTTGGGCTACCACGCGTGCTGGCGGCCCAGCGCATCGCGGATGACCGGTTGCTTCTCGTCGTCCCGCTCGCCGCTGCTTCCGTTGACCGCCCTGCGACGCGCAAAGGACACATACGCCGCGCGCGCGGCGGCGGCCGGCTCCACCTCGCCCGGCAAAGGGTCGAACAGGCGGAGCGTATACCCATCCGCACAGAGCTTGTTATACGCGATGAGGCAAAACTCGTGAAGCGCCGTTTTGCTCATCGAGTAGCCATAATTGCCCGCGTTGCGCGCTTCGTTGATGGAGCCGTAAGCCGCGGATGTGACAAAGCACAGCCGCTTGCCATTTCCCTGATCAAGAAGCGGCAAAAACCCTTCGAGTACGGCCATGGGACGCACCGCGTTCATCCGATACAGCGCCTCCATCGCATCCTGCGAAAGGCCGTCGCGCACGGTGGCGCGGTCGGCATCCCGCCGCTCGTCCGCAACTTCGATCAGCATATCCACGCGCCCCGCCGCATTTGTTATCGTCTCTAAGGCCGATGAGATGTCTTCCGAAACCGAAACGACGCCTTGAACCGGGCTTTTCCCCATCGCAAAAACCCGGTAGCCCTGTGCAACAAACTGTTGTGCCAACTCCCGATCAAAAGTATGCCCCTGGCCGGTGATCACCGCCACGTTCATGGGAATCGCCTCCTAGGTAAACGCTAAAAAATCTGCGCATGTCGCGCCATTCCCTGTGCAGAGTATTAGGGCGTGTCCTTAAAGTCACCGCGATGCAGATTGCGGTAGATTTTCCGGCAGATCAAGGAGCCGAAGTGCGGGCGTAGCAGCGCTACGCCAGGCGGAGAGCAACGCCGATATGTCGGGAAAGATGCCGTGAAATGCACGCGCAGGAGTTTAGGGACACGCCCTAGAAGGGAAACTCTTGCTCCAGGTAATCGATGAACACCAGCCTCTGCTCGTCGGGCATATCTTCGCCAAAAATCTTGCCGGCAGCCCTTGCGGAATCCTCCACCTCGATATCCGCGCCGGTCGAGCGGGCTCCATCGGCGTATACGTGGTTCATCCAGCCGGGATGGTACAGGCGGAAGGTGTAGCCCTGGGGATATAGTTGATTGTGAAGTATGCGCATGGCCATGTTCATCGCGCCCTTGCTCATCGGGTAGGCGAAGCTTCCGGAGGTCCGACCCTTGATCAGGCCCATGCTGGATATCTCCGACGAGATAAAACATACCCTCTTCATGCGGCCCGCGTCCATCAGCGGCAAAAAGGCCTCCACGGTCATCAACGCGCCCAGCGCGTTGACGCGGAAGTTGTCCATCACAAACGCAAGATCCATCGGTGGCTTGCGAAGCTCGATCTCGCCATGTCCGGAAATCACCGCGTTGCAGATGATCATATCGAGGGAATCGGTCATCTTGAGCACTTCGTCCCGTGCGGAGGCGATGCTTTTGCGATCGGCCACGTCAAGCGGCACGATGTGCAGGCGTTCGTTTGCCGCGGCCGCCTCGCTTAAAAGCCTGGCCTGGCGGTTGTGGCTGCCCGCGAAGACCGTCCAACCCTTTGTCAAAAACTCTTTGCACAGCGAAAGCCCCAGGCCCCGGTCGGAACCGGTTACGAACAGCTTGGGCACGCGCCCACCCCCTTACCGAACGTTGACTTCGACCGTTTCCGTCGGCACGCCCGGCGCGCTCACACCGATGGAAAGCGTGCCCGGCTCGCGCGCCGCGCGCACGATCGCGTACGCGAGGCCGCCGTATGTTTCGCGGGTGGAATCCGCAAAGAGCGTCTGGCAGTCGGGCCTGCCGTTGTCCATGCCCAAAAGCGTTCCCGCGCCGCTTACGCAGATCGTCACCGGCACGTCGGCATCGGGAACCCTTACGCCGTTTTCGTCGACCAACTCGACGGTAAGTTGGCATACCGAGCGGCCGTCGGCGGGCAGCGCGTCGCCGTCGCAACGGACGATCATGCGGGACGCCTTGCCCGCGGTGCGCAGCGTGCGCCGAATGACCTCCGCCCCCGCGCGGTAGCCCACCGCCTCCAACACGCCGGGGTTAAAAGGTACGTCCCACGCAAGGTGCAGGTCGTTGGTGCTGATCATAGCGATGGGCCTTTCAAAGTGGCCGTACGTCTCGCTCATGCCCTGGGCGGGGAATTCGTAGCATTTGGCGCCGTAGGATTTGCCGTCTACGAACAGTTCCACCTTATCGCAGTTGGTATAGCACACCACCGGGATGACGGTTCCCTGAGGCGCCTGCATGTTCCAGTGAGGCAGGAGATGAAGCATGGGCTCGCTCGTCCACTGGCTTTGGTAGAAATAGTAGCCGTCCTTCTCAAACCCGCAGGTGTCCATTACGCCGGAGGACGAGCCCTTATCGGGCCAGAAGCATTCGCCCAGGTGGTCGATGCCGGTCCACATAAAGTCTCCGGCGACATAGTCGTAGGATTCGGTAAATTTAAGAAGCTTTTCGGCTTTGAGCGATTTCCCCGCGTACGGCCGCTTGCGCCAGGTGTCGCCGCCGGTGAGCAGGTATTCGTTGCGCCTTCCCCCAACCGAGCCGTTCTCCGAGCCGATCACCTTCCAGTGGGGGTGCGCCTGCTTGTCCAGCGCGCAGAAGATCTCGGTGCGCTCGCGCCACCGGTCGAAGTAGTTGTAGCCCACGACATCCAGCGCGTCGAGGAACTCCTCCACGGCGGGCAGCGGCTCGGCGCGGATCTGGTCGTTGGCCTGGGTGACGGGGCGCGTAGGGTCGATCGCGTGGCACAGCGCGATCAGCTCTTTGGCAAGCTTAGCCCCCTCGACGCTCTTTTGCTCGGGCACCTCGTTGCCCACGCTCCACAGCACGATGCTGGGGTGATTGCGATCCCTAAGCAGCATGCTCATCAGGTCTTCTTTGTAGCACTGGTCGAACCACTCGGAATAGCCGCGGCTCTCGTGGGTGTTGGATCCAAACTCCTTGCCCTTGAGCGCGCGCCACTCGTCAAACGCCTCGTCCATCACCAGGAAACCGATTTCATCGCAAAGATCCAGGAATGCGGGGTCGGGCGGGTTGTGGCTGCAACGGATCGCATTGACGCCCATAGCCTTGAGCTTGAGCATCCTCGTGCGCCAGATCGCGGGCGGCACCGCCGCGCCGACGCATCCGCCGTCGTGGTGCACGCACACGCCCCGAAGCTTTACATGCTCGCCATTGATGAAAAAGCCGTTGTCGGCAGTGAACTCGATGGAGCGGATGCCCAGGGGCGTCGTCGTCTCATCAAGCAGCGCGCTCGCGCGCATGAGTTTAGATACGATGGTATATAGGTTTGGGGTTTCATGCGACCAAAGCGCGGGGGCCTTGACGGACAGCGCCTGCACGCATTCGCCCGAGCCCGCGTCGCTTACACAGCGCGCCACCGCCTCGCCCTTGGGGTTGAGCAGCACCGTTTCCAGCGAAAGGTCCGCGCCGCCCTCGACTTTGGTGCGGATTTCCACCACGGCGCTTTCGGCGCATACCTCGGGGGTGGCGGCATATACGCCCCACAGCGGAATATAGGCCTGCCCCGTCGTGCGCAGCCACACATCCCTGGTGATGCCCGAGCCGGAGTACCATCGCGAGCCGGGTTGCATGCTGTTGTCCACCCGCATGAGCAGGGTGTTGTTACCGGTTCTTACGGCACAGGTAATGTCGATTTCAAAGGACGTATAGCCATACACGTGCCCGCCGACTTCCTTGCCGTTGAGCCATGCGGTGCAGTTCATGTACACGCCCTCAAAGAGCAGTGAAAGGCGTTTTTCGGAAACGGATTCCGAAAGCGCAAATTCTTTTTTATACCATCCCGTGCCGGTGCGGAAATACCCGCCGGACCCGCAGCTGGGGTTCTTTTCGTCGATAGGGTAGTCGATGCTCCAATCGTGGGGTATCTGCACCGGCCGCCACGCCTGCGCGGGCAAGGCCGCGGCGGCCTCGGCCGAAAGCCCTATATGCGCGCCCTCTTCCAGGCAAAAGGTCCAGTCAAACCCGAAAAAATCCTCAGACCGAACGCTCATGATCGTACTTCCTCCTCCATGATGGCGAGGGCCGCCCGAAGACGGCCCTCCGTGCCAACTACTTTTCTTTTCGGAGCTCTACCCCGTCGTATCAATCCGTCGTTCCTGCCCCGGCGGGGGGCTCGCGGGGGGGTACGCATACCCCCGTGAAGGCGCGAAGCGCCGTCACAGAGTGGCTACCCACGCCTCGTACTGCGTCTTCATCTCGGCCTCGATCTTCGCAAGGCCCGCGGCCTCGGCCTTTTGCTTCCACTCGGCGACCGTGGCCTGAATATCCTTTGCCATGCCCAGCTGCAGCATCGGCCGGTACTCGTCGCGCAGCGCGTCGATGGCGGCCAGCTCGCTCTTGATCGGCTCCACGTCAAAGCGGAACGCCATGGCGACCGGGGTCTTCACCAAGGTCATCTGCTGGTCTTCAAACGCCTTCTGCTCGGGCAGCACGTCGGCGTCCACCGGTAGGAAGCCGTCCGCGGGGTTGAAGCACCACAGGCTCGGGTTCCACGGGTACTTGTCGGCCTCGGGCCCCTTGATGCGCTGGCCGTCGGCGTTCAGATCCCAGTGCACGCCCTTGATGCCGCCTACAAACGCCAGGTGCACGTCAAGGTCGTTCTTGATGTAGTCGATGAACATCGCGGCGCGCTCGGGGTTTTTGGAAGCCGAGGCGATGGCGATGGCGTCGTTGGTATAGAGCGCCTGTTTGCGCATCGTGCCGGGGTTGACGTCGACAGCCATGAAATCCCATTCGGCGTTGTTCTCGCGCAGGTTTCTGCCGGCGAGGAAGATGGTGGAATTCCACGTAAGCGAGGCGGACTTTCCGTTTTCAAACGCGTCGCGCACCTGCTCGGTGTTGGAGATCGCGTTCTTGGACCAGAAGCCCAGATCCGCCCACTTTTTCATCAGCTCGTAGTAGGGAATCGCGTCGTCGCGGAACCAGCAATACGTAAGCTCTTCAAACGCCGGAGCCGCATCCGAGCCCTTGTATTGATAGCACCAGTCGATGTTCGTCAGATAGAAAAGCTCGTTGGGCTGGCGCCACGCCTGGGCGTTGAAGCCGCCGTCCGCCGAGGCCGCGAAGGGCAAAAGGCCCTTCTCGTTTTCCAATACGGCCTTGTAGTAATCTTCCAGCTCCTGGATGTTGCTGATGGAGGTGATGCCGTACTTGTCCGCCAGATCCTTGCGGACGATGACCCAGCTCTCGCCCTCCAGACCGGCCGTGTTCTTCGGAATCGCGTACAGCTTGCCGCCGATGGTGGCCTGCATCAGCGACGCGGGCTCCTGCGATGCGACGGTCATGGGCATGTATGTGTTCATGAAGTCGTCGGTGAGCTCAAGGAAAGCGCCCTTGGCCGCTTCGGTGGAGTAGTAGGCCCAGTCCGACGTATACATAAGATCCACGTTTTCGCCGCTGGCCAGCGTAAGGGAATACTTGGTCCTCCAGTCGCTCCAGGCCAGGTAGTTGGTTTTTAAGGTTGCGTTGATCTTTTCTTTTAAGACTACGTTCGCCTCCGCGTACACCTTGTCAAGATCCGCGGGGACGTCGCCCAGCACATACATTACCAGCGCGACTTCCTTGGAAGTGTCGATGCCTTCCGGCTCGGCGGGCGCCTGGCTTTGCGCGGCGGGGGAATCCGCAGCGGCCTTTGTGGTGGCCGGCGCGGCGGAAGTTCCGGCGGCTGGGCTAGTGTTTCCGCCCGCGCCGCAGCCCGCGATCAGGGCCAGCAGCAAAACGAGGGCAAGCATGCCGGTAAGTTTCTTCATGGTAAATTCTCCTCCTTTTTGTTGAAGCGTGTACTGTCAAAGAACTTCATTGCGAGTTCGCTGACAATCTATGCAACCGCTTGCGCGGCGGCAATCAACCTTTGACGGCCCCGATCGTCAGGCCCTTGATGAAGTAGCGCTGTACGAACGGATACACGAAGATAATCGGCCCGGTTACGATGATGGTCATCGCCATTTTCATCGATTCGGTGGGCAGCACGGGCACCACCAGGCCGGATTTTTCCGCCACGATGCGCAGCGCCTCGATGCTGTTGAGCATCGTCTGCAAAAAGTACTGCAGCGTCTGCTTGCTCTGCTCGTCGATGTAGAGCATGCAGTTATACCAGTCGTTCCAATACTGCAGCGCGGTAAATAGCCCGAGCGTCGCCAGAAGCGGCTTGGCCAGAGGGATGATCAGCTGCAGGAAGATGCGCCATTCCCCCGCGCCGTCCATCTTGGCCGATTCGATGATCTCGTCGGGTATGGTGCGCATGTAGTTCTTGGCGATGATCATGTTCCACACCGAAAACATCAGTGGCAGGATGAGCGCGTAATACTGGTTTTTATAGTGAAGGTAGCGCGTGCATAAAATATAGTAGGGCGTAAGGCCTCCGCTAAAGAGCATTGTGAAGTAGAAGACCAGCATAAGCCCTCTGCGCCAAGGAAAATCCTTGCGCTGCAGCACGTAGCCGCACATGCTGGCAAGAAATACCGCAATGCAGGTGCCGATGGCCGTAACGGCGATGGTGTTGGCGTAGGCCATCGCCACCGTAACCGGGTTCTTCAGCGCGATTTTGTAGCCTTCCAAAGAAAAGTCGCGGATGAAGAGGCTGAAGCCCTCCTGCATGATCGACTGTTCGCTGGTGAAGGACGCGACCACGATCAGATAGAAAGGCACCACGCAAAGCACCGCGAATATGCCCAGCACGACGTAGGCGATGACGTTGAAAACAATCCTGTCTCCGGTCAGGCGGATGCGCTTGGGTTGGTTTTCTATTTTTACCGTTGCCATCTCCATGCCCTCCTAAAACAGCGCGTAGTCCGGGTCGATCTTCGTAACGACGAAGTTGGCCGTCATGACTGTGGCAAAGCATAATACCGATTGGAACAGGCCGGCCGCCGCGGACATGCCCACGTCCGCCGAGGAGAGCAGCGCCCGAAACACGAACGTATCGATGATATCCGTATACGGCAGCAACACGCCGTTGTTGTGGATGAGCTGGTAGAACATGCCGAAGTCTCCCCGGAACATATTGCCCATGGCCAACAGCAGCATGATCACCATCGTGGGCCGGATGTGCTGCAGCGTAATGTGCGTGGTCTTTTGCCAGATCGTCGCGCCGTCGATATCAGCCGCCTCATAGATCTGCGGGTCGATGCTGGTGATGTTGGCAAGGTAGATGATGCACCCGTAGCCCGCGCTCTTCCATATCCGCATAAACACGAGCAGGAAGGGCCAGGCGGTGGGCATCGCGTATAGGTTCAGAGGCTCCATGCCCAGGGACCTTAGGATGTTGTTCAACAGCCCGTATTCGTAGGACAGGATGCTGTAGACGATGGAAGAAACCACGACCCAGCTGATAAAGTAGGGCAGGAGCATCATGGATTGGCTGATCTTTTTAAAGTATTTACCCCTAAGCTCGCTTAGGATGATCGCGAAGAACACCTCGACAAGCATGCCGATGATGATGAAGGCCAGGTTGTATAGCAGCGTATTGCGCACCACCCGTGCGGCCGCGCCGGAGATGAAGAAGAATGAAAAATTGTTAAGGCCCACCCAAGGGCTGCCGAAGATGCCCATGGCGTACTTATAGTCTTTAAACGCGAGCACGATGCCGCCCATGGGCAGATAGGAAAAGATGACGATATACGCAAAGGGTATCAGAAGCATCACCAAAAGCGCCCTATTATCGACGACTTGCCGCCAAAATGACTTCTTTTTCTTTTTAGGAAGTGTTATTGTGGTGGTCATTCCATCCCCTCCTATAGTGAAAACCATAATTCGTATATAAATTACTATATGCAATCTATAATTTGCATATAAACAAAGTGTTGACATGCTATTTTTTATATGATACGTTTTAATAACGCATCATAAACGATGAATGAGGAGGGAGTTTTATGAAGGAGTTTCACCTGGGTGCCGATTTCGCCTCCGGCGCGGATGTCAGCTGGCTGCCCCAAATGGAGCTTGCGGGTTTTCCGTTTCACAACGCCGCCGGCAAGGAGCAGGATTGCCTCGTAACCCTGAAGGAATACGGCCTCAATGCGCTGCGCCTAAGATCTTGGGTTAACCCTTCCGACGACCCGCACCGCGGCCACTGCTCTACCGAGGAAACGCTTGCGATGGCCCTGCGCGGCCAGAAGCTCGGGTACCGTATCATGATCGACTTTCACTACGGCGATACTTGGTGCGACCCCGGGAAACAAGTAAAACCCGCCGCCTGGGCCGATTTACCGTTTGACGCGCTGGTGGAGGCCCTGGCCGACTATACCCGCGGCGCGATGAAAACGTTTGTGGACGGCGGTTTTACCCCTGCCTGGGTGCAATTGGGCAACGAAACCAACCCGGGCATGCTGCTGCCCGACGGCAGCACGGAGGATTTTGCGAAGCTTACGCGCCTGTACACCGCGGGGCATGACGCGGTAAAATCGGTTTCTCCTGAAACAAAGACGATGGTTCATCTGGCGGAAGGCAACAACACCCGGTTTGTAACCGATTACTTCGATCAACTCACGAAGAATGGGTGCCGCTACGACATGATCGGCCTTTCGTATTATCCTTACTGGCTCAAGAGCCCTTACGAAGAGACGATCGACGACCTGGAGCGGACGCTTAAGCTCTTGCCGGAGCGCTATAACAAGGATGTTATGGTGGTCGAGATCGGAGGCGTGGATGATGAGGTCGACCGAAGCTATGATCTACTCGTGGCCGCGCTTCAGAAAATCAGCCTGGCGCCGCGCTGCAAGGGGTTTTTCTATTGGGAGCCCCAGGGAGCCAAAGCTTGGAGCAACTATGCTCTGAGCGCCTGGAACGCGGATGGCCGGCCGACCCGGGCCATGGACGCCTATCTTACCATTAAGCCATAGCTTTGTTAAAGATCGCCGCCCGAAAGGGCGGCCTTGCTATGGGAGCTTCAAGCGCGGGGCATTTCTTGAGGTAGGGTAAACGCGATGCCGGATGGCAGCTTATTAGCTTTTTTCTCCGTGACGCCATCCGGCATGCGGTTTTATTTCACAATGGGGGACGAATTGATATCAACTGAGGCAATTCACAAATTGTTTACAAAACAAAGTATACCGATTGGCGCATCGGTATGCACCCTAACAAAACGCAGATTTTCACAACAAAACAATGCGTCTATGCCGTGGAGGCACATTTTTCCAGGGAAATACGGCGCCCCTTATTCCGACAGGGGGAGGATGACGCGTTGCGCAGGGCGCGCGAAAACAAGCCCCCGGCGTAAGGCGAGGTGCGGCAAGGTTGGTCTCAGAAAACAAGTAAGGGATGCTTGGCCAAGTGCGCTCAAGCATCTCTTGTCAGATTTTTATGGCGATTTTGGTTTCATGGTCGGGTAGTATTTGCTTTGCAAATCTCCACCCTACCCTTGACACTCATTGAGGAACAAGCATAGGAAGTGTATTGACACTTCCGCTTTTCAGCTTGTTGGGCGTATCCCAAACCCTTTGCTGGAAATGCTTGTAATGAACAACTTTTTGCTGTTACTTTCTTGCGATAATATAGCCAAAGCTTAACCATCTATCTTGGTTTAGCGAAATTGTTTTCTTTTCTTCAAACTCGTCGGAGTGGAAGCGGTTATATTTTGCATATTCGTCCCACCATACTTGGGCATCAGCCGCATAGTCGGCCTCCAAAATTGAAAACCCAGCTTCTATGACAGCTGCGCAAGTATCCTTAATCGTTGAAAAGCATGTAACCCAATCATTTGGCACATAGCCGCTCATATCGGATGGTAGGGGAACATCCTTTATCATAGGCTCGCCTAAACCAAAGACGCCATTGGGCTTCAAAATACGAAAGACCTCTTGTAAACACTCAATGTATTTTTCCCTACCCCACATGCTTCTCAACATTTCAAACGTAGTTGTCGAATATGCATAATCAAAGCTATTCTGGGGTAATTTCGTATCCGGCACGCCCGTCTCTACCCCTAACACTTTATGATGGACGCCTAATCTTGCGGCATTATCCATCATATGGTCAATGTTTGGCCGACGCTCTCCCCATTCCCTTCCGCTTGGATCGATGCCTACCGCCAGTACATCATATTCTTTTGCTAAAAAACAGGTTTGATATCCATAAAACATGCCGATATCTATTAGCCTTGCGCCCTGCTTCAGCTCCATTTTATTAGCAATGAACTCCGTTGCCTTTAACCCTCCCGGCCCGGAGCATTGGGAATAAACAAAGTTCAAGTCCGAATATTTTGCTGATTTCGTATATGAATTGCTCATGTTTTTTCTCTCCCAGCGGCGTATGTATATAAGGTATTTTCGCTACGAGTATAAGGTAAAATTACATGATAAGCAAGCGGAAGGGCCCAAACCAGGGCCTCTGTGTAAAACCTACTATTTCGTACCACCGAGTAACGTGCCGGGGTACCGCTTTCGCGGCCATGCGCGCCGCACCAGCGCGTTTATAGTGACCGAACCCCAAAACGAACACATCTGAGCGGCCTATTTTGCGTGCCACTGCGTTGTCGTCCTCGACGTGCCCGCCCAGCACGCCTGCATCCTCCGCCTTGCGGAACACAAGATATTCTCGCTCTTTGGGGTTCGGTCACTATATACGTTCGCGGCGGCGGATTTACCGCGCCTCGACCCAATCGCGGTACTGCGCGCGAAATTCGGCATCCACCTTCTCAAACCCCGCTGCCACCAGTTTCGTTCGAAATTCTTCGATCGTGGCCGCCGGATCGTCGGTGACGCCCAACTCGAGAAGCGGCAAGTATTCCGTTTCCAGCGCTTCGATGGCCGCCCACTCGGCGGCTACCGGCGTGCGGTTGAAACGGAAATTTTCATATACCGGATGAACGACCATCGCCAATTGCTCTTTTTCAAAATCCAGCTCGAATTGCGTGGTCTGCGCCGATCGCCTCAGCCGATCGCGGGACATATTAAAGCCCCACTGAGACTGGTTCCACGGATACCGGCTTGCCGCAGGGCCGGGGCTAAACAGCCCTTCCCCGGCATCGATCCAGTGAAGGCCCTCCATGCCGCCCTTGATCATGTCATTGAGCGCCTGATCGTTTTTTAATAGATCAAGGCACATCGCCGCCCTCTCGGGGTGGCGTGAGAACGCCGCGATGGCGACGCCGTCGTTGGTGTAGGGCGTCATCCGGCGAATCGTGCCGGGGTATAGATCGATGTATTCCGCAAACGTTCCGGGGTTGTTTTGCTCGAGCGTCTCGCCGGCCCGAAAAATGGTTTGATTCCATAGAAGCGACGCCGAAGATCCTTTTTCAAACGCTTCGCGCACAGGGGTAGCGTTGGTGATCGCCCCCCGCTCCCAGAAGCCCCAGGCGGCATATTGCTTCATTTTTTGCGCAAATTCGAGGTACTCGGGCGTGAAGTAGCGGTAGCAAAGATCCTCGGCCGGAGGGGCTGTTTCCTCGCCCGCATACCGGGCGATCCATGGGCACCTGGGGGATACGACATCCAGGTTGTAGCGCTGCTCGTACAGAATGTGAAAAAACTTCGCCTCGCCGGATGCCGCGTACGGCTTGATATTTTTCTCGTTATCCGCCACGGCTTGGAAGTATACTTCCAGCTGCTCCAGCGTGCGGATCGGCTCCAAGCCGTAGGCCTCGCGTAGATCGCCGCGCACGGCGATCCAGCTCTCCCCCTCGACGCCCGGCCCATTGGCGCAGATCATATAGATTTTGCCGTTGATCCTGGCCTGCTCAAAGGCGACGGGCGATTCCGACTCTAGGGTTAAGGGCATGTAGGTTTGCATGAAATCCGGCGTCAGCTCGTAGAACGCCCCGCGCAGCGCTTCGGTTTGGTAAAAGCACCAATCCGAAGTGTAGATCATATCCACCTGCTCCGCCCCGGCCAACACGATGGGATAGCGCACCTGATAGTCGGCCCAGGGCAAGTATTCAATGGACAACGATGCGTTGATGTTTTCCTTGAGCCGTTCGCTGAGCGCTTCCTCCACAACGCCCGCATCCGCAGGCTGCGCGCCTAGTAAAAAGAGCTTTAGCGGCACATATTCGCCGATGTCGATTGCCGCCGCAACGGCGTTTTGCGTCTGTGGGGCGGCGGAAGGATTGTTCTTCCACGCACAGCCACATAGCGACAGCGCAAGGGCTAACGCAAGCAAAGCGGTCCGCCTCATGGCCAACCCCCTTCCGAAGGACATCCCTTTCTCTCTCCAGTATACCGGCAAAACGCCGCATCAGCCTCCTGCAAAAACAAAGATTTCTTGAAAAAACCTAAGAACTTTTGCGGAAAAGAGCGCGTAAACGTACTGTAAACTTGTGCGAAAGATGAGGATCGTTTACAATAGATGGTGGGGGGATGGCGCTATGAAACTATTGATTGTAGACGATGAACCCTATACGCGCGAGGGCCTGTGCGACATGCTTGCGCAATCTGGCCTCGGCTTGGAAAGCATCTTGACGGCCAAAGACGGAGAACAGGGTCTGTGCGTTGCAAAAGCCGAGCGGCCGGACATTCTTTTGTGCGATGTGCGCATGCCGGGCATGGATGGCATTTCCCTTGCCCGCGCGGCGCGCTTGGCGCTTCCCGATTGCCAGCTGCTGCTCATGAGCGGTTATAGCGACCGCGAATACATCAAGGGCGCGCTGGACGTACACGCGCTTAAGTTCATCGATAAGCCCATCGAGGAAGAGGATCTCTTTGCCGCGATTCGCGAGGCGATGGAGCGCGTCCACGAGTTGATGAAAAACCAGCAGGCCAGCGGCGCCGCGAAGGCATTGCTCAAAGAGGAGCTCGCGCGGGCCATTTTGCTCGAGGGCGCTGTGGATGCCGCCCATTTTCGAGATGCGCTACCCGTCAAGGGCGGGGGGGTTTATCGTTGCATCCTGCTGTTTCCCGCCCGGGCCGATCGCAAACGGATTACCCAGATCCTGGAGGAAGGTGAACTGTGGGGGGCATGCGCCGCCGATGGCGAGGGCTCCGATGTGTTATTTGTGCAATTTTCCAAGCAGAATGCGCCCTGTGCCCGTTCTCTCAACGCGGCGCTCATGGCGCTCGATTACCGTCCCGCCATCGCCGTAGGCCGCCCCGTATCTCGCTTGGCCGAACTTCCCTTAAGCTATCTAAGCGCCCGGGAAGCCATGGCCACGCTGTTTTACCGGCCCAACATGCGCATTGCCTATGCAGAGGGCAAGGGGAGCGGTGAATCGATGGATCTGATGCCCTCGCTCAGCGCGTTTTCGTTGGCGCTCAAGGGTGGAGAGCAGGAGGCTTACGCCTACCTGGAGGCGCTGCACAACCAATTACTGGAGCACACGGCCACTCCTCCGGATCTGACGCGCATGCACTACCACTCGCTGCTGAGCGTGGCGCTTGCAGGACACGAGGATTTTATCTCTATGCTGCTGGATCGATACCAGGCCCAGAGCTTATGGCACATGTGCATGCAGGCCGCCTCGCTGGACGAGCTGGAGCGCATTTTGTGGGATGCGCTGGGCATGATGCAGCGCCGGTTCGAACAGGAGCGGGATACCTCCTTTGTCGTTTCATCGGCCCGCCGCTACATCCACAGGCATTGCCATCACGAAGCGTTGCAGTTGAAGGATATCGCCGATCACGTGCATATGTCCATCGGCCATCTCAGCGCCTTGTTTAAGCAGGAAACCGGCCATACGTTGCACCAGTATATTACCAAATGCCGCATAGAGCGGGCATGCGAGCTTTTGGGCAGCTCCACCGCTAAAAATCACGAAATCGCCAAGCAAGTCGGCTATGAAAACCCCTATTACTTTGGCAAGGTCTTCTTGCGGGAAACCGGGCTGACGCCCCAGCAATACCGCCATGGCTGATCTATTCGTACGCCTTTACCGGGCGATCAGCAGGCGTTATCACGCGATGCGCATCGGCACGCGCATGGCGGTCCTATACCTCGTGGCGGGGCTTATGCCGCTGATGGTCACCAACATTTACGCCTCCACCACCTTAAACGCCAGCGCAAACGACCGGCAGATGCTGGCCGCTGAGCGCGGGTTCGAGCAGACCGTTAGCTTTTTAAGCGACAAGCTCTACCGCGTGTTGCGCGTTGCCGACGTTATCGCGCTAGATCCAACGCTTAACGAATGCATCTATAGCCATGAACCCACGGTCTACCCCCTCTATGCTCAGATTTCGGATATGAACACCATCCTTACATTTCTAACGCAAAAGCGCGATGATCTGGATATTTTTGAAATCAGCCTCTACGTTCGCGAGGAATGGATTTACAGCCACCGGGCCGAGATGATCGTAAGCCTCAGGGCGGCGGGAGAACAGCTTTGGTATCAAGATCTTATGCAAACCAACTACCACGCGATGTTCTGCCCACCCCAAACGCTGCCCAAGGAAGGTATTTTGGCGGTTGCGCGCAGGGTGCGCAACCTGAGCGACCTAAATCAGGTGGATGCGGTGCTGCGCATCGACTTTCCGTTGGAAGAAGTCGAACAGATCCTTCGCCAGGGCTGCACGACGGATGGCTCCGCCAGCATGCTCTACAACCGGCAGGGGATGCTTGTCGCGTCCTCGCAGCCCGATCCGCCCGCCATCGCCGATTTGGATGCCCTCATCCTCGGCGCCGGCGCGGAAAAGGGCTTTTTTCCACTGCAAGATAATCCGGCACTTTTGGTACAGTGCACCTACTTGCCCCAAACCGATTGGTACTTGGTCACCACGCTGTCTCAGCCCGATATGGCGCGCGCCAATTTGCTGGCATGGGCGGGCGTCTTTGCGCTGGTGCTGGCGGCGGCCATCCCGTCGCTGTTCATGGCGCAGAGAATCCTGCGCGGCATGACGGGCAGGCTCAGGCGGTTGGGCGTGCACATGAAGAGCGTGCGGCTGGGCCAGCTGGCGCCGACGGAGAGGGATGAGAATCTCGACGAGATCGGCTCTATGACTGACGACTATAACTACATGATCGCCCGCATGGCGGAACTTCTGGAGGAACAATACCGCGTCGGCAGGGAGGCCCGGTCGGCCGAACTTCTGGCGCTGCAGTCCCAAATTAATCCGCATTTTCTGTACAATACGCTGGACATGCTGGGATGGATGGCGCGCCGCGACCAGACCGAGCATATACAAACCGTGATCAAGGCGCTCGCAAGTTTCTACCGGCTCAGCCTTAATTATGGCAAGGATTTCATCTCTTTACGCGACGAACTGCGCATGATCTTAAGCTACATGACGATACAGCACCTAAGGTTTGGCGATGCGATTTCCCTAGTGATGGATGTGCAGGAGCAGGCGATGAGCTGCTTGCTGCCCAAGATCACCCTGCAGCCGCTCGTGGAAAACGCCCTTCTGCACGGCATCCTTCCCAAGGAACATAAGCGCGGAACCATCGTGATTTGCGGCAGGATCGAAGGGGAAAATCTCAGGCTCGAGGTGAGGGACGACGGCATCGGCATCCCACCCGAGCGGTTGCGGGCGATGCTGTTTCCAGTGCATGCCGAGGGCGGCGCGCAGGGCTATGGGCTGCACAACATCGAAAAGCGCCTGTGCCTGAGCTTTGGCCTGGAAACCTGCCTGTCATTTTCAAGCGAACCCGGCCGCGGCACGGTAGTCGGCATGCTCTTCCCGGCGCGCAGGGAGGATTGGCATTCGGAAGGCGACCCAGGTTAGAGGTAGATCCATACACACAAAACATCGCTCCCCGCCATCTCCGGCGGGGAGCGATGTATGCGAAGCGGGGATTTGGTCAGACCTTAATATTTTTCATAAAGGGTGTGACGATGTTAAAGATCTTGTCGATCTCGGCGATGTCGTCGAGAGAGAGATCTCTGGAGGCCCTACGCATGTTGGAGTTAATAAAGACGCCGCGCCTGATCATGACGTACTTGGCGTACTTCATGCCCAGAAGGCCCTCGAGTTGTAGTGCGGGGAGGGTTGCGTAGTGT
>JAVBNW010000027.1:0-3659 GCA_031551255.1 Eubacteriales bacterium | reverse complement strand
ATCAACGACATGCTCGCGAAATATAAGGGCCGCTTTGCGCTCGGTTCCGCTACCTACGGTCAACCGCTGTCCGTGTTCATCAGCGAAGAATCCAATGCGCGCCAAATCATCTATGCGGTGCGCGCAAACCTTAAGCACTTTGGGCAGACGCCCAACATCTACGCCATCAGCGAGCACGCGCTGCACAACCAAATTCCGCAACTAGCGGCGCAGGCGGGGTATGAGGGCGCGATCATGCGCACACACTTTATGATGTACGGCTTTAACCCCACGTACGACGCCCCCTACGGCTGGTGGGTGGGGGAGGACGGCACGCGCATACCCTGCGTGCCCACCTACGAAGGCGAGGGCGCGGCGTTTGGCATTACGACGCTGGATAACTGGGTGCTGACGCGCTGGCCCGACCGCACCACGCATTCACTGGAGGAGTTCGGCGAAAAATTCCGCCATATTACGCCGCTGCTCGCGTCGCGCTACGACGACATCGTGCACAGGCACGAGGGCATGGTCGAATATGTCGAGGATTTTGACGAGTATCGGTGGGTGATCCTGGAGGATCTTCCGGCGATTTACGGCGAGCCCAAAGAGGATTTCGTTCCCACGTCCAACGACTTCCGCGTGCGCATGCCCTGGGGCTATTGCGGCAACGAGATCTTTAACGACTGCAGCGCGGCCGAAACCGCGGTTACGCTGGCCGAGCGCGTGAACGCCACCGCCCTTTTGCTCGGCGGCTGCGCGCGGCAGGAAAAACTTGAGGAGGCTTGGAAAAACCTTTTGGTTTCGCAGCATCACGACATTCAGATTTGCGGCCTTCTGAAAGATTCGCGCAAGTATTTGCCGGCGTCCAGGGCCGCTTCGAAGGAAGTGACGGACGAATCGATGGCGTATTTGGCCGACCAGTTTGCGACGCCAGGCGCGCACAACCTAGTGGTGTACAATACGCATTCGTTCCCCGTCTGCGAAAAAGTGGAAACCGAAATCTACCAGCGCGGCACGGTGGGGTATACCGTATCGCTGAACGGGCGAGATATCCCCTGCGAGGCGAAGGTGCTCGACTACAACCGTGCGGGGCTGCAGCGATCGCTGGTCAGCTTTATCGCGGATGTGCCCGCCAATACGCTATGCTGCTACAGTATTGCGCTCGATAAGCCCACGATTGATGCCAACGCGAATTTTGCGTATTGCGCGGATACCGGCGTGCTCACGACGCCCCTTTACGAGATTGCGTTGGATCAGGGCGGCATACGGAGGCTCAAGGACCTCGAAAACGGCGCGCTGTACATCGATACCGCCAAGGGGAACCTCTTCAAGGGAGCCATTAACGATGCAGACGAGCGCTCCCAAGGCGCGTGGAGCGTTTCCATCGCCTCCAACAGCGCCCGGGCAACCTATGTGGGAACCATCGGCGGCATACCCGTTCGGTTTGAAATGGATTTTTACGCGGCGCGCCGCCGCATCGACTGCAAGGCGAACTTTACGTTTAGCGGAGAGAGGATCGGCCGCGTCGACCTGCCCGACCGCGTCAACGGCTTCGCCCACGAGAATAAGCTGCGCTTCGTGCTGGAAACGCGCCTGGGTGGCGACTGCAAAAATACCCGCGACTTGCCTTACGTAATTTCCGAAAGCGACGACCCGCTGTACATCCAGGGCAACTATTGGGCCGCGCGCCGCGATGCGGATTTGGGCATAGCGCTCTTTAACCGCGGAGCGCGCGGCGCGGTGGCGAACGGCGCGGAGTTCTCCCTGCCGCTTGCCTACGCAAACACCTACATCTGGGGCACCCGCATGCTGTACGGAGACTATGGCCATGAGTTTGCGATCTACCCGTTCGCCGCGGGTCTTGGCGATATGAAGCTTCACAAAGAGGCGCTTTCTTACAGCTACCCGCCGCTATGCAGGGCGACCGGCGAACATGCGGGCAAGCTTAAAAACAGCTATACGGTGCTTAGCTTGGGCGCGGGGGACGGCGTGGTGATGACGGCGCTTTATCCCGAAGACGGCGCGGTGATTCTGCGCTGCTGTGAGTACGACGACGCAGAGGAATCCCTGGCCCCGCAGTTTACCGATGGGACTGTTCAGGAGCCCGTCACCATCATGGGCAAGCCCATGCCCGAGGCCGCGGGAGATACCATCGGAAGGCGGGCAGTGAAGAGTTTCCGCGTTCGGGCATATTAACCTCGTCGTTCTTCTCAATCCTCAAAAGCGCCGAGGCGTTTTTTGAGGATTGAGAACGGCGGGGAAGGCACGGAACCGACACTCCTCCGCTTTGCCTATCCCAATTTGGGAAGGGGAGAGACGCGAAGCGCGGTGCGCCCCGGTTCCGCCGACGGTGCAAAGAGGGTTTTTATGAACTATGTAATCGAGCAAAAGCGCGAGGCGAGCAGCGTCAACTATCTATACGATAGTCTTATCAGCGAAGGCTGGAAGAACAAGATCATCGCCGCCGCGCACATTCACGACTATGTCGAGATCCTGTACGGCTTGCAGGGCGAGTGCAGGATCGACTTAAACGACGCCACCTATGCCTTCGGGGTCGGCGATGTGATCGTGATCAACTCACAGGTAATCCACCAGATTACCGCCGTTGCCGAGGAGACCACCCGCTACATCGTCGTGAAGGTGAAGCCGGATCTTCTGTATGGCGTACAGCAAACGGTGAGGGAATTTCAATATGCGCTGCCTTTTTTGCAGCAAAACGTCGCCGGGCGGCTCATTCGTAAAGCGGATGTGGAGGCCTCGGATGCGCCGCGCCTCTTTCGGGAGATATACCGGGAAATGCACGAGAGGCATTACGGCTATGAAATGGCAATGCGCGCGCATATCTTTGCGCTGCTGTTGTGGTTGCTTCGCTATTGGCGCGACCAGGGCATCGACCTTGACATGCAGCTGGATATGAGCCCTTATACGCTGCAAACGTTGAATATCGTGTTTGAATATGTGGAGGCGCGTTACAGCGAAGATATTTGCATTGCCGAAATCGCAAAGCTGTGCGGCATGGGGCAGAATGCGTTTTCCAAATTTATTAAAAAACATGTGCACATGACCTTTGTCGAATATGTGAACATCACGCGCATCAAGGCCGCCGAACGAATGTTGATTTTCTCTTCGCGCAGCATCACGGAGATCGCCTACGATATCGGCTATTCTTCCACGAGCTACTTTATCCAGCGCTTTAAGGCTTATATGGGCGTCACACCGCTGGCCTTTCGCAAGCGCTTTGTCGGAGAGGAAGAGGAGCGGGACGATATTGCGTTTGGACTGCCTCTTGCGAAGGATCAAAGCGACGATGCGACCGCCAATTCGGTTTATGCCAGAATCGCCAGAACGGCGCAGATGGGGGACTAGCCTCGTCGGTTTGCACTGCGCTCAATTCCCCCATGGCATTGGGATGCCATGGGGGAATTGCCGCTACGTGAAATCTCCTCTTCCCAAAGAAACTGAGGTTTCTTTCAGCGCGATGACAAACTGCGGTTTGTCGTCGCGAGATGCAAGTCCTTGAAATGGCTAATGCATGCCGGATTGCTTGAAAGCGTGGAAGATGATGCAATCCGGCATCGCGTAGAACGGCCTCTCGTAAAAGCATATCCTCCGAAATCGCCATGTCCTTCGTCATTTCCGGCCGGACTTGCATACCGGCCGGTATGAGCCTGCGCACGCAC
>JAVBNW010000018.1:0-16092 GCA_031551255.1 Eubacteriales bacterium | reverse complement strand
GCCGATGCCCAGCTCATCGCCGATTCGCAGATAGAGCCTTCCTGTGCGATAGCGCCGATCGCCGAGGCGGCTCCCGCACCTTTGAGCGGGCCGGTAGACGTGCAGCCGGTGGAAATCGAGGAGCATGTGGCGGCTTCCGATACGGCGAATTCCGCCGCAGTACCGCACTACGCCTCCGAGGCGCAAGCGCATGCCGCCTTTAATGGAGAAGAAACGGAGGCAACCCAGGCGCCTATGCTGCCCGAGTTTGCCACAGCGGCTGCGGAGGAAGCGCCGGAGAGGCCGGAGGTGGGCATCTTCATGGCGGAGCCCCATACAGAGGAGACGGAGAAGCCCGAGCCCCTCGCCGTGCGGGATGTGCCCGAATTTCTATCGGCGGCGTTCGTCGCCGGGGACGAGTTGCCTGGTGAATCCGGCTTTGCGGTGGACGGGGCCATCGGGCGCGATAACATTGCCATACCCATAACCCCGGATGAACCGGCGGCGCAGGAGCCGGAGGCATATGCGGCCGTAGAGCCTGAAGACAGCGCCCATGCCGGGCCGTACGGCGATGCGGAACATGCCCAAACGGATGTGTGGGGATCTTTCGATTCTGTAGAGAAGATGCGCGATGCCGAATCGGTTATCGACGCACCGGCTGACATACCGGAACCCGAAGAAGCCGCTCCGATCTCGGTGCGAGAGGAGCCTTTTGCCCAAGAGGCTATAGAAGAACAATCCTCAGCGGCAGCGGTTGCCAAAACGCGCAACGGCGACGAGAAGCTGCTGGATGCCGCCTTTGCATTGGCCTTTGAAAAGCGCTGGGGAGAGGCGGCCGATGCCTTCCTCGCATTCCGCGAGGGAGCGACGGATCCGTGGGTTCTTAAGCAGGCGGATTTCGAACGCCTAGCGGCTCTCATCGAGGCGGGCAGGCTCCGCGAGTCCATCGACCTGATCTTTGGCATTCTTAGCAGCGGCTACGATCTTTCCTCGGAGGAACGCGTTCAGCTCGAGGGCATTCTCGATCAGCTGGGTAGGATGGGTGACGTATGAGCGATCGCTTGGCGGTATGGCTGCGCCTGGCGGGCGAGCATCTGCTCGACCTTATGTTTACCGCCGCCATGATCATAGCGATGTTTGCGATGGGCATATACACGGCCCAATCCGCCATTCTGGACGGCGCGGCCTTGCTGCCCGGCTCGAGCATCAACGGCGTCGACGTTTCGGGGATGGATCCCGACCGGGCGAGGGAACTGGTGATCCAACAGGAAGAGGCGCGTCTGCTTGGGCAAGTATCGCTCAAGCTCTCCGCCGGCGCGGGCGAGCGGAGTTATCGCGCCGAAGACCTTGGCGCTTTTACGGATGCGCGGGAAAGGGTTGATGAACTCTTTGCGCAAATGCTCAAAGGAGGCATGCTTTCGCGGACCAATGCTTACTATCGCGTGCGCGACGGAGCGCAAGTGGATATTGCCGTTTTGTACGATGCGGAAAAAGTAGAGGAAACCTGCCGCGCCTTTTGCGCTTTGTTTTATAAACCGCCCGAGAATGCCAGCGTGAAGCTTGCGGGAGATGGCAAAGGATTTGACTATATTTCCGACCAGAACGGAGCGCAGGTCGATTTTATCGATTTGTTTCACGCGGCATGGGCGCAGTTGGAATCGGGCGAGTCGGCTACGGTGCAGGTGCAGATCAAGGCAATTCCGGCCGCCGTTTCCGAGGTATCCTTAAGGGAGAGCATCATGGCGCTCTCTACCTGCGAAACGGAGCTTGCGGTGGAAGAGGGAGAACTTGCGCGGACTTTGCTCGATGCCGTCAACGGCTATGTGCTTAGCGTCGGCGGAACCATCGACTTAAAAGCGCTTTTGTATCAGGGTGTCCGGGTGCCCGCCCAAGAGCAGGCGGTGGTATCGCAGATTGCGGGCACGCTATACGATGCGCTGTTGTTGGCCGGGGCCAATAAGGTAGAACGCCACCCCAACGCCCGCCCGGTGGAGTATTTGCCCATTGGGCTCGATGCCGCACTTGATGATGCGCACAACCTCATCATGCGCAACGACGCGCGCTTCCCTTTATACGTATTGGCCGCGTGGCAGGAGGGAAAGATCAAAATAGAAGTTCACGGAAGACCGGGCAACCTCGATGAAACAGTACGTATCCGCTCCGTCATCGTCAAGCCGATCGAGCCCCCGAGCACGCCGCTGTTCATCGACGATCCTACGCTTCCCGCCGGCAAACAACAATTGGTCACCGCTGCCCAAGAAGGTTACCGGGTTTCTTCCTACCGCGAAGTGCTCAGGGATGGCAAAGTCGTCATCAACGAGCTGCTGGCGATGGATGTTTACCCGGCGGTGCAGGAAGTTTATAACCGTGGTTCGGCGCCTTGATGGCACGATATGGCAGACTTTGTCGATTTTCGCGAAAAATAGCTTGTAGAACCTTTAGGAATCATATAATATAGACAAGAGAACGTGCGTGGAAGGGGTTATCGTGATGGGCAACGAAAAGCTCTCCAGGATTGTCGGGCTGCGCCTGCTGGCGATCAAGGAAGGCGTGGAATGCGGCGCGATCCGCGAAGTAGTGATGGACGTGGATAAGAAGAGCGTCGAGTACCTCGTGTTGGATACCGGCAAGGGGTGCTTTGGCTTCTGCGTGCTGCCGAATAGTAAAATCGCGGGAATGGGCAAGGATTTTGCGATTACCAGTTCCAGCGAACACGTCATCAGCATCTGGAAAGAAGAAGAGGCCATGCAGCTGGCCTACACCGATTCGGATTTAATCGGCGCGCGGGTGGTGTCCTCCGCGGGCGATGTTATCGGCAAGATCGTGGATTTTGAGTTTCAGCTGGTCGAAGGGTTGATCGAGAAGTATATTATGGAAGACGGCGGCGTCTTGCCCAAGGAAAGCATCGTAACGCTGTCCCGCGGCATCGTGTTCATCGATTCCGACAGGTTGGAGCAGGGCGAATTTGTTTCCGAACCGGCCTATGAAGCTGTGGAAGAAGCTCCCGCAGAGAAAGTCGTCGCCCAAGAGACCGCTGTAATGGAAGAGGCTCCCGTTCAGGAAGAGGCCCCGGCCGCCCAAGAGCCCGCCGTTCAAGAGCAACCGGCGGAGGCGGAAGTGGCTCCCACTGCGGAGACGGTTGAAGCGCCGGAGGAACCCGCCGCAGAGGAAGCGCCTGCCGAGCCCCCGCTCGCTTCGCGCTTGGCGGCATTGCGCAATAGGGCCCCCGCGGCGGGGCAGAACGTAAACGCCGACACGAAAAACTATTTCGAAAAACGCCGCGCCGAATATGTGATCGGCAAGACGGTAAAACAACGCATTACCGCCGCCGACGGCACGGTGCTTGCCGAGGCGGGGCAGACGGTTACCGCCGAAATGATCGAAAAGATCACCGCCGAGGACAAGCTTACCGAGCTTACGATGGGCGTGAATTAGGATAAGCGTTAGCCCCCGCCGTAATAGTATGGCGGGGGCTGTATGTTTTGTGGAAACGCCACGGGCAGTGCTTTGCGCCCAAATGGTGATATAGTCGCCCAACTTCAAAAGCGGTGCAGACGAGCGAGAGATTTTTTCGCAAGGCAAGGAGGCGGAAGGAGGCGTAGCCGGCAGCTACGCTGACTGGAGTTCGACGCCGCCATGCGGGAAAAGACCCGCTCGTCTGCGCTGGTTTTGGGGTTGGACGACTATAACTATACAGTTGAGAGAAAAAGCAATGTAGCGAACAGTTTGTTTATAATACGTGTCGTGGCTATTGCTTGGACATTGCGTTTTTAAGTATATCTAAATACTCTGGATACTCACAACCATTGAAATATTTCTGAAATATATGGCAATCAAGCTCTAATGCGTCATTTCCGATAAATAATTCTTTCATACAGAATTCTCCTATGTTTTCATTATAGGATAATCCACCATTAATGTAAAATTCAAATGGTGAATAACTATTTACCGCAAGAAAAAGGTTAGCGACTGATAATTGTAAATTTTTATGAATTTTAGGGCGCGGTACGCCGCTACTTGCATCCGCATTATCAAGCTGATACATTTTTCGCGGAACTGCTCCAACAAATAATTTGATATTGTTGGAATAAATCATACCTTCTCTTTTTGAAGTTGCAGGAATAGCTATTCTTACAGGATATTCTTTGAAACATTTTGGTATGTAATGCTTTTCTCCATTGCATAATACTTCTTCGGAATCTTCTGAATCAATATCAATAACTCTTACATTGTATTGCTTTAATATATCTTCAGCACCAGAATTAATAAGATTTTCTGTTAAAAACCCGCTTGCGCCCTCCGCTATTGCACAACTGCCGCCACTTTCATAAGTATAGCTTATAATAGCTTTTAGAATTGTCATATCTGTTCGAGGGAGATTTTTTGTATAAGGTCTTGATAAATTTATTTTTATCAAAACGTCTTTTTTATTGACTATTTCATGTTTTAGGCCGATTGACTCAATGCAATTGAATAATTTATGTTTACTATTGCTTACACAGAACATGAATTTTCGCACCCTATCGTGTTTAGTATAAATTCATTAAACCCTTATCGCGTATTTATTCTACCACAAAAAACAACCCTACTCAACGATCGTTCCTACTACTGCTGCCTATGAAAACCGTGTGCTGTGTATGCATATAGTCAATCGACCCCAAAACCAGAACGGCGAGCGGATCTTTTACCGCATGGCGGCGTCAAGCGTCAGTCTGCGTAGCTGCCGATCACGCTACCCTCCGTCTTCGCGTGGAGGCGAAAAGTTGCTCGCTCATTTCACTCGGATTTTCGGGGTCGACGACCATAAAAAGAGCCGACGAAGGGGGAGGATAAGATGGGAATTTACCGCCAACATTCCGACGTAAACGGCGAGTCGCACCTGGAGGCGCTCCCGCAGGAAACCTTTGACGCGTTATGCGCATGGTCGGGCGCGAAGGCGTTTAGGTTTCACGTGCACCCACCCGGCACATTTCTTACTTGGCACCCGGCGGGCGGAAAGTTGATCATCGCCGTGCTTTCCGGCAAGCTGGAAATTTGCGTTTCGGATGGAACGCGTCTTTTGTGTGAACCCGGAGATCTGCGCATGACTTCCGATGAAGGCAAAGGTCATACCGGCCGCGCAATCGGCGACGAGCCTTGCACGGTGCTGATGGTGGATATCGGTTAGGACATGCCCTCATGGAACGTATCCGGCATCGAGCGCTTTGCTTTATACGGAGAGAAGAGTTAGTTCCGCGGCGGCACGATGCCCGGAATCTTCAAATCGATAGCGTAGACCGAGCTAGCGTAGACCGAGCTCGACGCCGTGATGATCAGCGTCGAGTTTTCGTTCATTCCGAAGCATAAGTTGCCGGCGGGCTCGGGCATGAGCAAAATGGCGATAGGCGCGGCGTCGCTGCCGTATATCCAAATGCCGCCCGGCCCCGTCAGGTAGATGTTGCCATCGATATCCACCTTCATGCCGTCGGCGGCTCCCTTGCCGTAGGCGGTATCCATCACGGCGAACGTTCCCGTTTTTGAAAGCGTCCTATCCGAGCGCACGGCGAAGGCCACGATGCTCTGCTCGTCTGTATCGTCCACATACAAAATATCTTCGCCGGGCGAGAAAGCCAGCCCGTTGGGCCTTAGCATGCCGCCATCCAGCAGCATGGGCTCGCCTTTGCCGGGGGCGATGCGAAACACGCCGTTGTAGTCGAGCTCGCGCACGTCTCCCATCGCCTTGGAGTAGGGATCGGTGAAAAAAAGATCGCCTTGTTTCGCGGCCAACACATCGTTGGGGCTGTTGAGGCGCTTGCCCCCGATGGAATCGGCGATGACGTCGCTTGAGGTTTCGTCGATATAGGCTATCGCATGCGCGCGCGTTTGCGCGGCGACGATTCTGCCGTCCTTTGAAAGCGTCAGGCCGACCGAGCGGCGGGCGTCGCCGGTATATAGCGATGCGCCGCCGCCTCTTTCCCAGCGATGGATTGCGTCGTGGCTAAAGTCCGTAAAATACAGCGCTTCCGCTTTGCCATCCCATACCGGCCCTTCGGTAAATGCATAGCCGGTGGCGATTTGCTCAAGCTGCGCCGATTCGTAGAAAATGCTTTCTGCCTTTGATGAAAAGCGCACAATCTCTGTTTCCATAGGCTCTCCTTACCGCCCGGTATAGGGCGTTGTGATGGGGATCGGCGGAAAGATCTCGTCGATGCGCGCCATAACCTCGCCCTTAAGCGCGATGTCGACCGAGCGCAGCATCTCCTGTAAATCTTCGATGCTGCACGGGGCGACGATGACCGACGTAATCTCGCAATGGGCAAGCTCCCACGCGAGCGTAACGTTGGCGGGGGATTCGCCGATTTCGCGGCACAGTTTCGTATACGCTTCCAATTGAGGGCGATATTTGCCCAATGCGATTTGCGCCTCGGCGCTCATGGGGCGTTTGCCGATGTCGTCGGTATCCACGCCCAGCAGGCCGCGGAACAGCGGGCTAAACAGCGTAACGCCGATGCCGGTTTTGCGGACCATCGGCAAAAATTCGTGTTCGGGCTGGCGCACCAGAGGGTTAAATAGGTGCTGTTCGTTGACAAGCCCCATGAAGCCGCGCGCCTTTGCCTCATATTGCGCCCTGACGATTTCCCATGCGGCGTAGTTGCTCGAGCCGATATAATCCGCCTTTCCCGTGCGCACGACGCCCTCGAATGCTTCCCACAGCTCGTCCCACTCTACGCTTAGGTCGGGCTTGTGCATCTGCAAAAGCTCTACTTTATCGGTCTGAAGACGCTTGAGCGAAGCGTCGATATGCCGGCGTATTTTGTAGATCGAAAGCCCTTCTATGTTGTTCGGGCCATCCAAGATGCTTTGCTCGAAAACGCGGCCGACTTTTGTGCCGAGTACGACGCGTTCGCGCCTTTGGCCCCCCTGACGAAACCAGCGGCCGAGAATCTCCTCAGTCAGCCCCCGATGGCCAAGCCCGCCATAGACATTGGCGGTATCGAAAAAGTTGATGCCGTTATCCAGCGCAAAGTCCATAATCTTGTATGCCTCTTTTTCCGGAACGACGCCCCAATCGCCCACGCCGGAGGATTTACCCGTGCCGAAATTCGCAGTACCCAGGCAGATTTCACTTACGGCAAGGCCTGCCTTGCCAAGTTTTCGGTATTTCATCGACGAAACACTTCCTTTTGTTGTGTGCATATCGAGAAAAGAGGAAAATCTTCTATATTTCAGTATAGCATATAAACTCCGCCTCGTACGGTATTGCGGCTTTAAAAATGCCGATACCTGATGCACCCTTTGCTGGCGATGCATCGGATTTTGCGCATTGGTTTTTCATAGCAAAGGCATTCGACGAGATGCTTCTTTTCCAGAGAGAGTAAAGTGTGCATAAAAGCCCCGTGGCTGACAATACTACCTGCGAACACGATTGCATTTCTTAAAGGAGGACTTCATTTGAAGGCAACGGGAATTGTCCGCAGGATCGACGAACTCGGGCGCGTCGTGATTCCCAAGGAGATACGGCGCACATTGAGAATTCGAGAGGGCGATCCGCTAGAAATTTTTACCGATCGAGACGGCGAGGTTATCCTCAAAAAGTATTCTCCCATCGGCGAGCTTTCCAACTTTGCCCGGGAATATACCGAATCGCTTTATAGGGCGCTTGGACACATCGCTTGTATCTGCGATAAGGATATGATCATCTCCGCATCCGGCGCACCGCGCAAAGAATTGTGGGATAAGGCGATTTCTACGGATCTTGAGCAGCTGATGAAAGCCAGGCAGACGCATGTATCATCCCGCGCGCAGGGCGGAAAGTTTTTGAGCATCGTGCAGGAAGAAGAGGACAACGACATTTATACTGCACAGGTCATCACACCCATCATCGTGGAAAGCGATCCGGTGGGTGCGGTCATCCTTCTCTCTCGCGAACAGGGCGTCGTAATGGGGGATACGGAGATCAAGGTCGCCGAAACGGCGGCAGGGTTTGTCGGTCGGCAGATGGAGGCGTAACGCGACCGAACACACCCCGGTTACTGTAAGTTGAAGGCCGTGTATAATACTTTACAAGCGCTGCTCGGCATGCAGCTTCGTCGGCGGATTCCTTGCCATGGCGCGTCATGGCGAGGGATCCGTCATTTATTTACAGATCGAGCGGAAACATTGTCGAGCGGCGCGCAGAGTCGTTAAAACTTGTCGTTGAAATGACGGGCATACTGCAACCCGCGGTGGTATAATAGGGCAAAAGGAGGGGCTTGGATGAGTTGGATCGACAGGATGAACGCGGCGATGGATTATGTGGAAGCACATCTGCGCGAGGAGGTTGCTCCGCAGGAAATCGCCCGGATCATGGCTTGTCCGTATCCGGTATTTCAGCGGTCTTTTATTCAGATTACCGGAATCCCTTTATCCGAATACATCCGCAGGCGACGGCTCACCTGCGCGGCGTACGATATCCGGAGTACCGATGTCCGGATTGTCGACCTCGCGCTTACATACGGCTACGAATCCCCCGATGCGTTCGCCGTGGCTTTTAAGCGGCTGCACGGCATCGCTCCGGCCGCCGCGCGCCGGCCGGATACGGAGCTGAAATTCTTTTCGAGGCTATACTTCACACTTTCGATCAAGGGGGTGCATGAGATGGACTATAAGGTAATTGAGCGCGATGCGTTTCAAGTGGCGGGCATCCGGCACACCACGCCCTACGGCGGGGGCACATGGGGTATCGTCAAGGGCGACGGCAGCATGGAAAAGATGCAAAACATCGCCGGAAGCGCGCCCTCACTTGGGCTATGCTTCGGCTTTGGGGAGGACGGCAGCAACGATTATATGGTGGGCTTTCCCTGCGAAGGGGATGTCGCGGCCTGGCTGGACCGCTATGCCTACCCAAAGGCACAATGGCTTATGTTTACCGCGGAGGGCTCGATAGAAGAAAACGCGCTCGGAGCGACATGGGGAAGGATTTACGGCGAGTTTTTGCCGCAGAGCGAGTATAAGCAGGCCGACTTGCCTACGATAGAAAACTACCTTGTATGGGATGAGGCCACAAAATACTGCAAGGTGGAGATTTGGATACCGATCGAAAGCTAGATAGAGGCATCAGAACGAAGCCATACCACAGTTTGGCATTGCGCCAAGAGCCCCTGTTGGGGCTCTTTCCGATTCCTCCTTTTCTTGACAAGGCCGCTCGCGCGGTGTATGTTGTTGAAAACTTGCTAGTGTGAGAGGTTTTTCATGACGCAAAAGGCAAAGAGCTTTGCGGGCGGCGCTGCCCTTTTGGCGGGGGCGGGGCTCGTAGGGAAGGTTATCGGGGCATTTTACCGCGTATGGCTGTCGGCGCTGATCGGCGTGGGCGAGGGCGTCGCGATTTACAACATGCCCTATTCCGTATACACGCTGCTGCTGGTGATCTCGTCGGCGGGGCTGCCCACGGCCATTTCGCGCACGGTATCCGCCAGGCTCGCAACCGGCGACAGGGTGGGTGCGCGAGAGGTTATGCGCGTCGCCCGGCGTGTGCTTTTCGCAACCGGCCTCATCGCCTCCGCGCTGATGTTTGTGTTGGCCACCCCCCTTGCGGAGGCGTTCGGCAACCCTAAATCTGCGCCCGCGTTCATGGCGCTCGCGCCCGCGATCTTTATCGTGTGCATGATATCCGCCTACCGCGGATATTTCCAGGGTATGCAGCGCATGGCGCCGACCGCGCTTTCTCAATTGATCGAGCAGATCGGAAAGATCGCGATAGGCTTTCCGCTCGCGGCGTATATGATGCGCTATGGCTATGTGTGGGGGGCCGTCGGCGCGATCGCGGGCATCACCCTATCCGAGCTTGCGGCCTTGGTTTTGATGCTGGGCGCGAACGCGGGCCAGAATATCCGCGACCGCGATCTGGCAAAGCCCGAGCAGAGGGAACAGGGCATCATCAAAGGGCTTCTGGCCATCGCCATCCCCATCACCATCGGCTCGGCGATGATGCCGATCGTTGGCCTTGTCGACTCCGCGCTCGTGCAAAACCGCTTGCAGGACGCCGGCTTTTTAGAGGCGCAGGCCGAGGCGATGTACGGCGTGCTCGGCGGCATCGTCAACACGCTTATCAACATGCCGGCGGTCATTACCCTATCGCTCTCTATCGCCCTCGTGCCCGCCATTTCGGCCGCGCTGGCCAAGCGCGACAGGCTGGGTGCCGCGCAGATTTCCCAAACGGGCCTAAAGCTCGCGATGATCATCGGCATGCCTGCAGCGCTGGGCATGAGCATGCTGGCGGACCCGATCGTGCGCTTTTTGTACGGATCGCAGAGCGAAGAGATCAAGGTTCTGGGCGCGCAGCTGCTTGGCGTGATGGCGATTGGCGTATTCTTTCTATCGGTCATTCAAACGTCCACAGGCATTTTCCAGGGCATGGGTAGGCCGACCATCCCCGTCGTAACGATGGGAATCGGCATCGTGATAAAAATTGCAATGAACTACATGCTCATAGGCATTGCGGATGTAAACATCATGGGGGCCGTCTATGCGACGCTGGCGTGTTATGTGATCGCCGCGATCGGAGACATCGCGATCATCATGAGGCTCAACCGGCTGGGTGGGAAGTTTTTGCTGGGCCTGCTCAAGCCCGCGCTGGCCACGGCGGGCATGGGGGCGGCGGTGTGGGGCGTTGGATATCTGCTTCGGGGGAAGCTTAGCAATACGACGTATTTGCTTGCCGCGGTTGCGGCGGGCGTGGCGGTGTATGCCGTGCTGCTGCTGGCAACGCGCGCGTTGTCCGCAGAGGACTTGGCGCTGATGCCGGGGGGCAGACGGCTCGGCAGGTTATTGCACCGGGGAAAGCATAGGCTATAAAGGTTGGAGAGGGATCTATGAAAGTTACTATCGTCGGACTCGGCGCGCAGCCGGGGGATATTTCGCTGCGCGGGCTGCGGGCGCTTCAGAGCGCGGATTGCGTATTTTTGCGCACGGAAAGGACCGAGTTGACGCAAACGTTGATCGAGAATGGCATCGCTTATCGGGCGCTCGACGAGCTGTATGAGCGCTGTGCGGATTATGACGAGCTGAGCAGGGCTATCGCGGGCGCGGTGCTTGACGCGGGGATGGAAAACATCGCCTATGCGGCGCCGGGCGGGGCGGCGGTCGGAGATAGCACGGTAACCGCCCTTTTTGCCGCGTGCGCGCAAAGGGGCGTACGGTGCGAAATTCTCCCGGGCGCGGGCTGGCACGATGCCGCGGCCGCGGCAATCGGTGGGGTGGAGCAAACCTTTCTCGCCTCCGCCGCGGATTATGCCGACATGGTTCCGGACCCTCGAACATGGCTTTTGGTCGCAGAAGTCGACCGGCGCGAGCTGGCGGGCGAACTGAAGCTCAAGCTTTTGGATGCGTATCCGCCGGAGCACAGGGTTTTCTTTTGCGGCGCGGAGATAGCGCTTTACGAGCTGGACAGGCAGCGAGGTTATGGCCACGATGCGGCGCTGGCAGTGCCGCCGCTTGAACTTCTTGACGCCGAGCGCTACGATTTTGGACATCTGGTGGAGATCGTAGACGTGCTGCGAGATCCTGCGGCGGGCTGTCCGTGGGATAGGGAACAGACGCATGCGAGCCTGAAACAGTTTATGATCGAAGAGGCATACGAAGCTTTGGATGCGATCGACAGCGCAGACCCGTGGAGACTGGCGGACGAGCTAGGCGACGTGCTCTTGCAGGTGGTTTTGCATGCGCACATCGCCTCGGAGCACGGCGAATTTTCCATTGGCGACGTTACGAGCGCCATTTGCGGCAAGATGATTTCCCGGCACACGCACATCTTTGGCGCGGATAGGGCCGACACCGCCGAGGCGGTGCTCATGAATTGGGAAGCAAACAAAAAAAAGGAAAAGGGTCTCGCGTCGCAGGCCGATGCGCTCAGGGATGTGCCACGCACGCTGCCTGCGGCGATGCGCGCGCAGAAGCTTTTGCGCAAGGCGGCAGCGGCGGGCGCCGGGCGGGAACTCAGCGCCGCCCTTGACGAGCTATGCGCCTACGCGCGCGGCATTTCCCGGGAAAGCAGCATCGCGCAATGCGGCGATTTGCTGCTGTTGGCGATGGATATTGCGAGGCTTGTAAACATTCCGGCTGAGCTTGCGCTGGATGCCGCATGCGAGAGATTTGTCGAATGGTTTGGAAACGTGGAAGACGAAGCGCGCCGCGCCGGACGCCCCATGGAAGAAATGAGTAAAAGGCTCTGGGGCGGAATCGCCGATGCCGCAAAACCCAAGTGAAATGGGCATATTTGCGCGGAAAAAAGCCAAAATAGGCTTTGCAATGGGGAAACATTGTGCTATAATCAGCCGGTACGTCGGATTCGGAAGATATTGACATACCGAGTTCATAGGATGTTATATAAAACAAAGGAGGTCCCCCAATCATGAATAAGGCCGAGTTGATCGCCGCCGTCGCGGAGAAGTGCGAAATGTCCAAAACAAATTCTGAAAAGTGCGTCAATGCCGTTATCGAATCCATCACCCAGGCCCTCAAGAGCGGTGAAAAGGTTCAGCTGATGGGCTTTGGCACTTTCGAGGTTAAACAGCGTGCGGCGCGCAAGGGTCATAACCCGATGACGAAGCAGGAGATCGACATCCCCGCTTCCAAGGCCCCTGTGTTCAAAGCCGGCAAGCAGCTCAAGGATTCCGTGGGCTAAGCATATGCTTTTAGGAACCTCCACGGTGAATCCGTTCACCATGGGGGTTTTTCTTTTTATGGGGAGGAGACGCCCTTTGCCGTATCGCGCCCCTTTGTAGGGACTCTAAGGAGGATTGACAATGCGACTGGATAAATATTTAAAAGTTTCCCGCATCATCAAGCGGCGCACGGTTGCCAACGACGCTGCGGATGCGGGGCGGGTGACGGTCAACGGCAAGGTAGCCAAGGCTTCTGCCGAAGTGAAGGTGGGCGACGTAATCGAGATTCGCTTTGGCGAAAAGACAAGCCGGTATGAGATACTTGCCGTGGCGGAGACCGTAGGCAAGGCCGGCGCGACGGATCTTTACAGGGCGCTGCCGTGAGCACATGGGCCGTGGTGGTGGCGGCTGGGCGAGGCGAACGCTTCGGAGGCGGGAAAAATAAGGTGTACGAGCTCTTGGCCGGCAAGAGCGTACTTGGCCGGTCGCTTGGCGTGCTCGAGCAAAGCGGCGCGGTGGAGGGCGCGGTGGTGGTTCACGCGCGCGGCGAGGGCGAGCTTGCGCAGGAAGCCGCGAAGGGCTGCGCGCTGCGCTTGCTCTTCGTAGAAGGCGGGCCGCGCCGCCAGGACTCGGTGCTTGGCGGGCTTACGGTTTTGCCCGGAGATGTGGACGTGGTAGCGGTGCACGACGGCGCGCGCCCGCTGGCGGAACCCGCGCTGATCGCCCGCTGCGTGGCATCCGCGCGGGAGCGCGGCTCCGGCGTCGCCGCGAGCATTGTCAGGGATACCATCAAGCGTGTGGGTGAGGGAGAGATTGTCGTGGATACCCCGGACCGATCGGAGTTGCGCGCGGTCAAGACGCCGCAATGCTTCCGCATGCCGGATCTTTTGCGCTGCTACCTTCGCGCGGCCGAAGAGGGGTGGGAGGCGACGGACGACGCGCAGATCGCCGAACGCTGCGGCATGCAGGTGACCCTCGTGCCCTGTTCGGAGGCGAACATCAAGATTACGACCCCCGAAGACATCCGCATTGCGCAGGCGCTGCTGGGAGCCTTTGGCGTGCTACGGGTGGGCATGGGCTACGATGTGCACGCGCTGGCTTTAGGCCGCAGGCTTGTGCTGTGCGGGGTTGAAATACCGCACGAAACGGGCCTTTTGGGGCACAGCGATGCGGATGTGGCCGTGCATGCGCTCATGGACGCGTTGCTGGGCGCCTGCGCGATGGGGGATATCGGCGCGCTGTTTCCCGACACCGATCCGGCCTACCGGGGCGCCGACTCGATGCGGCTGCTTGAGCAAGTGCTTGCCCGGATGCGTCGCGCGGGGTTTGCGCCGTTGAATGTCGACGTGACGATCCTCGCGCAGCGGCCGAAATTGGCGCCTTACCGCGACGCGATGTGCGAGCGGTTGGCGATCGCTCTGGGGCTGGATTTACGTTATGTTAATGTTAAAATGACTACCACCGAGCGCCTTGGGTATATAGGAAGGGAAGAAGGGATCGCAGCGCAGGCCGTGGCAAGCGTCGTTCCGTCGTGATAAGGCCACCGAGGAGGGCGATCCGAACCGAGTTTTTTCAGCCCCGGCACGTGCCATTGCTTTGTCGACGGCCTAGGAATCCGATGCTATCCCGCTACCGTAAGGGAGGCAAAATCGATGGAAACAAAGAGAATCGCAAAGCGAAGAAACATTGTATGGGGTGCCGCTGCTACGGCCATCTTGGGGCTGATTGCCGGAATTCCGGCCCTTATCACACTCGTGATGTCGATAAAAAGCTTTGAGCCTGCCAAAGGGCTTTGGGCGTCGCCTTGGATCGGGTTTTCAGCCTTTCAAACTGTGATTTCCACGCCGGAATTTTATCAGGTAGCGCTCAATTCTCTGTGCGTTGCGGCGATAACGGCGCTGCTCCTCTGCGCGTTGGGCATTCCGGCGGTATGGGGCCTTCGGCGGCTTTCGAGCATCCCGAGGCGCTTTAGCGTCGCCGGAGTATTGTTTTTGCCGTTTCTTTTTACGCAGCCCGTACTGCAGATGGGGCTGATGCCTTCTTCTCCCGAGGCGCTGGGGCCGCCCGTCGGATGGCTTTTTCTCGCCGCCGTGATGACGCTGTACGGCCTGCCCCTGATGGTACTTGGCGCGCTGTTTGTCGATTGGGCGCTGCCCGGGCGCGTCGGCAGGCCCGCTGTCGCCATGGCGCTTGGAGCGCTGGGGATCGCGTGGTGCGGCGCGTTTTGCGTGGGGATGCGCGGGCTGCTATTGCCCTCGCTTCACGAAACGCGCGCGTGGATGACGCTGTTGCCCGATGCACAATTTACGTCGCTGCTATTCATAAGGCCGGTATCGCTTGGGAATACCCCATTGCCCTTTGGCTCTGCGGCGCGGCTTATATCGGGCTTTATCGGCAAGGCGGGTTTGCTGGGCATCGGCGTTGCGCTGCTCGCGGTTGCGCGGGCGCGGCCGCGTGAACATGTGCTCGTCCCGCGAAAGGACGCTGTATTCGCGGCCTTTCCCGCCATCGCATTGGCGACGGCGGCCTGTCTTCTTACGCTCAGAGTTTTCCCTATACCGTCTCCCTTTGAGTTTGACCAACTGCGGCCATATGCGATGACGCTTACCTACCTGCTGCCGCCGTTGCTGGGAGCCGTTTTGGGCTGGATGCTCGCGCAGGGGGTCGAGGCGTTCCGGGGCAAGGGCAAGCCGTGGGCCATCCTCGCGCTGTGCGTGGTATTGGTTTCGATGGGCGGCATATCGATCGGGCGCTATTTTCTCCATAGAATGGCATTTCCGGATGCGATGCCGGAGCTGGAATGCGGCACATACGCGCTGCTTTCGATGCTGGCCGTGCTGCTGCTGCGTAGGGGACGGGGAAAGGCCGTAGTCTCTCGGGAAGCGATGCTGCTCGCGGGGCTTGCGCTGCTCACGTTTGCGGTGACGGCAGGCGATCCGACGGCTGCGATGGCCCATATCAGCAGGGTAGAGCAATTTCCGTATTCGCTGCTGGAGCGCTCGCTGCTGGGCGAGACCGGCCTTCGCAAGCTTCTGCTCGTCGACATCCCGGGCGTGCCGCTTGGGCAGGCGGCGTCGCTTAAGCCCATCGCCTATACGCTGACGATGCTCTGTTCCATCGCCGGGGGCGTATGCCTTATCATCAAGGCGATAGGAAATAGAGGGAAGAGCCCGGACGATGTTGCGCAGGCGGATTGCGAGGAACGCCCGGAAGTTCCGGATGAAGTGGCGCAATAGCTCCATTTGCGCCAAATTGCCAGGCAAGTGCGTGAAATTCTCTATGTAAATAGTAAATTGACATATAGGTACTTTGTGTTCTCCGTGCTAATCTTATGTTAAGATTGGAAACCAAAGGGTGATTTGCGATGTATAGTCCAACAAAGAAAACTTTTAATAGGGTTGTGATTGGTGCACTAGCTTTGACCTTTGTCCTATCTTGTGCTGGATTAATTTTTCTTTTTCAAAAAACAGACACATTAAAGACGAAGTTAAAC
>JAVBNW010000046.1:0-41373 GCA_031551255.1 Eubacteriales bacterium | reverse complement strand
TCGAGGATGTCCACGCAGGCCTTAGCACACGCGGGCTCAAAACTGCGAATGTCCACCGCGCTGCGCGCTGGAATGTCGTATAACAGCGAGCCGTTGAGCAAAATGACGGGCAACCTGAAAGGGAGGTCGCCCAGCAGGCCTAAAGCGCTGCGGTGCGAGCGACCGGTTGCGATGCTCAGCGGAAGGCCTGCCCCAAGAAGCGCCGCGAGGCGCGAGCGTTCGGGTTCTTCAAGCGAGGCGTCGGCGCCGAGCAGCGTGCCGTCCAGATCCGAAATATACAGCGTATCGATGGCGATCACCCCTATGGCTTGCAATGGCTGCCGGGAGCACTATGCAAATAGAAAGGATGTATGAAAAACACTGTCTGCATGAGAAATTCAAAGAGTAGCTCCGTAATCTCACTTGATTATCATACACGAAATTACCCATAACGGCAACCTGCGCCATGGTTGCCGCTTGGCGGAAGCTTTGTTATACTATGCCAAGACGGACACAGGCTGGAGGTTGCAACATGGTCGTATTTGATAAACCCGGCAGGGACAATACCGCCCGCACGCTGGAAATTGCGCTGGAGCGCGCGGCGAGGGAAGACATGCCGCTGCTCGTCGCCACGACGCAAGGTGATACGGCCCTTGAGGCCATGACCTACCTTGCGGGCAAGGGAGAGCTTTCACGCCTTCGTATCGTATCCCATGCATATGGAACCCGTATGCCCGGCGAAAACGCCATGAGCGATGAGACGCGCAAGAAGCTCACGGATGCCGGGGTGCCGGTGATCACCGCCGCGCACGTTCTCTCCGGCGCGGAGCGCGGCCTATCCACGAAGTTTCAGGGCATCTATCCCGTGGAAATTATCGCCCATTCGCTCAGAATGCTTTCGCAAGGCGTAAAGGTCGTCGTCGAGATCGGCGCGATGGCGCTGGATAACGGCGCGATCCCCTACGGCTGCCCAGTCGTCGCCGTAGGCGGCACGGGGCGTGGAGCGGATACGGCAGCGGTGCTCACACCCGCCTACACCCAAGATATTCTCGGCACCAAGGTGCACGAGCTTTTGTGCAAGCCGTATTAGGGCGCGATTGCAAATCCATTGGACACTTGCCTTTGCAGGGCTGAAATGCAGCTCTTTCGCATTTCGTTTTTGAGGTTAATTTAAGCATATCACATCTTCACGGAATATCGGAAACAGCCGATACATACATAGTGGGAAACATTGGCATGCGTGTGCGGCCGCGCTCTGCGGGCGCCGCCCGCATGCTTAGCCGGCGGCTCGGTTGCCGGCACATATAGGGAGGGGTCGTCGCTTGGCCGTCGCTCAGGGCGTGATTGCAGCGCTGTTTGGGTTGTGCATCGGAAGCTTTCTCAACGTGATCATCCATAGGCTTCCCAGAGGAGAATCGTTGATCAATCCGGCCACTTCGCAGTGTCCGTATTGCCATCATCCGCTTGGGATGACGGACCTGATTCCGATCGCCTCCTACTTCCACCTGCGCGGCGGATGCCGGTACTGTGTCGCGCCGATTTCCCCACGCTATCCGCTGGTGGAGGGGATGACGGCGGCGCTGTTCATATTGTGCTTCCTGCGCTTTGGGTGGACGGTATCCCTGGTCGCCGCCGCCGTACTGTGCGCGATCCTCGTGGCCTGCGCGTTTGTCGATCTTGAGCACATGATGGTGCTCGACGAGATCCTCATCGCGGGGGGCGTCGTTGCCATCGTGGTAAACGTGTTTTTTTCGGCGCTGTGCCCGTGGTCTGATATGGTGCTGGGCATCGCGGCCGGGGCGCTGCCGCTTTTGCTGGTGGCGCTCGGCGCGCGCGCGATCACCGGAAAGTTTGCGATGGGCGGCGGGGATATCAAGCTGATGGCGATGGCGGGCGCCTTTTTAGGTTGGCAAAACGCGCTGCTCGCCCTGGCGTTTGCGTCGGTGGGCGGCGGGCTCGTACTGCTCGTGCTGCTGGCGATGAAAAAGGTTACCCTCGAGCAGCGGGTTCCATTCGTGCCTCTGCTCGCGGCGGGCTCGGCGGCCGCTCTCTTTTTGGGCGAGCCGCTGCTTACGTGGTACTTTGGCTTATTTGCATAATCCGCGCTGAAACGGCCGGGCTCAAGGGCCGTCTTACAAAGGAGGTTGCGGCATGGAACCCATACTCGTAATCGGCTCGATCAATATGGATCTCGTCGTCGGCGTCGAACGCTTCCCCAACCCGGGGGAAACGCTGACGGGCACGCGCTTTTCCACCGTACCGGGCGGCAAGGGGGCCAACCAGGCCATGGCGCTCGCCAAGCTGGGCGTTCCGGTTTCCATGGCGGGCCGGGTTGGGCAGGATGGCTTTGGGGATGAATACCTTCAGCATTTTGCGGGCGCGGGCGTGGATGCGGCGTTGGTTGAGCGCTCCGACCAGCCCACGGGCGTCGCGCTCATTGAAGTGGACGCATCCGGCGAAAACCGCATCGTCGTCGCCCCGGGGGCAAACCGCGATGCGAACGGCGCGTGGATACGGGGGCTTCTCCCGCGCATCGCGAAGAGCAGCATCGTGCTCATGCAGCTGGAAATCCCGATGGAGGCCGTGCTTCTCGCCGCGCGAGAAGTGCACAGGAACGGCGGTTTGCTCGTGCTCGACCCCGCGCCGATGCAGCCGATGCCCGAGGAACTTTTATCCCTAGCTGCTGTGCTCACCCCCAACGAACACGAATTGAAGGCCCTGACGCCCGATCTTGCGGCGGACGCGCCGGCAGAGGAGCGCCTGCGCGCGCTGATGGCGCGCGGCGCGGGGTGCGTGCTGCACAAGCGCGGGGCGCATGGCGCGTATCTGTGCACGGATGGGCAGATCGAGCACATTCCTGCCTACCGCGTAACCGCCGTGGATACCACCGCCGCGGGGGATTCCTTCAACGCAGGACTTGCGGCGGGGCTTTACCAGGGGCTTTCGCTTAACGAGGCCGCAAAACTCGCGTGCGCGGTGGGCGCGCTTTCCACCACGCGTTTTGGCGCGCAGGCGGGCATGCCCTCGATGGACGAGGTGCGGGATTTGATGCGGGCATAGACAAACGTAAGGATGATTGGCATGAAAATCTACATCGTAGGCTCGGTGGCGAGTGGAAAGTCGACGTTGGCGCGCCGTCTCTCCCAGGCGACGGGCATCCCCTGCCATCATTTAGATGAGGTCGTCCACGAGGAAGATCCGGCCGCTGTGCGGGGGACCCGAAAGCGATCTGTGGAAGAAAGAGATCGTGTTTTTTACGCGATCCTGTCGGAACCCTCCTACATTATCGACGATACGGGCCGCAAGTGCTTTGCCGAAGGGATGCGGCGGGCGGATGAGATCGTCTTGCTGGACATACCTCAAGCCGTTCGCAATAGAAGAATCCTACTGCGCTGGGTCAAGCAAAACCTCGGCATGGAAAAGTGTTCCTACAAGCCGGACTTTGCGATGCTTAGGGCGATGTTTCGGTGGGCGCGGCTCTACGATACGGGCGAGGACGGAATGAAGGCACGGGTCTTGCTGTTCGGCGAAAAAGTCACGGTGCTGCGCAGCGACAAAGAGACCGCCGCGTATATCCAGGCGCGCAAAGGCGGCTTATGAAACGGGCGGCAGCAGGGCCTTAAGATCTTGAACCAACTCCATCCACAGCTTGTACCCTTGTTTCAAAGTTTCCGGCTTTCCGCCCAGTTCCACCGCCAGAAGGAGCCTGTGCTCCACGTCTTTAGGCTTGAGCGCAAAGGTGCCGATGTGTTCAAGGTTTCGCTTCCTGCCGGGGAAGTATTGCCGGTTCATCGCAAACAGCGCTTGTACATAGTGATCCAGCGCTTCCTCCAACGCACAGTGGTAGAACAACGGATCTTCGCGCGCGACGGCGCGACGGAAATCCTCGCTGTGGCGCAATGTATGGATGTGATGCCGGGCGAGCGCATCGCCCAAGCTGTCCGGGTATGCGGATAGCTTTTTTTGTATGGATGCCAGAAACCCGTCGTCATAGAAAATTCCCATATGCAAGATCGTCGCGCACCGCCCGGTCGGATAGAAAAAGCCGCCTTCTTTTTCGAGCCGCTCGCCCCGCAGCACGGATTCCAAGTATGCAACCATGGCTCCGGCATCGTGGAACATGATGCAGATGTCGTCATCGCCCACATACAGAAAGTCGACCACTCCCCAGTACGGGTCGTTGCCCTTCTCGATTTCCGCCTTGTCAACCTTTCCATCCAGCGCCAGGGCAAGCTCCCATCGCGCCTCGACCGGCGGCATTTCGTCGCAAAATACGAACAGGTCGATATCTCCGCCCCCCATGAGCTCTTTGCCTCCGCTCTTGCCCACGGCCCGCACCCCGGGAAGCTTCGCCAGCCCTGTAACGACTGCGGCGAAAACCGAATCGACTGTGTTGTCCATGAAAACTCCTCCTTATAGTCAACCAACCCCAAAACCAACGCATCGAGCGGATCTTTTCCCGCATGGCGGCGTCGAGCTTCAGTCAGCGTAGCTGCCGGCTACGCTTCCTTACGCCTCCTTGCCCTGCGATAAAATCTATCGCTCGCATGCACCGCTTTTGAAGTCGGTCGACTATAACGATACGACAATGCGATGCCCGAAGGCATCGCACAGGGGGCGCGGGGGATGAAATCCCCCGTTCTCGTCTCTTTTACCGCCGCTTAGGCCTTCCCTTGCACGTACTCGTCGATGCCCTGCGCTGCGGCCTTGCCAGCGCCCATCGCTAGGATGACGGTCGCCGCGCCGGTGACGATATCCCCGCCGGCGAACACGCCGGGCAAGGAGGTTGCGCCGTCCTTTTCGTCCGCCACGATGCAGCCCCACTTGTTGGCTTCGAGGCCCTGGGTGGTGTTGGTGACGATGGGGTTTGGGGAGGTGCCGATGGCGACGATTACGCAATCGACGTCAAGCGTAAAGTCGCTGCCGGGGATCTCCACCGGACGGCGGCGTCCGGAAGCATCCGGCTCGCCAAGCTCCATGCGGCGGCACACCATGCCGCGCACCCAGCCGGTTTCGTCGCCCAGGATCTCCTGCGGCGCGGTGAGTAGCTCAAATTCGATGCCCTCTTCCATCGCGTGGTGAATTTCCTCGCGCCGAGCGGGCATCTCGTCGAGCGAGCGGCGGTATACGATGGATACCTTGGAGCCGAGCCTGAGCGCGCAGCGCGCGGCATCCATCGCCACGTTGCCTCCGCCGATCACCGCCACGGATTTCGCGCGTTGGATCGGCGTATCGTACGTGCCGTCGTACGCCCGCATCAGGTTGATGCGAGTCAGGAATTCGTTGGCTGAATACACGCCGTTCAGGTTTTCGCCGGGCAGGTTCATAAATGTGGGAAGGCCCGCGCCGGTACCGATGAACACCGCCTCGAAGCCCTCTTCCCGCATAAGCTCCTCGATGAGTACCGAGCGCCCGGCGATCACGTTGCGCACGATCTTCACGCCCCGCGCCTCCAGCCCGGCGATTTCCTTTGCGACGATGGATTTGGGCAGGCGGAACTCCGGGATGCCGTACACCAGCACGCCGCCGGGCTTGTGAAACGCTTCGAAGATCGTCACGTCGTAGCCCTTGCCCGCCAGTTCGCCCGCGCACGTAAGCCCTGCGGGGCCTGCGCCGATGACGGCCACCTTATGACCGTTGGGAGCGACGCCTGCGGGCGCATTCCGTTCATCGGCCTGGGCGCTCATCGCATGGTCCGCCGCAAAGCGCTCCAGCCTGCCGATCGCAACCGGCTCGCCCTTTACGCCCCTGACGCACAGCGCCTCGCACTGCGTCTCCTGCGGGCACACCCGCCCGCACACCGCGGGCAACGCATTGGTGGAAAGAATCGTATCGTACGCGCCTGCAAAATCGCCCTGGGCGATTTGCCCCACGAACTCCGGAATCGGCACGCCCACCGGGCAGCCGTCCACGCAGGGGCGGTGTTTACAGCTAAGGCACCGCGCCGCTTCGGCTTTTGCCATGTTCTGGGTGTAGCCAAGCGCAACCTCGCTGAAATTCCCCCGGCGAATTTCGGGGGCCTGCTCGGGCATCGGCGTCTTTTCATTCTGCATATTGCGCTTAACGGCCATCGGCGGCTTCCTCCATTTTGCAAAGATGATCGCGCAGGGAATTTTCCTCCTGCGCCTTGTACGTGCGCGAGCGGCGGATCGCCTCGTCAAAATCCACCTCGTGGCCGTCGAAGTCCGGCCCGTCCACGCACGCGAACTTTGTCTTGCCGCCAACCGTGATGCGGCAGCCGCCGCACATGCCCGTGCCGTCCACCATCACAGGGTTCATCGATACGAGCGTCTTAATCCCAAACTCCTTAGTGAGCTGGCATACGAACTTCATCATGATGAGCGGGCCGATGGCGACCACCAGGTCGTAATCCCGGCCCTCCCCGATGAACTGGCGAAGCTTATCCGTCACCAGGCCCTTTTCGCCGCTTGAGCCGTCGTCGGTTACGATGCCGAGTCTATCGGATACCGCGCGCATTTCATCTTCAAGGATGATTAAATCTTTGCTGCGGAAACCCGCGATCATATCCACCCGCGCACCCAGCTCGTGAAGCTTTTTCGCCTGCGGATAGGCGATGGCGCAGCCGAGGCCTCCTCCTACCACGGCCACGCGCTGATAGCCCTCAAGCTCGGAGGGCTTGCCCAGCGGGCCTGCAACGTCGGCTAGAAAATCGCCCTTTTTCTTTTCGGCCAATAATTGCGTAGATTTGCCGAGCACCTGCACGATTACCGTTACGGTGCCTGCGGCACGGTCGAAGTCCGCGATGGTCAGCGGAACGCGCTCGCCGGTTTCGTCTACCCTGAGCATGATGAATTGGCCCGGCTCGCAGCGCCTGGCAACCAACGGGGCCTTGACGGTTACGCGGATGACCGTCGGGTTGAGATCGTCCCTCTGGAGGATTTCGTACACGGATTCCACTCCTTATCGATCGTATGGCAAACCGGGGCGCGGCGCGCGCCCGGCCAGACCTTTATTCCATAGCCTGCCTGCCCCGCATCGCGCGGGAAAGCGTGGCCTCGTCGGCATATTCGAGATCTCCGCCCACCGGAACCCCGTGCGCGATGCGCGTCACCTTGATGTTTTTTCCGCGGAGCAACCTGGCGATATAGGCGGCCGTCGCCTCGCCCTCGATATCCGGGTTCGTGGCGAGGATCACCTCGCTTATGCCGCTCAGCCGGTCAAGGAGCTCAGCAATGCGGATGTCGTCCGGCCCGCGGTCGTCCATCGGAGAAATCGTGCCGCCCAGCACGTGGTACAGGCCGCGGTAGTCCCTCATGCGCTCCATTGCGTACACGTCTCTCGCATCCCGCACCACGCAGATGACGGAGGTGTCTCTTGAGGAGCTTTTGCAGATATCGCACAGCTCGTCTTCCGACCAGTTGCCGCACACGCGGCACGTCCGCACGCGTTTTTTCGCGTTCCACACCGCCTCGGCCAGCGCACGCGCGTCGGCCTCGGAAAGCGTGAGGATGTGAAACGCCAGGCGCTGCGCGCTCTTGCGCCCAATGCCCGGCAAGCGGCTCAACCGGCCGACCAGCTGCTCGATGGGTTCGATCATGCTCATCGCCTGAAAACCTCTGTGATTAGAAGCCCAGCGGCATGCCGCCGGTGATTTTGCCCATTTCTTCGGCCGCGGTAGATTCCACCGTGCGGATCACTTCGTTCACCGCGGCGATCACGAGATCCTGCAGCATCTCTACATCTTCGGGATCGACGGCCTTAGGGTCGATCGAAAGCTCGAGCAACTCTTTTTTGCCGTTCATCTTCGCGCGCACCATGCCGCCGCCGGATGTGATCTCATACTCGCGCGCCTCGAGCTCCTCCTGCGTCTTGCCGATCTGCTGCTGCATTTTTTGTGCTTGCTTCAGCATCTGTTGCATGTTGCCACCCCCGCCGGGGAAGCCGCCAAAACCGCCTCTGGCCATATCGATTCCTCCTTGAAGCATGCCCGATGGCGCGACAGAGGCGGGCGAGAGGGAGAGCCCCCATCGCCTACCCCATGAACCCGCGCCGCGCCTAATTTTTTCGGTTCTTCACCATTATATCGTACTTTGGATGCGAGCGCAAAGAATCCGCCGCGCTGGGAGAAAATTAACCGAACGGAAGCCGGGCGCCCAGGCCCGCTTCACTTTATCGCGCGCGTGGCGACATATTGCGGCGTATACAGCCGGATGTACTCGCCCCGGTCGCGATCCTCATAAAGATCCAGCAGCGTAAAGCCTGCTTTGAGCTGCCCGCCGATCTGTTCCTCGAGCGAGTGGCTGAACTGCACGCCCTCCTCGTCGGCCAGACGCAGAATTTCCTCTTCGCTCTTGTCCTTTAGCGGATTGTAGGGCAGTTTGCCTACGACCCTGGGCGGATCTTCTTCGGAAAGCAAAAAGTTCATGCCGTTGTCGTACCCGGCTAGCAGATGCCCGTCCTTTTTCAGCACCCGGTAGCATTCGTTCCATACGTGCTGAACGTCTTGGACGTAGCAGTTGGATACCGGATGGAAGATCAGGTCGAACGCGCCGTCTTCAAACGGCAGCGGCTTGGTCATATCCCCGCGAACGATGTCGATCGCGTAGCCCTCGCGCTCCGCCACCATCTTTTCGGACTCCAGCTGCTTTAGGGAATAATCAAACACCGTACATACCGCGCCCGCCGCGGCAAACAGCGGCATTTGCTGGCCGCCGCCGCTGGCGAGGCCTAAAACCTTCAGGCCCTTCATCGGCGGAAACCAATTTTGTGGAACAAAGCGGCAGGGGGTGAGATATACGCCCCAGTCGCCGTCCTTGGCGCGCATGTATTCTTCGTGGGACGCGGGGATGCTCCAGTCGATGCCGCCCTCCGCCCACCGATCCCATGCTTTTGCATTGATATCCGTATATTGAAACTTCATATCTTGATCTCCTTGAACGGACTATTCTCCGATTGTGTACACAGCGCTCCCCGCCAGCTCCTGCTTGCGGGATTTAGACGAGCGTATGCCCGCGTCCAGCACCATCATCGCCCCGAGGTTGACTTGGGTATCCAACGTCGGGTGCAGCGGCTCGCCGGTCGCAAGGTGATGAAGCACCTCTTTGCCGATGGTTTCGCGCTCGGCGGGCAGAGGGTCGGCGGGGACGATCAGGGGCGGCTCCTTGGAATGATAGTTTTTATACACCAGCACCCGGTCGTCCTCGGCGACCAGTGTGCCGCTTAGGCCGGATACGATCGGGCCGTTGGGGGTTCCGGGGTGCACGGTCGTCCACGAGCCCTCCACGATCGCCACCGCGCCGGGAAACTGGGCGGTGATGGCGCCGTAGTCGTCGGCGGCGGAAAACTGGTGGCCGAAGTTTGCGCGCAGGCCAAACGCCGCCACGGGGTCTTCGCCGAGAAACCAGCGCGCCAGGCACGCGCCGTAGCAGCAGTAATCCATCGTCGCCCCGCCGCCAGGCGCGTCGCGGTGCCACCACTCTACGGATTTTTCAAGCTCCGTAAGGCTTTGGCCATACGTAAACGGACCCAGCGACGAGTAGTTGCGGTAGTGAAACCGAAACGGCCTGCCGATCATCCCCTCGCGCACGAGGCGCTCGGCGGTGCGCACGGCGGGCATCCAGGTGCTTGGCCAGTTGACGATCAACTTTGCGTTCCCAAGATAAGCGGCGCGCTGCATCGCCAAGGCCTGCTGCATGGTGACGGCCATCGGCTTTTCCACCAGCACGTGAACGCCCGCCAGCAGAATTTTCGAGCAGACTTCCGCGTGGCGCGCGTTTTCGCAGCACACGATCACAAGGTCGGGCCGGGTACCAAGTACCGCATCCACTGAATTAAGCACGGCGGCCCCGGTCTTTTCGGCGACGGCCGCGATGTTTTGGTGGCGGTTGGCGCTCTGGTTCGTCAGGGTGGGCACATCGGGCGGCGGATCGAATAGGCCGGTGAAGGTCGCTTTGTCGTTTAATTCCACAAACGTATCCACCAGGTGCAGAACGTGCATGTGCGCGAAGCCCACGACGCCGATGCGAAGGGTTTTCATGGTCTCTCCTCCCTTGGGTATACATATAAGCAGCAGTGATGTTTACCGCCCGCTCAGCGCGATGCGGGTGCAGGGGGCTTGTCCGCTCACCAAATCGGAAACCCTGTGGCGCGAATGCCCGATGATGACCACCGTACCCGCCCTCGCCGGTGCGATGGCATATTCGAGCTTCGCCCGCATGCCCTGCGCGCCCGCGCGGCTCGCACCCACGCAGGATGCCATAAGCGCGCGGATGTTTTCCTCCAGCTCGTCAGGCGTGGCCCCGCCTACAAACGGCACCGACGTAGAAAAATCGGATGCGTTTTGGTAAATGCCCTCGGCAGAGGTTAGATTCACCAGAACCTTCGCGCCGATCAGCGCCGCGATCACCGCGGCGGTCTCGTCGTTATCCACGCATTCCACTACCGTGGCCGCCGCGTTTTGCCGAAGCGCCATCAATTCGAACTTGCGGTTCTCCTCGGCGGACACCGGATCGTTGTAGTTGATGATCGGCACCGCCCTCTGCGCGGCGGTGCGCATTAAAAACCTGCGGATGTGCTCGCGCTTTTGCGGCTCGTTAAAATGCGTGTGCTCTACCAGTAGCTGTCGAACGCCGTATTCCGGCCGGATAAACTGCCGGTATTGGGCCATCAAAATGGCTTGGCCCTGCGCGGAATAATCGGTCTTTGTCTCGTCGGGGTCGCCAATAAGCTCCGCTCCCATGCGCTTGACGTGATCGAGTCTACCGATTTCCGCTGCGCCGGAGCTTACCAGCGCGACGCCTGGACGCAGCTCGGCGCTCAGCCGCGATAAAATATTGTAGTCGATGTCGTTATCCTGCTTGCGGATCATCGCCATAGAGCCGATTTTGATCACCAAATCGAAGCCGTCCGCCATAAGGGCACCCCTTTACATATCGGTGTTCCGTATGAATCATTGTAGCATCGGCGCGCCGCGGCGTAAAGGCATCGCACTCATAGAGTGGTTCGATATACACAAAGGCCCCTTAGGCAAGCGCGCATAATCGGCGGTTCGCCTAAGAGGCCGGGGCGTGGCGCCTTTTGAGTGGCTTGCCCCCTACTCGTCGTCCACGTCGCATTGGGGGCAGTGCCCCATATGCTCATCGCCGCATTGCACGCATAAATACTCCATGCAATTGGGACATGCCCGCATCGAGCGGGTGTCGTATACGCCGTTGCATGCGGCGCAAGTCGCGTTGGCCATGATCTTCGCCTCCTTAGATCGTTTGCCATCATTGTGTGATGGATGAGGCGAATTATGCGCTAGGAGCATTCCGTACTAAAATAAGCGCCCGCAATGGCAGCGCATAGGATGCCAAGGCGAGCCTTAAGGAGCTTCCGAAAGCGCGAGGATCAGATCGCCTGCCGCGACTTCCAGCTCATTTGCGCTTTTCTCCATCCGCGCGCCGATCTCCTTTTCGCTTGTCGTCCACGAATAACCCTGGTACGGAAGCCGGACGAGGTTCGGCGCGACATATTGAAGGAAATCCTCGCGCTTTTGATAGCTTTTGCGGATGGGAAGGAGGATTAGGTTCGTGCGCAGAACCACATCCTTGGTTTGGTATTCGTACATCGCCTGCCGGAAGCTCATCGTGCGGGAAAGCCTTTGTTCGCTGTACGCAAAGGCCGGATTGATAAGGTTGCCAAGATCGGTCACGGCGTTTAACGCGTCGGCTTTGATCAGCGCGACGAATTCGTTCAGCTTGACAATGTCGCCTTTGGAAAAGGGCGAGTCGTCAAGCTTGCTTAGCAGGGCTTCGCCGGGCGCGGCGGCGGAGACGTCGACCGCCTCGATGGACTGACGGACGGCATCCAGGTAAAAGGCAGCCGTGCCGTCGTCTTCTTTCTTCTCATCTAGGGTGCGGCGCGTGGTTTCGATCGCATTGCTCAGATTTACCGCGATTTCATCGGCCAGCATGTTGTTTGCAAGCACATAGTCGATCACTTCGCCGCACAGGTTTTTTTCCGAATCGGTGGAAGGATACTTGCCGCCTCCAAGCCCGAAAGTGAGATAGGCGGCCAGGCTGCCGAGCCCTATCAGCAGCGCCAGCGCAAACATGGGCAGCGCGCGCCGCACGGCCTTGTTTTGCGCAATGCGGCGCAAAGGGCCGGGCTTGGCGGTTAAAAAGGTTTTAAGCTTTGCGATGAACGCGTCGAAGAACTCGGAATTGGCCTCCAGCGCGTTTTTGTAGCGCAGCGCGTCGATATCTTCGGGGAGCGCATCGGGGAAGCTAAAGCCGCGCAGCATCACCGGCACGATGTTGCGCCCGTTCTTCAGTGCGTGCGCGATCTCCAGCCGCACCCAGTCGCCTTCGTTGGCGCAACGATCGAGCCCGCCGGGCGACAGCACGATGATGAAATCTTTGCATTCCTCGATAACGGAGTATAGCTTGACGTTAAAATCCCCCGCCCGCAGCGATTCCACGTCGAAGAACACGCGGTAGCCCATGTCTTCAAGGCGGTCGCGCAGGATGCGCGCGGTGTACTCGCCCCCGTCGCGGCGGTACGATAAAAACACGTCGTACGTCATGCGCCCACCCCGCCAACCGATATTAGGCCTTTCGCGAAACTTCAAAACGCGTCAATATTTCCTCGCCCGGCGCTATTTTCTCTTTCTCTTTCTCTATTCTTAGTTTCGCAAGGAGTCCAATCGTATGATGAGAAAAGCATACCATGAAACCTCAAAATCGCAAAGCGCCGATCGCCTTCATCAAAAGGCTGCGCATTCGCTTATTTTTTCTGGCAGGTTTCACAAACGTATACATTGCCGCCCATATAGGCCATCCGCTCGACGGCGTTTCCACAAGCCGGGCACGGCTTGCCGACGGTCTTTTTGCTCATGACCGTAGCATAGCCGCCCCAGTTCCCAAACAGATCCTTTTCCGTATCGCGGCCTCCCTTTTCCGTCATTGCGGACATCACAAATTTTACCGCGCTGAACATCGCACGGAGTTCGCCGTCGGACAACGAGCCCATTTTCTTTTTTGGATGGATCTTCGCTTCCCAAAGAATATCTTGCAGCGCCCCATTTCCCAGGCCCGGTATCCGCTGTTCGGTTGCTAAGAAAGCCTTTGCGGATAGCTTTTTTGCATCCTGCGTGAGCAGCGATAAGAAATAGGGCAGATCGAACGCATCCGTCAGAGGCGATGGCTTTTCCTTCGCAACCACATAAAAGAAGTTATCGTTGGTTCCGACGGGAAAACACTGTAGGCCGCCGTACATCTGCACGGTGTACACCACGGCGTCGCCGTCCGCAAGCTCCAGGATGAGCAGATATTTTTCCGGACGCTTTTTTTCGGGGGGATAGTACCTGATGTTGACGCCGTCGTTGACGGACATCACGAGGTTTCCTACATGGATTTCGGGCTGTCCGCCAAAGCTTAACGCGCCGTCGATCGTTTTTCCGGGCAAAGTGGCGAAGTATTGGCTTGTGCGGTCGTTGCCCGTGTTTTCAAGCGCCTGTGCGATGACTTTTCCTACGACCTTTTCGTTGAGTTGGCGCGCGATGGTGATGGCTTCGGGCATTTCAAGCATGCGTCTTCCTCCCTTATGTTCGATCTTCATGCGATGGAAACGGCGACATCGTCCGGTATGGCTCGAATGTGATAGTAAAAGCGCGGGGCCAACCTACATCTTTTTCCGCAAGGTGTCAAGCCGTTCTTTTACGCAATAAGGAATCACCAGTTCCGTAACTTCACGGGCGGTGATTCCCAAATTGCACTGACCCGGATAATGGCTGTTGCGGTGGACGTCGCATGTATGATATTCTCCGCATTCCACACAATTGGCATATCCTTTTTCCGTAGGGCAATAATAGTAGCGGCAATTGCGCTTCTCCCTGCTTGCTTCACAGCCCGGGCACACGAATGTGTTGTGATCGCTCCGCTCTACATTTACATTGGGAACGCATTCGTGATAGCATACCCAATTTAGCACGCCGAACTTCTCGCTTCCCGACAGATCGTTTTGGTTATACTTTTTATTGACAAGGCACATATCGCACCGATAACCGCAGGGATATTCATCCGGATCGTTCCGGTTGACGGTGAGCTGCTCAAACGGGCGGCGCCGAGCGGAAGACGCGGTTTCCCGCAATGCCTCAAACACATTCTCGAGCGGGGTTTCGTCCGTGATTAAAAAACCATCATGCGCGATTTGCATATGGAAAAAGCCGTCGTCAAGCGTTACGGCGGCCAGCCGCTCGTCGTCCGCGATGAAAACGAGCGAGGATTTCCCATCCCAGATTTCATCCGCCATATAGAAAAAGCGGATATGTCCAAGCAATGTGGAAAAGGCCGGGAAAGCACCTTTTAGTTGCGGTTCCAACTCCTTTGGAGGCGTTAAAATTCTTCCGTCATCCGCATGGAAATGGTACATGCTCAATCTCCTTTCTGGCTTCACCATATACCACATAACCTGACATAGGCCTGTCATATTGTTTGACACTATGCATTCTCTCATATTTCGTGGATTTCTTCCACATAAGAGCCTTTTTTATCGCGCGGCGCGCGCATAGGGGTCTTTGCGACAGGTAAAGCGCGTATGCATGCCAACGGAGGTGTTTTTTATGAGCCAAACGTTGCCCTTTCCGTTGCCTTATGCGCCTAACGCCCTCGAACCGGTTATCTCGGAGCAGACCATGACGATGCACGACGCCCTCGCGGCCGGCTATGCCCAGCAGTTTCCCGCCTTGCAGACCGGAGTTCCGAACGCGGTGGCGCAGGGCGCCATGCCGTTGCGCGAGCAGCTGCGCTCGCTGTCGTTCCAAGGCTCGGGCTACGTGCTGCACAACATCTACTTTGCCAACATGACGTCCCCCGGCAAGGGCGGCTCTCCCGGCGATTCCACCCGAACGATGATTTCCTCGCTCTATCCGGATGTCGCTTCCTTCCAAAACGCCTTTCTGGCGGCGGCCAACGCGGTAGAGGGGCCGGGCTGGGCGGTGATGGGCTATCTGCCGGCGACATCCAGGCCGTATATCCTCCAATGCGAAGAGCACAACAACAAAACCATTTGGGGCATCATCCCCATCCTTGTGCTGGATGTATGGGAACATGCTTACCTTTTGGACTACGGCACCAACAGAGCGGAATATACCAAGGCCTGGTGGCAGCTGATCAACTGGACGGATGTGGAACAGCGCGTACAGGCTGCGATGCAGGGCAAGATGGCCATGCTCGGGTAGCGCGCCGTTGTTTGCGCAATTTCATTCATAAAAATGATCGCCATATTTTTTGAAAAGCTGGACGGGGCTTGACATGGCCCCGTCTTTTTAGTAGTATATACTTTGTATTACAAAATAATGGGTGATGGTATGCGTTATGGAAGACGTCAGCAGACAGCTTAAAAAAGGGTTTTTAGATATCCTTCTGCTCAAGCTCATGCAGGAAAAGACGGTGTATGGCTATGAGCTCATGGCCGCGCTCGATGAAAGCTCCGGCGGCTATTTTGCGATGAAGGAAGGCACGCTATACCCGGTGCTCTACCGGCTGGAAGATGCGGGCCTCATCGAAAGCCTGTGGGAGGATATGCGCGGCAAGCGCGGCGTTCCGCGCAAGTACTACACGATTACGGATCGGGGGCGCGAGCACCTCCTCGCGGCCGAAACCGAGATTCGCGCACTCTTTCAGGCGATCGACAAAGTTATGGGGGGGTTATGACGATGAGGGCACAAGAGTATGTCGACGAGGTGCTTTCGCACATTCCCGCCGACGAGGCAACAAAGCGGCGACTCAGGGATGATCTTCTTACGCATATTTCCGAGGCGGCGCTTAGCGGCGGAGAGGCGGCGGCCGTCAGGAGCATGGGGCCGCCTGCGGAACTGGCCGCGGAACTGACAAACGGGCTGTATGCCGAGCGCGAAGACCTCGTGCGCGAGCTCGCGCGCGCAAGGGAGGAGGCGGCATTCGCGCGCGACTACGAGTATAAGAGCCGCCTAACGCTCTTTGGAATCCCGCTTGTGCACATCTGTATGGGCCGCTATCGCGTGCGGGTCGCCAAGGGCATTGTGGCGATCGGCAACGTCGCCGTCGGCATCGTGGCGATAGGGGGCGTCGCGGTGGGCGGCATCGCGCTGGGAGGGGTATGCATGGGGCTGCTCTTTGCGCTGGGCGGGCTTTCCATTGGGGGCGTTGCATTGGGTGGCTGCGCCGTCGGCCTGTGCGCCGCCGGGGGCGTCGCGATTGGAAAACTCGCCGTCGGCGCGGCTGCCGTCGGCAAGATAGCCATCGGCGCCTCCGCTACCGGCACGGTGGCTGTCGGTTCCGCGGCGAGCGGGGCGCACGCTATATCATCGGCGGAGGCGACGCGGGATACGGTGTACCGCGCGATCGTGGATGCGTACCCTACGGTGTGGGAAGCGTTCGCAAGGTGGCTGGCGGGGTTCTTTCCGGCGGCGTGATAAGGCCCGGATAGACGATACCAAGGAGAGGCGGATTCTACATGCAGGATACCATCGTGGCGCTGTCCACCGCGGCGGGCGCGGGTGCGATCGCGATCGTGAGGATGAGCGGGCCGGATGCCGTCGCCTCCGCGCGCAAGGTTTTCAGAGGCCCGCTACTAGACAGGCGGCTGGAACTGGGCACGCTGCTGGACCGGAATGGATGTCCGATCGACCGGGGCATGGCGGTTTTGATGCGCGCGCCGCGCTCCTATACGCGCGAGGACGTGGTGGAGCTCCACTGCCATGGCGGTAGCGTGGCGGCGCGCGAGGTGATCGCCGCATGTATGGCGGGCGGCGCGCGACCCGCGCAGCCCGGCGAGTTTACCCGCCGCGCCTATGAAAACGGCAGGATCGACCTGAGCCAGGCGCAGGCGGTGATGGACATGATTGCCGCGGGCAGTGCGGCGGCGGCCCGCGCATCGCTCGTGCGGATGAACGGAGGGCTTTCGCGCAAGGTGGCGGGCCTGGAGGACGGGCTTCTCACCGTCGCGGCAAAGATCGCGGCCTATTTGGATTATCCCGACGAGGACCTCGAGCCCGTCGCCGCCCAGGATGCCAAGCGGGAGCTTTTGCCGCTTGCTAAGGAGCTTGGCGAGGCGATCGAACAGGCTCCTATGAGCCGGCGCACGCTGGAGGGCGTGCGGGTGGCGATTGCCGGCGCCCCCAACGCGGGCAAGTCGTCGCTTATGAACGCCCTGCTCGAGCACGAGCGCGCCATCGTATCCGGCGAGCCGGGCACCACCCGCGATACGCTGACCGAGCAGATGAACATTCACGGCGTTGCGATGCTGCTGACCGATACCGCGGGCCTGCGCGAAGGCGGCGGAGATGTGGAGCGCATCGGCATCGCGCGCGCGCGCGATGCCATCGCGCAGGCCGACGTTTTGCTCCTGTGCGTGGATGCTTCCGAGCTCTTGCCGGATGAAGCCCTCAGATACATCGCCGATCCGCGCGCGCTGCTGGCGCTGAACAAGAACGACCTGAAGGCGAGGCTTTCGCCCGCGGATTTTGCCATGTATCAGGGGCTTGGGTGCGTTACGATTTCTACCGTGACCGGCGCGGGCCTGGAGGACCTGCGCGAGGCGCTGTACGAAAAGGCCGCCGTCGCCGCGCCCGGCGAGGCGCTGCTCACCCACGAGAGCGACGTGGAGGCCGCGTCGCGCGCCCTCGCGGCAGTTCAGCGCGCATGCGGCGCGCTGGACATGCTGTCGCTGGATTGCGCGTCGCTCGATTTGGAGGATGCGCTCGGCGCGCTGCGCGACATCACCGGCAGCGCGCAGGAGGCGCTGCTGGACAGGGTGTTTTCGAGCTTTTGCCTCGGAAAATAGAAGTCGCATACCGTCAAAGCGCCCGTAAGCAGGTAAAAAGTTCGAATGGCGCGCGATATAAGAAAATGCTTCGCATAAAATCGGCGTGAATAGAACCTCGCCGGTTTTTTGGTTTTACGCAAGCGGGTACCCGCTTCCCATGGAACGTTTTGTTCCCGTTCTGTTTGCTTTACAAAGCGAGTATGGTACAAATAAAAAGTTGACTCGCGAAAAGTATTTATATTAACCGAAGCGAGCAAAAAATATCATGAAGCGTATTTCCGGTTATGCTATACTTCCAAGCGGATAGGCGGTGAGGGAATGGATGCGGTAAATCGTATACAGAGGGCGATTGACTTTATTGAGGACAATATCTGCGATAAGCTAAAGTTAGAGACCATTGCAAGCCAAGCGTTTATGTCGGCATTTCATTTTCAGCGTCTGTTTTCAGTGGTATGTGGCATGACGCTTGGCGAGTATATCCGTAACCGCCGGTTGGCGCTGGCGGGTGCTGACATAGAGTCTACCTGCGATAAAGTAATTGACATTGCCTTTAGATATGGTTATGAATCTCCAGAGAGCTTTTCGCGTGCATTTACCCGTTTCCATGGTGTGTCCCCCGTGATAGCGCGCGATAAAAAGGGACGCCTTTCCCCATTCGCTAAAATATGTGTCCAATCTACTTTGGGAGGTCATTCTATCATGCAAAAATTCACGGAGAGAGGCTACACAGTTAAGGAAAACGGGCCTGTGTACTATACTCAAAACATGGACAAAACCGCGAGGTGGTTTGAGGAAGTTTTGGGTTGGTACGCCGGAATCGACCAACGGGACGATAACGGCGATGGAACATATGGCTGCGTGCTTCCTCTGCCTGGAGAAATAAGCGGTATGAAGCTTATACCCTTTAATGGATTCCATATGTTCTGCGGGGAACCATCAAAGCAAACTGTCGCTTTCATGAGAGTCGACAACATAGAAAAGCTGCACGCCTTTGTAACGGGGAATGGCTGGGTCAAGATAAGCGGGATCGAAACCCAGCCCTGGGGTGGGACGAAATGCGATGTTACAACCATTGACGGAGGCATAATCAGGTTTTTTCAGCTAGATTAATCTCCGCAAATGAACAAATAGCCATATCTTTGTTAAGTTGTACAGGAACGATCATTGATTGACGACGTTGGCCGGAGTCTACTTCGTAGAGCAATCCATCAGACTTTGGTAGAAGATGCGTTATTACCCACTACATTTATGTTTTGGAGGTCGCCATGAAACATTATTTCACACACGACAAACCAGAATGTTTAGTCGAGGATTGGCCGGGAAAATATAGAACTTTTTCATGGCTTGAATTCGGAATTACAGTACCGAATCCGATTTATGTGGTGACAACACTTAAAGAAAGGGATATCCCCAATGCCAACATCCAATCGTGGGGACTGCTATTGGGCGAAGGGAAACAAAATCATTTCTTAATGGCCCTGCTAAAACATCAACACACATACGCCAATATAAAGCGAACCGGAGAGTGGTGCATTAACTACATTTCAAAAGAATATATTCGTCAGGCCAATGCTACAATCATAAATAACGGCTTAGAAACCGATGAGTTGGCCGCGGCAGGTTTAACCGCCATGCCTTCACAGAAAATCAAAGCGCCATCCGTTTCCGAAAGCATGGTAGCATTGGAGTGCATACTGAAATGGGAGCGAACATTGGTTGATGATAGTAACTGGAGTTTGATTTGTGGTGAAATCGTACAGGTTGCTATCGATGACGCCGTCTTGGCGGTTACACCAGAGGAGCGCATTGCCGCCATGGGCTTGATGTACAATATACGCGGCACTGTAAATCCATTAAACGGAGATTACCACGGCCCCAATACATATGGTTTGATTGGCGACATCATTCATTACATACCCGCGTTCGACAAATTTACCCCATAGTTAATAAGCATTTTCTACATTTAAGCTATTGATAGAAAACAAAAAGAAACATCGGTAACGATGTTTCTTTTTGTTTTCTTATGGTAGACTAAATAAATAGGGGTTTATTTTATTCGACGATAGCCTGGAATTGCCCGGCTATGCCTGCGCCGCGGCCTCCACCACCCAGCGCACGCGCTCGGGGTCGATGGTGGCGGGCAGCGTGCAATCCGCGCCGATCAGCAGGCCGGTCGTGCCGAAATCCGCGATCAGCCTGCGCGCGAAGGCCTGAATGTCTTCCTTTTTGCCGGTGCAGATCAGGCTATTTTTGCGGTTGTCGAAACCGCCGATGATCGCCTTGCCGGGGAAGAGATCGCGCCCCGCGCAAAGATCGATGTTTTCGATGCAGGTGGCCCAGTTCACCGCACGGGACGGATAGTTTTTCCAAATGTCCATGTTGTTCGCATCGCCCGCCCAGCCGCACAGATGGGCGATGTTTACATCGCTGTGACGGTTGGCCTCGCTCAGCACCATAAGATCGGAAGGCCGTACGATGCGCGCGTATTCCTCCGCCGAGAAGCGCCAGGTTTCGCCGGCCTGCAGCGCCAGGTAAATGCCTGCGCAGCCGCCTTCTTTGATGAGCAGGCGGGCAAGCTCCGCGCCATCCTCGGCGATGGCGGCCGTGGCGGACAGCACGGCCTGTTCGTCTTCTTTCAAGTGGCTCATCACCATGTCGTCGCTGGTGGCGTTGCGGATCATCGAAAAGGGGGCAAAGATATTGTAAAACGTAAGGCAATCGCCCTGAAGCGCATCGTTTAAGCGCTTGGCACGGTCTACGGAGTCGGCGATAAACGCGCTTTTTCTGCCCTGCGGCTTGACCTTGCGCCAATCGGAGGCGCTTGTGATCGTCTCTGTGAGGGAATAGGATATGCCGTCGGACATCACCTTGATGTAGTCGACATTCGTGGCCTTGTAGTAGCGCATGTGGGCGTCCACGCAGCCTTGGCCGACGGCGTCCGCACCGTCAAAGTGGTGCCAGAAGCTTACGGGCACGCGGTCGACCGGTTTGCCCCACAGGGCATTTTTCACGCGTTCGGTCTTGTTCATCAGAATCCTCCTCGCACTATATTTCCGCCGTGCGGCGTTGGGTTCATAGCCATCTGAGCCCCTTGGGCAAGTGGTTTTTAAGCGTCCCGTCGGAAAACTTGCCCCAGCCCAGCGCAAGGCCGCTATAGCACACAAGAGCCCATCCTCGCGGGCCCGCAAGGGGCAGGGGATGCCCGCGCAGGTACAGGGCCGCCTGCTCGTCGTCCACATCGGCGATTCTGCGCGCCTGTTCCCGCGAAAGGGCCATCGCCAGCGCGTGCGCCGGCTCCAGCCTGTTTTTGCGGATATGGGCGAGCTTTATGCCCGCGCGGAGCACGCGCAGCCCATGCAGGGAGGGGCATCCGGGCGGAAGAGCGTACAGCGCGTCTCCCATGCGCGCAAGGGGCAGCTTTGCAAGGGCCGCATCGGCAAACAGCTCTTTTGCGAACGCTTGCCAGGGCGCGCGCAGCGTCTCGTCCGAATCGAGCGCGGGCACAGCGAGCATGGGCTCCTGCGCATTCTTTGCCAGCAGCGCGCAAAAATGCCCCTCTCCGCGATCCCGGTGCGGGAAGATGCGCCGCGTTTCGCACAGCGCAAACGCTGGGTTTTCCGCGATAAACGCGCAGACGACGTCCTCGTTTTCTTCCCGGTTGAACGTACAGGTAGAGTATACCATATGTCCGCCCGGACGTACCATAAGCGCAGCACTTTTAAGGATCGCAACTTGGCGGCGCGCGCAGGCCGAAGGCGCGTCGGGCGTCCAGGCCGCGCGGGAAGCGGGATCGCGCCTGAACATTCCCTCGCCCGAGCATGGCGCGTCGATCAAAACGCCGTCAAAAGCGCCGAGAAAATGCTTTGCGAGCGCATCGGGCCGCATGCAGGTGATCAGTGCGTTGCGCACGCCCAACCTTTCGAGGTTTTGCGCAAGAATCGGCGCCCGAGAAGGTTCCGCCTCATTGCACACGAGAAGCCCCTCTCCCCGCATGGCAGCCGCCAGCTGGCCTGACTTGCCGCCCGGGGCCGCGCACAGGTCGAGAATTGTTTGGCCGGGCCGAGCTTTGAGCAGCGGAGCGGCGGACATTGCGCTGGGCTCCTGCATATACAGCGCGCCCACCGCGTGCAGCAGGCTCGCGCCCGGCTGCGCATCCTCTTGGAGATAATAGCCGTTGGGTTCCCACGGCACCGACGAGAGCCGCCAGGGAAGTTCGGCGGGTTTTGAAGGGTTTTTGCGGAGTCCCACCTGCTTGCGGCCGGTTTCAATCGCGCGCAAAAGCTCCGCGCCGTCGCTCCACTGAGCGAGCGTTCGGTCGATAAAAGCCTTGTGCAAAGGAGGAGTATCGGGCATTTTTACCTCCGTTGCGTCGGGCCGACGCGGATGCGCTTTGCCACGGCTATTTCATCGTCCTGTATGCGAGTACGCGCTGGTAATCTTCGATAAAGTCGATTTCCGCCCAGAAGGAGCCGGCGATATCCAGCGCCCAAACATCCCGACGGGGGGTCATGTCGTAGAACACCTGCTCCCACCAGCAGGTATGCCGCTGTTCCTTCACCATTGCTTCGACGGTTGCACGCGCGGTTTGAATCAGTTCGCCCCGGACCTTGGCTAGCCCTACGTACTCGCTGTTCGCCCCCGGCACGGTAACCTTGCCGTAGGCCTTGATCGCGCCGTTTTCCGTGCGCAAAAGATAATCGCCCTGTTCCACACGACTTGAATCGCACAGCATCACGATATCGCGCGGATCGTCGAGCAAGGGCGTCAGTAAATTTTCTTCCCAAAATACGTCCGCATTGCCCAGGATTACCCGGTCGCCTACGAGCGCTTCGCGAGCCCACCAAAGCGACGCGAGAGAATTTGTGACCGAATAAAAAGGGTTTTCCCAAAAGACAGCGGGCAGGCCTGGAAGGGCGGTTCTCACCTGTTCTTGCTGATACCCTACCACGATGTGCGGCTGGATATCGTGGTTAAGGAGCATGGTAACGGTGTGACGGATCAGCGGAATGCCGCCGATATCCAGCGCGCACTTGCACGAATCGCTGATGCTGCGCGAAATGCGCGTACCGCGGCCTGCGGCCATGAGAATGGCGTTCATGATGTGACCTCCTTCCGATGGGCCCGTGCGTACTAAGGAGCGCGGCGCGCCCTAGCCCGGATAGCGGTTCGCCCCGCCACCCGGATGTTCGATCCACTCGCAAAACCCAAGCCCGCCGAGCCTGAGCGACGCGCTCCCCCAGGTAAGCCCCGCGCCGAAGCTCGCCATGCATACCTCAAATGTGCCGTCTATAAGCTTGGGGCCGAGGTTGTACGCCATGGCCATGGGGATGGTGGAGCCGCTGGAGTTGCCGAATTTTTCGACGATGTTGGAAAACAACTTTTCTTTGGGCACGCCCATCTCTTCGGCCAGCTTATGAAGGATGAACCGGTTGGGCTGGTGGCATAAAAAGTAATCGACCCCGCCTTTTTCCTTGCCCGCATAGGCGAGCAGATCTTCTACCATCGGCGGTACGTCGGAGGTGACGAATTGAAACACTGCGGTGCCGTCCATATGGATGCCCGTCGGGTAGATTTCGTTGCCGAACTCGTCGATCTTTGGCGGAACCGTAAGCGTATCCCGAAACGGGAGGCGGCTTCCGCCCGCCGGAATATACAGCGAGTGTAGCCGCGAACCGTCGTTTCTCAGGCTGATATGGATGCGTTCTGCGTCGGGGTCGCGCCCGAGCAGGGTGATCGCCGCGGCATCCCCTAAAAGAGGATAGGTGTTGCGATCCTTCGGGTTTGCGCACTTTCCCAGGACGTCGGCGTTGATCAACAATACTTGATCGATTTGCGGCTGATCAAGGAGCGCCAGCGCCTGACTGAGGCCGACGATATAGCCCGTACAGGCGGTTAACAGATCCAGGCAATACGTTTCCTCGCCAAGCCCCAATGCGTGCCCAAGAAGCGTGGATATGCCGGGCATCGGATAGTCTTGCGACGTGGACGCCACCACAATTGCCGAGATGCGCTCTTTTTGAAGAAAACCCTTTTGAACAAGATAAGTAAGACCGTATGCGCATAAATCCGATGCCGCGGTTTGCTGATCGCACAGGCGGTGTTCGTCAAACCCCATCGTCTTTGCCAGCCTGCGGGATTGCTTTTCGGGCGCGTTAAAATTGTTAAGCTCGTCCTCAAAGCGCAGCACCCTGTCGGGCACGACGCACAGGCAACCCTTGATGGCCTTCCCTTGGTAAGTGAATTTCACAAAGGCTCCTCCACTTTCTGTTATGCTCGTCAATTTTCCACCGTGGCGGCCGTTAGTCTTTAAGCATCCATTCGATCGCCTGCGGAATCATTTCGTTCCAGCACGCCCAATCGTGCCCGCCGGGCGTTTCCAGCGTTTCACAGCGTATACCCATCGCCGCCAGGGTATCGGCGAACGCGCGGTTTGGCCCCGCGGCAAGCGCATCTTCGCGCCCCCATGCCAGCATCAGCCGGGGCGCAGGGCCCGCGCGCCCTGCGCACTGCGCGGCGAGCGAGGCAAGGTTGCCCTCGCTTAGAGCATATTCCTCTCGGCTGCCGAATGCGCGCGGAATCAACTGGCTATCCAGCACAAAGCGAAGCGAGTGAAGCCGGCGGTCCTTAAGGCGCTGGTCTTGCGGGAGGACATCCGGCGCGACCGCGCCGGAGAGCGAACATGCGGCGGCAAACCTTTCAGGATGCGCAAGCGCCAGGCGCGTTGCCGCATAGCCGCCTATGGACAGTCCCATGACAAAATTATGTTTCCGACAGGGGGATAGCGACAAAATATCCCGGACCGAATCGAAGAATTCTTCTTCGAAAAACGACCAGCGCGCATCTGCGGGCAGATCCACGAGAAAGTCGTTGCCCGTCGTCGCAACCACGACGGCGAGGCCGTGCCGGTCGGCCAGTTCCGCAAGGCCGCTTTTGAAATGAACGGTGTGCGCATCCTCGCCAAGGCAAGGGAAGAACCACACGGCAGGGTAGGGCGGATGTGTTTTGCCAAAGCCCGCGGGCAGCACGGCGGAAAACTCCACCGGGCGCAGCAAAGTATAGGAATCGAAGCGTGCGTTTAAGTAAACCAGATAAAGCGCCCCCTAATGCGCGTTAGCCGAAGTAGCCGGCCGAGATGGGAAAGTGCGCGCCGGTGATCATTTTCGCGTTGTCGCTCAGAAGATATGCGGCCATCGCGGCGATGTCCTGCGCACAGATGAGCCCCAGCGGCTGCGCGTTTAGCAAGTGGGATTCCCACTCTTCGCTGATCCATTCTTTAGCGGACGAAGTCATATCCGTATTGACCCACGCCGGCTGTATGGTGTTGAGGGAAACCCCTTTACTCAATAGCTCCAAAGACAGGCAGCGCGTCACCGCGTCCATCGCCGCCTTGGAAGCCGAGTAGGCGGCGGTGCCTGCGACATAATGATCGCTGGAAACCGAAGAGAGCCCCACGATCCTAAGCGGCATTTCCATGTGCCTCTTTGACGCGATGTGGCGTATCAATTCGACATAGGCGTAAAAGTTTATGAGCATGACGTCGTGCATGAAGGAAAACGAGCTGGTTTTTAGCGGCCGCGCGTTGCCGACGCCCGCGCTATGCACAAAGCCGTGAAGCTTGCCAAAGGTCGCCACGATGCTTTTTACCAGTGGCCCTATCGCTTCCATGTCGGATAGATCGCAGGGGAAGAGCGCGTGCCCGCCGGGCGCAAGCATCGCAAGCGTCTCCTGGAGCCTTTCCCTGTCGCGGGCTACCAGCGCGACATTCGCCCCTTCTTTTGCAAGAAAAACCGCGATCGCACGGCCAATGCCGCTCGACGCGCCGGTAATCAAAATGCGTTTGCCCCGCAAATCGTCAAACATCGTATCGTTTCTCCTCACAACACGGGTTTGTATTCCGTAATGCCCTCTTCCATGATGGAACCGTCGGTGACGATAGGGTGAATCACATCGGGGGCGAGCGTCATGTTCACGACGCTCCACGAAAGCCCGATGCCAAAGCCCGTGCACAGAAGGTTAAGTTGCTTATCCGTGCCGGCATACGCGTCGCAAATCGTCAGCGGCACGGTGGCGCTTGAGGTATTGCCGTAGCGATCCAGCGAAACGGGTACCTTATCCATCGGCATTTTCAGGCGCTTGGCCATCTGCTTGATGATCATCATATTGGCCTGATGCAGCACCAGGCCGTCGAAGGATTCAAGGCTAAGGCCGTAATGCGTCAAGAAATCTTTAACGCCCTGCACCGCGAAAGTGTTGGAGAACGAAAAGACCTCCACGCCGTCCATGTAGGAGAGATCGTCGTAGATCTGTGTACCGTCGGGCATTTGAACCTTGTTGCCGCGCAGCACCCCGGGGTTGCGCGCTCCGCCGAAGGGCGTGTACAGAGCCTTGTAGCCGGAGCCGTCCGTCCACATGCCGATGCTCAGCGGCGGCGCGTCCTCGCGCCTTTCCAAAAGGGTGGCGGTGCCAGCGTCGCCAAAGAGCAACTGGTCGATGTCGGCGTCCGGGTCCGTCGGGTGAGGGGCGAGGGGGGTGCTGACTTCCGAACATACCAGAATCATCCTGTCCATGCCGCTTTGCTGCATCATGGACGCGCAGATGTTGAGCCCGTACGCATAGCCCGAGCAGCCCAGGTTGACGTCAAACGCGATGCAGTCCTGCGAAAGGCCGAGCTGATGGTGCATGATGCATGCGTTGCCCGGCATCCGATAATCCGGATACTGCGTGACGACCACGATGCCGCGCACGCTGCCCTTTTCCCAACCTGCCGCCGCAAGGGCGCGCTCCGCCGCGCAGCGCGCCAGATCGGAGCCCGTTTGGTGCGGGGCGACGCGGTGCTTCTTGCGGATGGCGGTTTTTTTCTGAAATTCTTCGAGATAGGCGGCGTCGTAATGAGCCGCCAGGGATTCCACCGTGACGGTCTTCTCCGGAACCGCCGTCGCGATGCCGGCAATGGCGATGTTCGTATACTCCGCGTACGGCATAAAAATCCTCCGCCTGTTGTGGCGATATCGCTCGCGCTCTGCGAAATGCGCCTTATTTTTCCATAATATCCAGCATATCCTGAACGGTCTTGAACGCGCGAGTCTGCGCGCCGGTAATCTTTTTGTCAAATTCGTCGCTCATCAGAACCACGAAGGACAGCGCGGACATCGAATCCCACTCATCCAAGCTGGCAAGATCGGCTTCCGGGGCGAGGATTCCCTCGTCAAGTTCCATCATCTCTTCAAGGGCGGCAAGTTTTTCGGCCTGCGTCATGGTCATTCTCCTTTGCGTTGACGTTTTTATGATTCTTATTAGTTCTTCGGTATAAAACCGGAAAAATTAAATGCGGTATTCCATAGGAAGCCGCAATCTCTTAGGGCGTCCTTGATCCGCATCGCCCTTGAACAAGCGAAAGGGCGGCGTATCCGGCGGCGCCTGATAGAGAATTTCCACATTTTTCTGAAGGAAGGGCTCGAAAAAATCCGGAATGATGTTCGGATCGTCGTCGTCCTTAAGCGCAAACCCTGCCGCGCCGAGCGCACCCTGCGCAAGGCCCGCGCAGTAAAAATCCGTATATTCGATGCCGTTTGCGCGCATAATCAGATCCAATTCCGGGCCGATGCCAAAAAGCGCCTCGTCCGGCCCGAAAAAATCGACGATGCGCAGTACGCGCGCGCCGTCTTGCTCGACAACCCTTCCCACCAATGCGCCCTGCATCCGGCCCGGAACGCCTTCAATGCCCCAGATGTTGAAGCGAAAATATGGGTGCCGAAAGTAGCGGTGTTCGACGTACCAAGCGTCTTTGTGCGGGCGCGCGATTTGAAACCATGTAGGATCGAAAAAGCGCCACAACCATTCCGACGAAGGCAGCGGGATCAGCTTTTTCCCGCCCGCGCATGCGGCGATCTTCTTTTGCCTAATATGGGCAATTTTGTAGTCCGCCTCTGCGTTAAGGCGGTAATAGTGCTGCATGGAGCCCACGAGCCCCCCCGCCATTTCGATGATCGGAACCGAGGTCTCCTTGCGCAGGCCCACCGCATATGCCGCCTGCATAAAGGGCTTCTCGCCGTCAAGCAAACCATCACGAAAATCGCCCAGCGCGTTTCCCAAACCGGGGGTTCCGCTGCGGGGCTTGACCACCCACATCACGCCGAAACAATCTTCGGTTTGTGCGCGGGTACAGGGCAACCAACCTGCCACGCCTTCCACGGCGCGGGTTTCTCTATGCTCGGCGATGATGAAGCTTACCTGTCCGTCGAGCACATGCTCATACTCGAAAAAGGCGCGATCCCGCGAGAGCAGGCAGCCGCGCTCCCAGAATTGATCTAAAAAGTCCATAATGCCGGGAATGTCTTCGATCTGTGCGCGCCGAAGGATGTGCGCCCGCTCTTGAGCGCGCCTCATCCCTTGTGCTTTTGCGCGCGCGAAACAGTCGCCGCGATGGCTTCGAGGGAAGAAAAATTCTCCGGCAAGATCTCCTGCGCGGGGATGGGCGCGCCGTATTGGCGCTCCAGGTCGTCGATGAGGGAAACGATATCGAAGCTGTCGAGCAGCCCGTCTTCGACAAAATCCGCGCTGCCGTCAAAATCGGCCTCGGGCCTGATTTCCCGCAGGAGGTCGAGAATCTTTTCCTGCATGATATTTGCCTCCATCGGCGTCAGCCTGTATTGGATAGATAGATTATTTATAATTATAACGTATTTATTTCGACCATACAAGGGCTCAAGAAATGCGCCGCAAGTGACGAATTAATAAGAGAGTTGTGTTGAATCTTCGGGGAAACCGGGGAAATTTGCGTTGGCGCATGCTTCGCGCGGAAGCCGGCATCGGCGCAAATGCCGTTCGGGCTTGAAATAACCCTAGGGAATGCGATTATGCAAACGCCGCCGGCGCTTTATGGCGTCGGCGCTGCGGGAAGGACATTACATGCGCTACGAGATCAAACGCCAGGTCCAAGAGCTTTGCCAAACCTACGCCGAGGCGATGGATTATCTGTTTTTTGGGGAGGGCGAGCGCGATATCCCGGACGACTTTTTTCTTTCATGCCGGGACTGCCTCGTAAACATCGCCGATATGGTAAAGGGAGAGGTCGACGAGCAGGGCGGAGCGTGGCTATCAAAGCTTTGCCGCACGTACGATACGGCGCTTAAGGCGGGCGCTTTTCAGGATGAACAGTGGGCCGACCTCGCGAAAAGCGCTCAGGCGCTCAAGGAGATGGTAGGGCAAATCCGCGCCGCGTTGCGCGTGGCGTTTTTTCCATACAAGGCCTCGATGTGGTCGTCGTTTGAGAGCGTGTGGGAGGCATTTGCGGGCGACCCGCGCTTTGCGTGCAAGGTGGTGCCCATTCCCTATCGCGATCTAAATGCGGACGGCACGCTGGGCGAGAGCCACTACGAAGGCGCCGAGCTTCCTTCCTATGTTCCGATAACGCGGCACGAGAGCTACCTCATCCAAAGGGAGCGGCCGGATTTTGTCTTCATTCACAACCCCTACGATGCCGCGAACCGAGTCACTCGTGTGGATCGGCAATTTTTCAGCAGCCGCCTTCAACAATACACCCATGGGCTTTGCTATGTGCCCTACTATTCCACGCCCATATGCAACAGCACGCAATATGGCTTGATGTTCGGCATGCCCGCCCATATCAACTGCTGGCGCTATTTTGTGCCGTCGCAGTCTATGGCGGCCACCGGCACGGCCCTCGGCTATGATCCCGAAAAAATGGTGGCGGCCGGATCGCCCAAATGGGACAGGGTTGTCAAGGCCCAAGAAAAAGGCGTCGCGGTTCCCGAAGCGTGGAAGCGAAAGGCCCGGGGACGCAAAGTTCTTTTGTGGGATACGCATCTTTCATACTTTGGAAGGTGGGGCGACAACATGGCGGCCGAGGCGGAGAAGACTTTTTCTTCTTTTCGCGCCCTGGCCGACGAGCTTACGGTGATATGGCGGCCGCATCCGCTTACCGAGGCGTCGATTCGGAGCATGCAGCCCCAGTACGCAAAGCCCTATGCCGATGTCGTGGCGATGGCCAAGGAGCAGGAAAATATTATCATCGATACATCCGGAGATTATCTTGCGGCATTCCTGTGCTCGGACGCGATGCTGACGTGGTTTGGCTCGCTTACGTACGAGTATTTGGCGACCGGCAAACCCGTGATCATCGACGGTCCACCTCCGGCGGCCGATGATCCTTGGCGCAACCCCTTGCACCTTGCCCTTTACGCCAACAACCGCCAGGCCGCCTCGGGCCTCGATAGGCAAACCGCCAAGACCATGCTCGCCTATCTTGTGGACGACCCGGACAAAGAAAAGCGCCTTAAGGTCATGCGCCAATATATACAGGATGATGGCCTGTGCGGGCGCAGAATCTACGAATACATACTAGCGCAGCTCGGATTGGAGCCGCTTGCGCCGTGACGATTAGTATCCACAGATAGACGGAGGTCCGCACAAAGCAATCCCATGCGGTGGCGCAGGGAGAAACAAAGGCCGGGGGAACTCCCCCAGCCGGGCTCGCGGCGTTGCCCCATCTCGGCGTAGCGATGCGCGCGTCGGATTCGGGCCTTGCGCATGCCGCCTTTGTGTGCGCGATCATCACGAGATTTGCTCTAGGCGTTTGGGGTTGAATGAACATAGGCGCTATGCTTCAATTTGCAAAAACGCCTCAAGCAGATCGGCGTGATCCTTGGCCGTCAGGCAGCCTAAATGACCTACCCTGAGCATCGATTCGCTCAGGCTTCCGCCGCAGGGCGTCGTCTGATATCCAAGCGCGCATAGAGCGCGGATGCGCGCGGGCGCGTCGTTCTTCGGGCACAGCACCGGGGTTAGCGCGTTGGAGAGCGGGTGGGGCGGCAATGTATAGCCAAGCTCGAGAATGCCCTTGCGGAATTGCCGCGCCAACGCGGCCGTATGGGCGATGACGGCATCCGGGCCTTCTTCTTGAATGTGCTGAAGGCGCTGTTCCAGCTGTAGAATGATGCCTACGCAAGGGGTATAGGGCGTCTGCCCGCGCCGCCCGTCGGCTTCATAATCCGGCAGGTGAAAATAGAGCGACTTGCGGGGCGCGTGCGCGATCCTATCCCGATAGGCCTTGTCGGTAGTCGTTATCATCGAAAGCCCGGGCGGGAGCGCCAGGCCCTTTTGCGAGGAGACGATGCCTATGTCGATGCCCATTGCGCTTATATCGAGAGCATCCGCCAAAAAGGCGCCGATCGCGTCGACGACGAACAACGCGCCGTTGCGTCGGCAAAAATCCGCGATCATAGGCGCATCAAACATAAGCCCGGTGCTCGTCTCGGTGAGATTCACCAGGACGCCGGTGATCCCCTTACCGTCGTAAGCGGCCAACCTTTCCTCGGTCAGCGATTCGCCAAACGCAAGGTCGACGCTAACATAGGGTATTGCATGCACGTCGCAGATATCGCAAAACCGCTTGCCAAATGTGCCGGCATTCATAACCAGCACGCGGTCGCCCGGGGTAAAGGCGGATGCGACGGCGGTTTCCATGGCGGCCGTGCCCGACGCCGTCAGCAAAAACACGCGGGCATCATCCTGGGCGTTCACGCATGCGCTTAGCATCGTCGCGCACCCAAGCACCGTTTGAGAAAACTCTTCCGTGCGGAAATAGGGTATGGATTCGCTTCCTAGACGCTTGGTGTACGGATGCATCTCGACAGGGCCGATGGAAAACAGCTTCATAAAAGTCAATCCCCTTTGCTATGGCATGTAGGCCAACACCCTTCCAACCCATTTATCGTACTTTTTTGCGCGTCGAACAGCAAAGTTTTGTAAAAAGGAGCGCTTAACATGTGGAGTGACGGTCTGGAACGCCTCAAGAACATGCGGGAGCAGCGAAACCTGGGGGGCGGCGCCCAAAGACAGGAAAAGCACCGCAAAGAGGGCAAGATGACGGCGCGCGAGCGAATGGAGACCCTATTTGACGATGGGCAATTTGAAGAGATTCAAACGTTTGTGCAAGGGCGGATCGACGCGTTTGGCCTGGCGGAAAAAAGGGCGCTGGGCGACGGCGTCATCGCCGGGTACGGGCTGGTGAACGGCAGGCTCGTCTTCGCGTTTTCCGAGGATTTTACCGTTATCGGCGGGACGCTGGGCGAATACCATGGGCTAAAAATCTGCAAGCTGCAGGATATGGCCATCGAAATGCGCGCGCCGCTCGTATGCATCAACGATTCGGCCGGCGCGCGCATCGAAGAGGGCGTCAGCGCGCTCTCGGGTTACGCGGGCATGTTTCTTCGCAACACGCGGGCCTCGGGCGTTATACCGCAAATCGCCGTCATCATGGGCCCATGCGCCGGCGGGGCCTGCTATAGCCCGGCAATTTGCGATTTTATCTTTATGGTGCGGGGCACTTCCAACATGTTCATCACCGGCCCCGCCGTCGTAAAAAACGTAACCGGTCAAGAGATTACCGCCGACGAACTGGGCAGCGCGGACATTCAAAGCACGGTATCGGGGGTTGCGCACTTTGTGTATGAGGACGATGCGCAGACCATGCAGGGCGTGCGCAGGCTGCTGTCGTATCTTCCGCAGAACAACCGCGACCATCCCCCCGCCGATGTGGGCGGCATTCCAGTGGATCGCTCGGAACAACTGACTTCCCTGGTGCCCGACAGCAGGCAAAAGACGTACGATGTGCGCTCCGTGATCGATACCATGGTCGACCGGAACTCCTTTTTTGAAGTGGCCGAAGGGTTTGCGCAGAACGCGGTGGTCGGCTTTGCCCGCATCGACGGCGAGGTGGTCGCCCTGGTAGCCAACCAGCCCAGGCACATGGGCGGCTCGCTGGATTATCATGCGGCGGACAAGATCGCCCGCTTCATCCGCTTTTGCGATTGTTTCGGCATACCCATCGTAACCCTGATCGACGTACCCGCGTTTTTGCCCGGCAGGGAGCAGGAGCACGCGGGCATCATCCGCCACGGCGCAAAGATCCTCTATGCGTTTTCAGAGGCGACCGTGCCCAAAGTCTCCCTGATCATGCGCAAGGCCTACGGCGGGGCGTACATCGCGATGAACTCCAAGAACATGGGCGCGGACGTTGTGTTTGCATGGCCCATCGCCGAAATCGCCGTCATGGGCGCCGAGGGGGCGGTGGATGTGATTTTCAGGCGGCAGATCAAGGCGTCGGCCGAGCCGGAAGTGGAGCGCAAACGCCTCATTTCCGAGCTGGAAGACCAGTTTATGACGCCTTACACCGCCGCGACGCGCGGCTTTGTGGACGAGGTGATCCTGCCCGAGGAAACGCGCTCAAAAATCGCCGCGGCGCTTGAAATGCTGCGCACAAAGGCGCAGGAAGCGCCGTGGAAGAAGCACGGCAATATTCCGCTATAGTACGGGCCATGCCCGTCCGCGGCCATATGGGATGCGGTGCGGCGATCAATCCCTATCTTGGCGGTTGCGCAAGAATAGGCGCATAAAGGAGGCTGCGGCCGCGACGGGGTCAAAACATTGACTGCGGCAGAGGCGGTTTTCGTGCTATACTCGTGGAAAGGGTTTGATGGTACAGAGAATTTATAGTTTTACGATAAGGAGAATCAACATGCAAGCAGGGGACTGTGTAGTATTTGGCGAGTATGGCTGGCATGTGTTGGATGTACAAGGCGGCAATGCGCTTCTTTTAAGCGATAAAGTTCTCGAACACAGGCTGTATAACGATAAACACGGCGATACGACGTGGGAGAATTGCACGTTGCGCGGATACTTAAACGGGCCGTTTTACGATAAGTTCACTGTAGAGGAAAAATCGAGGATTGTTAAGACTGCTATTTCGAATCCCGATAACCCTTGGTACCGCACAAACGGCGGAAACAATACCCACGATAAAATATTTCTACTAAATCTGGAAGACGTGGCGCAATATTGGGGCGACAGCGGGCAGCTAATGACCCGCCCCAAGAACGACGGACGGTTTAGTTGGTGGCAAGACGAATATGCATTTTGGATAGACGATCAATACAACGCCGCACGAAAGGTCGGTAACTATGCGGGAACGGCACTATGGTGGTGGCTACGATCTCCCGGGAATAGTAGCACGTATGCCGCTTTTGTCGACTATAACGGCCACATCAATTTACATGGAAACACCGTTTATGTCCACGCTTGCGGCATCCGCCCCGCTTTGTGGCTTATGCGGTGAAGCGTATAAAGCAGTAGATCTCATGCGAAACTCCAAAACAGCGGCGGAAGCGGCAAAAATGGCGTGATGCGGCGTCAGCGCCTCTTAGCAGATTCCTTCCAGTATGCGTCGTCGGCGATTCCTTGCCTCGCGCCATTTTTTCTCGTTCCGCCGTCGTCTTTAGTTTCGCAAGAGGCCTAATGGTTATATCTACCGCCGCGCAGTTTATGAAGCTCGCGCGGCGACCGGTTTTTGTTCCAGCATAATAACCGGGTTGGTGCCGGGATAGGACTAAACCATTTATTGTGCGGAGCCGTTTTCGGTGTTATGCTTGCTTTGAAAGATTTGGCGGCACGCAGTATTTTTTATTAGGCGGTGTACGGCATGTATTTTTCAATGGACGAAATAGGCATTGAAAACTCAGAGAAAATAAAGACAATCTGTTCTGAATCTGATAGATGGGAATTTATTTTTAATGTTGCAGAAACATATGGATTTGAAGGTATTCACATTACTCCGTCATTGTATAAAACATTCAATCTAGATTTGCGCAAAATTCCCGATTATTTTAGCAAATTAAAACTGACTTTCCATTTTGGCGGGATATATAGAGTTGTTTTAGAAAATGATTATGAGAACTTATGCGCTAATTTTAGTGAATGTTTTGAAATTGCTGTTAAGCACAATATGCACGATATATCAATTCATCCTCCATTTATTAATAAATTAACACTAAAAGAAAAAGAAGTATCGCTGAAGTATTTATGCAGATTTATGGACAAATGGTTAAAAACTGCCATTAAGGAGGGGATTTCACTATCGTTAGAAAGTCATGTTAGCGGAGAGTTTTTTCAGTTTAATGGCTTGGGCGAGTATACAAAATTCGTCAATGCATATCCAGAATTAGGAGTGCTTATTGATATTGCCCATAATTATTACGACGGATATTCCGAAGATGAGATAATTCAATTATTACCTAATATAAATGTTAAAGGCATGCACGTGAGTGATGCTATTCATGGAGTTGTGTTTGACGAGGCAGAACTTAGAAACAGAACTCATTTGGCAGTCGGCACTGGAGGAATAGATTTTCCAAAGATACTAAATGCTTTTAACCAAATACCAAATATTTATAGCGTTTTAGAAATAAAGTCGAATAATGAAGGTTTGGCAAAAAGCCTTGATGTGTTGATTGGCATCAGCAAAGGCTAATGTAGCTTAACAAGCATTCGCTACATGAACCGCCGCGCAGTTTATGAAGCTCGCGCGGCGACCGGTTTTTGTTCCAAGCATAAAAACCGGGTTGGTGCCGGGATAGGACTAAACCATTTATTGTGCGGAGCCGTTTTCGGTGTTATGCTTGCTTTGAAAGACTTGGCGACATCGGAGTATGTATATCTTCGGGGGTGTGATGATGAGGTTGTTTCACGTTAGTGAGGAAGCGAATATTGAAGTGTTCATCCCACGCATTCCCATTCGAGAAGATATGGATAAGTCGAAAGGACTGGTTTGGGCTTTAACCGAGGAACATCTTCCTCAATTTTTGACTCCGCGAGAGTGCCCTCGCGTAACGTATCGTATCGGCGATAAAACAACGCAAGACGATATTAAAAAGTTTTTTTCATCATCATCCCGCTATTGCGTAGCTATTGAGTATGCCTGGTATAAAGCGATGGCAAGCACTACTTTATATGTATATGAGTTTAATATCGCGAATTTTTACTTCGATGATTGTGCGGGATTTTACGTAAGTGACCAAACTGAAAAACCTATTCATGTAACCCAATACGACGATTTATTGAGCGAGCTGTTTATGAGGAATGTCGAGATTCGATTGATAAGCAATTTATGGAGCTTAGCGGACGAGGTCAAGAAATCCACTGTGCAGTATTCGATATGTGATATGGCTAACGCTCAACCAAGAGTGTAGGCAATAAGCATGTGCTGCCGCAGCCGCCATGCGGGTAACGAGGACCTGCACGGCGGCTTTTTCGTCCCGAAAGCGCGCGGCCTGTCATAGCGCTTGCCGGTTTCCCTATTTGGAAAATCTTATACCTTGCACAGCGCCCGATACATCGCTAGCAGCAACTTATCATGCAAAAATGGATGCCGCTTACGTTGCCGTCTTATTCACAAAATCAATCTCATTCCTGAGCCCCTTGTGGGGGTCGTTCCACAGGCCCTTTGTCAGGCGGATGCGCAGCAGGCACGTGTTAGTGTCCTCGTCGTTGTTGGCCTCGTAATACCACGCGGCGAAGATCGTGCGCAGTTTCGCCATCATCTCCACATTTTTCTCGTCGCACACCCAGCCCAGGTTTTCGCCGATGCCGTCGGCCGTGAAGTTTTCCACGATGATGCAAACGGCCACTTCGGGGTTCTGTGCGATCTGCAGCATCTTTTGGGAGGTCGCATACGTGACGGTGTAGAACGCGCCGTCCTCGTAATAGGCGTCCACAATGCGGGCGGCAGGGCGGCTTTTGCCGTCGGCCCCCGGCTCGAGCGCGATGGTGGATAGCGTGATCAGGCCGTCCTTGTTGCCCGCTTTTTCGTCCAGCAACTTCATAGCTTCGTCGTATTTGCTCATGTTTTCCCCTCCTGAAATTGGGCTCCAGCAATTTTGTTATAGTCGGCCAAATTCAAAAAAACGGGGCAGGCGAGCGAGAGGTTTTTTCGCAGGGCAAGGAGGCATAAGCAAGCGGAGCCGGCAGCTACGCTGACTGGAGCTCGACGCCGCCATGCGGGAAAAGATCCCCTCGATTGCTCTGCTTTTGGGGTTGGCCGACTATACTTTACAATATAGGCTTGGTTTGCAAAATAAGCAAGCAAAAGGGCGCTGTTTCGCGCCCTTTTGTTGAAATTCGCCGATTTGCGCCTTGCCTTGCATACACGATCGCAATGGAAGCAAGCGGAGATTACTGTTCGAGCAGCTCTTGTGCCAATTGGCTTCTATCGATCTTGCCGTTGGGGTTTCTGGGCATTTGCTCGCGGCGGATGTACGCGCTGGGAACCATGTATTTGGGCAACGCACCCGTCAGCGCCTTGCGGAAGACCTCGGGCGGAATATCCTCACCGTGCTGATATACCATCGTGATCTGCCTCTTCTGGGCGTGATACAGCACACACGCGTTTTCCACCAAGCGCAGCGTGTTGATCGCCACGTGCTCGATCTCCGCAAGCTCGATGCGGTAGCCCGAATGCTTAATGAGCGTATCCTTGCGCCCTTTGAACAGAATTTCGCCGCGCTCGTTGACCTGACCGATATCCCCCGTGCGGTAGATGGTTTCCGGATAAGAGCTGTTTAATGGATTTTGCATGAAGGCCAAAGCCGTTTTTTCGGGATTGTTGTAGTACCCCATCGCTAAGGATGTGCCCCTTACGCAGATCTCGCCGGGCTCGCCGGGGGCGGCCGGGCGGTCGTCCTCCGTCAGCAACAAAACGCCGGTGTTCCTGCACGCGTAGCCGATCGGAATCGGCTCGTCGTCGGCGATGTCGCGCTCGACGACGTAATAGGTGCAGTCCACCGTAATTTCGGCGGGGCCATACAGGTTGACAAACTTTGCCCGGGGCAGGGCTTTGCGCCACAGGTTAAACTGCCGGGTGGGGAATACCTCGCCCGCGAACCACACCGTTTTCAGGCTCGGCAGCGGCATGTCGTCAAGCAGGCCCATGTTGGCGATGTTGACCATGATGGTCGGCACCCAAAAGATAAACGTAACCTTGTGCTTTTGCAAAAGCTCGACAATCCGCGCGGGGAAAGCGGCCAAATGCCCGGGGATGAGAACCAGGCTGCTTCCCGTGGCCATCATCAGACACAGTTTAAAGCTGTGGTGGTCGAACATGATGGGGCACAGGCAGCCGACCACTTCGTCTCCCGTAAGACCCGTCGACACCGCCCATTCGGTATAGTCGATGAAGCTTCTATGGGTGAGGGCTACGCCCTTGGGGGTGCCGGTGGAGCCGGATGTGTTGATGATGCAGCAAAGATCCGTATCGATGACGGATGAAAGCCTCCGGTAAAGAAGCGCCGTATCGGCCTCCCCTTCTGCGGAAGGCTCGTCGACGAGGACGATTTTCTTCTCGTCCCACAAGCCGCTAAGCGATTTCTTATGCTTTGCATCCGTGATGATCAGCTCGGGCTTTATGCACTCGATAATGTTGCGGATTCTCTGCGCGGGAGATTGGATATCGAGGTTCATATACGCGTTGGACGCGTAAAGAATCGCGATGGCGCTCATAGTGCATTCGATACTTTTGGGCAAGTAGATCGCCACGGGCTTTCCTGCGCATGTCAGGCCTTTTTCGATGAGCCTAAGCGCAAGAGACTGTGCGCCGCTCCTAAGCGTGCGAAAGCTGATTTCTTTCTCGCCGTCGAACAGGGCCGTCTTGTCGGGCGCGCGTTGCACCGTCCGCTCAAAGTAATCGATCAGGTTAACCAACATAGCCCTTCCTCCACAGCTCGCTTCTATCCTCTAAGGGTTCATTCCTCGGCAGGCAGCTGTTCCCCGCTTTCGATTTCGAACGTCCTTGCCAACGCCTCGTTGCCTATGGCGCGGAATACCCCGGCTAGCTTTTTTGCCGCGGCCGCGCGGTGGCTCTCGTGGGTGTATGCCAGCCGATAGCACTCCATGGCCATGCCGGCCATCTTCTTTTCTTCGTAAATGGCGCCGGCCTTGAGTGCGATTTCCAACAGCTCGTTGGTGATGAGGCGGCCCGCGTCTTCTTCTTTCAGCTGCTGCAAAAAGCTATCCATCGACATGATGCGAAGTTTGCGCAGGCGGTTTTTCCCCGTATATTCGTCTACGGCATAGCCGGATTTGACGACGTCGCCATAGTCGACCAACGCATCGTGAAAGCGCATATGTCGGTCATACAGCGCGCGGGCCTCGCGGGCGACGACGCCCTTGCTCTTTTCCGAGATTACCAGCAGCGCGTGCAGAAGATCCACGTCGTCCACGACCTGCTGCCCCGACAGGAACCTGCGGATGTGGAAAAATGCCTCTTCGTAGCGCCCCGCGTAAATATTCGCGTGGATGATGTAAGTGTAGCACACGTAGTCGTTGTCCGGAATGCCGTCAAGGGGGTCGTTCAGCAGCGCCTGGTACTGCCAATCGTTCAGCAAGTAAGGCGCGCGGGTGGTGAAGGTGAGGATCGGGAAGTTGCGAAATACCCGCCCAAAATCGTTCGCCGCCTGCGCACCCTCGACGAGCGCTATCTGCTTATACACCAACGGAAAGAGCTTGTCTTCCGCCTCGGTGCGCTCCGTAAGCGCGATATCCGCAAAATACGCCTCCATCATGCGCGCGCCGGAGGGCATGATGTGCGCATATTTCAGGTGGAGCGTCGGGTCGTTTGTGCATACGGCGATTGCCATTAGATAAGTCGTTATGCGCTCGTTGTATTCTTCGCCTTCTTCCACGGCGATTTTGAGCACGGCCTCCAAAGCCTCGGCATAGCGCCTTTGCGTGTATAAAAGTTCAACCTGGGCCACCCGGCTTACGCCCGTCTCCTTCAGCAGCCGCACTTGGTAATACGCATAAACCTCTAAAAAATCCGTCCTGTGCGTGGCCTCGGTTAAAAACTGCAGATGTTCGATGTTTTCGATGTCGAAAAGCTGGGAGAGCATGATGACGATATCCTGCGGCTGCTGCCCGCGCATGCATTTAAGCAGCATGACGGTCATGGGCACCGCGTACTTTTTTGAAGCCTTAATCGAAGCTACCGCGTGGTCAAAAGCGCCTAGCGCGTCGCCTCGGCGATCAAGAGCGAAGGCGACGGTGGCGTTGAGGAGCGCATCGGGGGCCTTGTAGAGCTTGGTGGGAAAGTCCGGCATCGCGTGCGAGCGCGCGAGCGCGCGCGGCGCACTCTGCATGACCACGTCTTCTTTCAGGTCGAAAACGCAGGTATGCCACAACAACGAAAGAGGCGCGCCGGGGTACTCGGCATAGCCCTGTGCCTGCGCCTCAAAGAGCTTGTCTTTTACCTCCCTGCGGCTCACTTTGTCGGGCAGCTCGCACGAGCACTGCACAAGATAGTCCACCAACGGCACGTAGTTGCGGCCTCTCGCCCTTTGCCGAATCAAGCCCGGATAATCAAGAACGATGCGCAGATAAGGCCACGCGCTTTCGGCGCCGGTCGTCTGGTAGTGTTCGCGCACCAAATATACATAAGAAAGGAAGGTTTCGTTGATGTTGTCGGTGCTGGCCACATGCCGCTTGAGCAATTCCACGTTGCGCATAAGCTTTTCGTCGCGCACCGAGGTGACATAGCCGGTGTGCAGAATTGCCTTGTCGCTGATGGTGATTTCTACCAGCGAGCGGCCCGACGGGCTGCCGTAATATTCGTGAATCGGCGACAGAAAGCCCAGATCCGGGCGCTTGCGCAACAAGCGCGCCTGCTCGGTGACGGTGATGGTTGCGCCTTTTTCGTTGATATGCGTCATCACAAACTGTGCCATGTCGATTCTCGAGTTTTTCAGGAAGATATTTTCCAGCGGCTGCGCGTCGTCAGGCGCGAGCGCGGGCTCGAACCATTCGTCGGCATCCAGAAAAAACACGATGTCGTTTTTGACAAACGAAAGCGCGTAGTTGCGCGCGGCCGCGAAGTCGTCGATCCACGTAAAGTGCTCGACCCTTGCCCCGAGGGAGCGCGCGATATCGACGGTGTTGTCGGTGGAGCCGGTATCCACGACCACTAGGTCGTCCACCACGTCTTTTATGCTTTCGATCGAGCGTGCGAGAACCTCCGCCTCGTTCTTTACGATCCAGCAAGCCGATAGGGCCATGAGCTTTCCCCCTGTACGCATACTGCGCCCGCCGCGAAAAGCGCGGCGATGTCCGACGCGCATGCATGATTATATACTATCTATCGGTTGGTTTCATCTTTTCCATAAGGTTTCATTCAAAATTTGGCGCGATTGGCGCGTGCGGCGGCGCGAATTGCCATATAAAATCAGCGCAGGCAAATTTTTATGAAATGTCCAAATCCTGCTAAAGGTTTGGCGTGAAGATCCGAAACATAGAGTGATGAACTTCGGCGGCGTCCGCCAAGACGGATGGGCCCCCGGCGGGCGGGCGGCACCGGAGTACAGCCTATCGTAAGCGGCGGGGGCAAGGATGCCACCGCTTCCACAATCAAGGAGGAAATAGTATGCGTATTCAAAACAACCTTCCCGCGTACAACGCCCATCGCAACTACTCGCTGGCGAACAGCCAGGTAGCTTCCTCGTCTGAAAAGCTGAGCTCGGGCTATCGCATCAACCGCGCCGGCGACGACGCTGCGGGCCTTGCGATTTCCGAGAAGATGCGCGCGCAGATTCGCGGCCTGGAAATGGCCTCGAAGAACACTGCCGACGCCGTGTCGCTGATCCAGACGGCTGAAGGCGCGCTGCAGAAGACGCACGACATCCTGCAGAGAATGCGCGAGCTGGCGGTTCAGTCGGCGTCCGACACGAACGAGCAGGTCATCGACCGCGGCGCGCTGGATGCAGAGTTCCAGGCGCTCAAGGCCGAGGTGGACGACATCGCCCGCGTGAC
>JAVBNW010000028.1:0-16601 GCA_031551255.1 Eubacteriales bacterium | reverse complement strand
GCAATATTTCCGACCGCGGTTTCCCGCATTGGTAGAGCTGAACCATCTGTTTTCGAAATTCTTCCGTGTATTCTCGCCGTGGACGCTTTCCTGACATGGATTCCCCCTCCTTCTTTACTTTACCACTCCTCTTCTTTTCTGTCTCTCTTAATGTAGCCGATCCACTTCCTAGCCCAAAGAAACCTCAGTTTCTTTGGGAAGAGGAGGTTTCACGCAGCGCCAGCCCCCCGCCATGCCGCAGCTTGGCGGGGGGCAGAGCGTAGTGCAAACCGACGAGCCTCAGCGCCCCTTGGCCTCACACTCCTTGCGCAAATCCGCATATGCGTCTACCATGGCAAGGTACTGCTCGTCCGGCACGTAATACGGCACCGAGTTACCCGTGCCCAGCGCATACCCGCCGCCCTCCATGCCCTTGATAAGCATCGCCCGGGAGCGCGCGTAGACGTCCTGTTTAGGCTTGGAGATCACATAGTCAAGGTCGATGCCGCCCAGCACCGCGATGCGGCCCTTATACTGCTCGTACGCCTGCTCCACCGGCAGGATGTTGTCTTCATAGGAGTGTTTGCCGTCAAAGCCCATCGCGATTACGTCTTCAATCACCTCGCCCATGTAGCCGCACGAGTGCAGGATGGCGGGCTTGCCGTGATCGTGCGCGAGCTTGACGAACGCCTCGTGCCACGGGAACACGTACTTGCGCATGTGCTCGGGCGACAGAAACGTTTGCGTGTTAAAGCCCCAATCGTCGTTCACCATCATCACGCCGCACGCGGGGTGGGAGATGGCCTTCTCGTAGTAGCGGTATAGCCGCGAGCCCACGGCGTTGAAGATATCCTGCGCGAGATCCGAATCTTCGTAGAGCATATAGCACAGCGTGTCGTAGCCGGCGAGCGCGATCGTGTTTTCCAAAACGCCGCTGGGGCTGGGCACCATAAACTTCATGCCATCTGGCAGAAGCGCGGCCGCGGCATCCAGGGTGAAGGGATAATTTTCCGGCTCGTCCCACGCATAGGCATCCCACTGTGCGCGGTTGGTAATCACGCCACCGTCGTTGAGGGATTTGGTCTTCTCCATGTGCACCTGACCCGCGTGGAACGCAAACGTGGAAGCGTGCAGCGTTACATAATCGTACCCCGCGGCGTGGAACGCTTGGATGAGTCTGCGCGTGGAGGCGAGCGGGTCGTTCATGATGCTGTACACCGGCCCGGCAAGGCTGCGGTACAGCGCGTCGTTAAGGAAAAACTCAAAGAGCACGGGCCGGTCGGGGCGCTGCTTGTTCAGCACTGCGAGCAGTTGGGAAAAATCCGGCTTGAACATGATGACCCTCCTCGTTTTATGAGTCGATGGGATCTTTGTGAAACTCGACCATTTCATAGCCGTCGATGACAAACACCTCGCCGCTCGTCTCCGTAAAGCCGTGGCCGCGATAAAAATCTCTGGCGGCGCGCCCGGGAAGATAGGCGATAGGGTAGGTATTGAGCGCAATGCGCTTTGTGCCGTCAAGCCGTTCAAGCGCGCCCAACAGCAGCATGGAGCCGATCCCCTGCTTGCGGTATCCGCTTTGGATGCCCAACCACGTTATGGTGTTGTTGTGTACGGAAAACCCGACAAAGCCCGCGCACTTTTTTTGATCTTCATCGTAGGCCATGATCGCGTTGTTCTGCGCAAGCTTGCGCTGCGCGTACGCAAGGAAGCGAGGGTCGGCGTCCATATGGGGGCAGCGCATGATCTCCCCGACGTCCTTTGCGACATCCAGCCAATGCGAAAGATCCGAAGGTTGGGCCGGGCGGATTTCCATGGAGAAGGCCCCCTTGTGTAACATTATTCCAGAGACGCTTCCCGAAGATAGGGCACCGGGGTCGGCCTGCCGAAATCGTCCATCGCCACATAGACGAACGTAGAGGAGCATATTACCTCGCGGCCCTGGTTCAGCCTTTCGACATAGGCGATGATATTCGTATGCATCGACGTGGTGCCCACCTTGGTAAGGTTTGCCTCGATTACAATCGTATCGTTCACCTGCGCGGGCGTCAAAAACGACATGCTGTCCACCGAGGCGGTGAGCACTTCGTGCCCGGAATGCCTTCGCGCGGCCACCGCGCCTACGATATCCATCCAGCTCATCAGCTGCCCGCCGAACAGACGGCCCGCGCCGTTGGCGTTGGAGTACAGCACGATCTGCGTTTGCACGGTGAAGGATTCCGACGCGGGTTTCGCGGTTCTTTCCATGCGCGAAGCCTCCTTTTAACCGCCCTATTATACCATAGTTCATGTGAAAAAATAGGCAGGGATGCACCCATGGATTCGGCACAATTGTAGGCGTGGATCTTTTTCCGCTCGGCGATGCCGCTCTGCGCTTGACGTGGCGCTGCCGCATCTGCGCTCCGGCGCCTTGCCGGATGAAAAAATCTCTCGCGCCAAACCACATTTCTAACTGTGTCGGAACACTAGGGGGACAGTCTGTGCTATAATGATGAAAATCGATCAACGGGGGAGGAAAGGTTATGTTTGGCGACTATAAGATCACCCTGGGCGTAGCCCCGACCCGGCGCATGATGTACGACCCCAAGCATGCGATAGAGAATCGCAGGCGCATCGTGGAGAAGACGCGCGAGCTTTGCCGCGGGCTGGACGTGGAGGTTCTGGATATCGCCTGGCTCAACGACGAAGGGCTTTTGGTCGACCCCTTGGATGTGGGCAAGGTTGCCGACTACTTTACTCAAAAGAAGATTGACGCGCTATTCGTGCCGTTTTGCAACTACGGAACCGAGGAGGCCGTCGCCGCGCTGGGCGCCAAGATGAAGGTGCCCTTCCTGCTGTACGGTCCAAGGGACGAGGCGCCGCCCGCCGGGGGAGATCGCATCCGCCAGACCGACACGCAGTGCGGCATGCTGCCCGGCTCCAAGGCGCTGCTGCGCGCGAACGTCCCGTTTACGTACATCGAAAACTGCTATCTGGACGATCCGGTTTTCGCCAAAGGTTTCGACGATTTCCTACGCACCGCGCTCGTGGTAAAGAAGATGCGCAACATGCGCGTGGGGCAGATCGGCCTTCGCCCGCGCCCTTTCCTATGCATGGCTTATAACGAGGCGGAGCTGGTGGAAAAGTTCGGCATATCGGTGTTTCCCATCACCCCGCACGACATTATGAACCGCATGGCGGCCATCGGCAAGGAGCGGCAGGACGAGGTGACGGCGGTCGTTCAGTCCATCGAGGGCTTAACCGACGTCTCCGCCATGCAGGCCGAAACCATGCGGGGCATCGCCGCGATGCGGCTGGCGATTCTCGACGTTGCCAAGGAGCTTGAGCTGGACGCGGTCGGTTGCGAATGCTGGACGGTGTTCACGCGGGAGCTGGGCTTCGCGCCCTGCTCGGTATTTGGAGATTTGGCCGACTGTGGCCTGCCCATCGGCTGCGAAACCGACGTGCTTGCGGCGATTACCATGTCGCTGCTCGATGCCGCCGCGCGCGGCAAGCACCGCCCGTTCTGCGCGGATTTGACCGTGCGTCATCCTGACAACGACAACGCCGAAATGCTCTGGCACTGTGGCCCGTTCGCGAGATCCGCCGCAAGGGCGGGGGGCGCGGCGCGCATCGTCAACGCGAAGGGCTGGTGGGAGATCGAGCACGGCCCCATCACGATATCGCGCTTTGACAGCCTGCGCGGCGATTATTCCATCTTGTTGGGCGAGGGCAAGGGCGTAGATGGCCCGCCCACCAACGGCACCTATTCGTGGTTTGAGGTGGACGATTGGCCGCGCTGGGAAAAGCACATCGTATACGGCCCGTACGTGCACCACGTGGCCTGCATTCACGGGCATTGGGCAGATGTGCTGGAAGAGGCCTGCCGCTATGTGCCCGTGAAACCCGATAGGCCCTAAGCAAATGCAGAATATGCGGTTTCTGAGTGTTTACAGTGCATGGCTTTGCCCTAGGTCTATCGACACAATCCGAACTTCGATGCTCGGCGTTTGTGTCGACAGGGCCTAAGAATAGGTCGTCGACTCTTTAGAATCCCAAGCGCGATCCGGCAGCGCGGTCGTGATCATCGACAAAACCGGATATTTTGGAATGTATAGGCAAAGGCCTATCACAGCATAAGGAGAATGAGCATGTTGGATGTCATTGCGCTAGGCATGCCGGTGATGGATCTACTGATGCGGCTGGACCGCCTGCCCACCTACAACCAAGGATCCCATACGATCGACTCGAGCTGGCAGTACGGCGGCAAGGTGGCCTCGGCCATGGCGGCGGTTGCGCGTCTGGGCCGCAGCGGCGGTATCGTGGGGCCGATCGGCGGGGTGAGCGGGCAGTATATCAAAAAGGATTTCGAGCGGCATGGGCTGGATACGTCGCGCATGGTCGAATCCGAGGACGGCAGCGAATCGCCCCTGAGCATATGCCTTGCCGACGAGTCGACCGGTGGAAGGTCGTTTCTGGGGGTTGCAGGGGTTGCGCGGGTGTCGATGCCGCCGGTGGAAAAGCTCGACAGGGCATACCTTACGCAGGGCAAGTATCTGCTCATTTCCGGAGGCGAGGCTGGCTCGGCCGTTGCGGCTCAGTGGTGCCGCGAGGCGGGCGTTCCCGTCGTGATTGACGCGGACGGCTATACCGACGAAATCCGCGCGCTGCTGCCGCTGATCGACCACTTCATCCCCTCCGAGTTCTTCTACGAGCATATCTTCGGGGATGACAAGGATTACGAGAAAAACCTGCGCGACCTTCGCGCCGAGCAGAAGAACGAGCGCGCGACCACCATCGTGACGCTGGGCGAGCGCGGCGTGGCGGGTATCGACGAGAGCGGCAACTTCTTTACCACGCCCGCGTACCAGGTGAAGGTTGTGGATACCACGGGCGCGGGCGACGTGTTCCACGGCGCGTACATCGTAGGGCTGCTCGAAGGTCTTTCAGTAAAGGATAGTTGCCTGTTTGCAAGCGCCGTTTCGGCCATCAAGTGTACGCGGTTGGGCGGGCGCGCGGGCATTCCGACGATGGATGTCACCCGGCGCTTTATGGAAACCGGTCAGATCGACTACAGCGAAATCGACGAGCGCGTCGAATACTACCGCAGGATGCCGTTTCAGGCGTAACGCGCATGAGGCGGGAGGTCTTTTCCGCACAGAAAAAGTGCCCTGCCGTGTAATAAGCGGTACGAAGTAGCGGGTTTTGCAGAGAGGCCTTGATTTGGGCCTCTCTGCTTGTTTGTTTGATAAATTTACTTTATACTCGTAGCGAAGAAGATTTATACTAGGCGGTGCAAAATGTATCTGCATCATTATTTCAACAGTGAAAACGGACCTTTTCTCAGCATCTCGGACTTGCCGCCAGACGAAGCTCTTGAAGCATTCCATAAAATGATACGATTTATGACGGAAAGAGACGGTGAGGTATATAAACCCGACGACGCCAGATGGGAATTTGTTCTTAACAGACATAAGCAGCGACGTAATTTAGAAAGCGAAATGCGTCGAAGATTTATCGATAAAAATGGTACTGCACCAAGGCAATATCCGTACTACCTAATACTATGCCCATATGATGAGAAAGATAAAGGGCTGTATGCGTTCTACGAAAATCCAGACTGTATATCAATTTCGGTAGAGGATTTTGATATGACTACCGTTTCATTCACATACGGTGATTCGTTTGTGCAGTATTATCACACCGAGGAAAGTAAGTACGAGCTTGTTTATACCTATAATGAAATACTGGAAGTGATAAAAGAGCATGGTTGGGCTGCAAAAAATGAGAATGACTGGGGATTTGTTGAGGCGCACTTATGGAGCGATGATGAAATCTCTAAATTTCGAGACCAACGTACCCAATAACCATTTTCTGCAATGGGTTTGGGGTCTCTCGACAAGCATAGGAAGTGTATTGACACTTTCTATGCTTGTTCCTCGATAATGTCATGATAGGGCGGAGAAAATATTACCTGCTCTCGACATGAAAACGTCGTGAAAATTAAGAAAGGGATGCTAGACCCCACTCGGTCAAGCATGCCTTTATTGTTCCCCTAAGACATACCTTTTCGCACCTACGATTATGGCGGGGCATTCTTTTCTTGTATAGTCAACCAACCCCAAAGGCTGAGCAGGCGAGTGAATCTTTTACCGCATGGCGGCGTCGAGCTTCAGCTGCGTAGCTTAAGGCATTTCACGCCGAAGGCGTATCCCGAAGGGTCGCATCCTTCCGCCTCCTTGCCCTGAGAAAAAATCTCTCGCCCGTCGTTTCGCTTTTGAAGTCGATCGACTATATGGAGCACCCATTGCATGGATTCCGGTTTTCCATTGGGCGGATATCATGACATGCTTGCGTCAGGTTTAGCGTGGTATGCTGATGTAGACAAAATAAAGTATCGGAGGAAAGGCAAATGTCTGGAAAGGCAGCATCACCAATAATCGAGAATATATTGAGCGATGTTCTCAATGGCGACGTATTGAAGAACGCATTAGGATTTATCGCTTATCTTAGGGAAAATAGAATAAATCCCCAATGGTCTGCCACAAATGTTTGGAAAATCAGCTATAAATCATTTAGCATGTGCTTTATTAGGGCTTATGGCGCAGCTGAATATCATAACCTTGAACCGGCCACTTGGCACATAGTTCCTTTTATCGGTGAATACGAGGGTTCTGATCTGTCCGACGAGTTTAAGGACATCGTTTGGGCACATAAAAGAACCTGTCCCGGCTGTGGTTTATGCTCGTTAGAACTGAACACGGTATTTGGGAAAAAATATGATTATGCCTGCGAAAAAGCTATCATTTTTACCAATCCCGACGCAATGGAGCTTGAATGCGTTAAGAAGCTGCTGGGTTTGAGGCGAATCGCGATAAAAGCAGGAGAAGCAAAAAAGCATAAGTATATTCCTGTGAAAGACAGGCACTGAACAAATCGATTAGAGGGTGCGGCAAATAAGCATCCTTAGCATGATTTCCTTGTTCACCATTGTCAGGTTTGGCGTGGCATACTGTAGCCATAGAAAAATTGTATAGACGCTTAAAGACGCTTAAAATGGGAGGTTATGCGGTGGAAAGGCCCAATATCACATATTCCGGCGCCGTTTTGGATTGCGACAACATAGCGAAGCTCTCTCAATTCTATCTCAGCCTTTTAGGGTGGGAGATCGTGGAATACGAGGATGAGGTTTTTATCATCATACGGTCTCCCGACAAGGCCCAGCGCCTTTCATTTCAGCATGTAGAAGGGTATGTTCCCCCTGTGTGGCCATGGAGCGGAAGCGACCGACAACAGATGGCGCATTTGGATTTTGCCGTGGACGATGTCGCCGCCGCGGTAGAGTATGCCGTTCAATGTGGAGCCAAGATAGCCTCCGCGCAGTATTTTGAACGGCATTTGATCACGACCATGATCGACCCCGCCGGACATCCGTTTTGTATCGGAAGAAATTAGAAATCATAAACGTATAGGAAAACCTACGCAGGGTGTATGATGGACAGGATCGTCCTTTCCTGATGTGCCGCATGTTTGCCGCTACTTCCCTTATTAAGTGCTAGGGACGCGCTCTAAGGATCCTTGGGCGATACAACGTAGATCGACACCTCGCCCTGCTGGTAGATCAGCGGACAGCCTTCGAACACCTCGTCGTACGCCCCCTCCCGGCGCTCGAACGAGCTTAGGTATACGTGCGTGACGTCGTACCCAGGCGCCAGCTCGCGAAATTGCGTTGGGCTGGTCAGCATCAGAAACCGCGCTAAGTTGCGCGCGTCGTCCGATACCCCGTGAAAATATAGATACGCTTCCGAACCATACACGATGTTGCGCCCGCTCAGCGCCGCGGGCGCGTTGTTGTGCTGATCGCCGGTGAGCAGCAGCGCATCGATGGGAAGATTTTTGTCGATATAGCGCGCGGCGGCGACCTGATCGGCGGAGAAGAGCTCGTAATCGCTGACCGCCTCGCGCCATAGCGTCAAAACGCCGGACAACGTGCCCAGCGCAAGCACGAGCGCGGCGGCGACACGCCTGCCGCCAAGGCCGGAAACGCGGCGGTAAACATCTACAAGCCATCCGGCCACGAGCCCGCAGCTAAGCATGTGTACGATAAACAAAAGCTTGTTGTTGTCGTATTCGTTGGGCTGAAATACGATTACCTCTGCGATGAGCCACAACGGCAGCGAGCACAGCCAGAGTACTCTTCGCTTGCCCGGAGTCCCCAGCGCGGCGGGCAACACCAGCAAAAAGACCAGGCCGATGTTCTTGATGTAGAACCACAAGGCGTTGTCCTGCTCGTTGACCCAGTTCAGGTGCAGCCTGATAAAACCGCTCTGCGCGGCCTGCGCAAACGTCCACGCGAGCAGCTGCGGCAGCGCGAGGGCCAGGGCGATCAGCGCATAGGGGAGCCACGCGCGCGCGACTTCCCGCAGCTTATCGGCGGCGACCAGCACATAGATGAGCAGCGCGGCCGACAGGAGCCCCAGCGCAAGAAACGAGTGCGTGTGCACCATCGGCAGCGCACCGGCAAACACGCCCAAAAGAATAGCGCTTTGCCCCTTTTCAAACGCGAGGCGCTGAAGGAGATACAGGCAGGGCAGGAGCATCGTCCAGCCAAAAAGCGTCGCGCGCTGGGGCAGCATCATATCCGCAACGGGGTTGACCCAGCGTATGTTTTCATCCATAAGGTTGGTGGGGGTTTCGTAAAAAGCGGTCAGCATGCGGGTGAAATTGTAGGGGTTATCCCGAAGACCTTCAAAAAAGTACGCAAACCCCAAGCCCCCGCCCAGGAAGAACAGCGCAAACGCCAGCGCCGCCTTGCGGCAGTCGCCGAGCCAGGTTTCCATCAAAAGATAGTAGCCTAGAAAGCACAGGAACATGGCGGCGGCCGAGGGCAGTGCGTATGCCAGCCTCAAAGGCGCGCCAAGCAGATACAGCGATGCGGAGATCGAGTCGCACAAAAACGGGTAACCGAGCTTTACGCCGGGCAGGATGGAGTATTCGGGCGGAAACGTGCCCTGCCGGGCGAGCGATGTGACAAACCCCAGGTGCATGCTCATATCACCAAAGCCGGATTGGCCCGTGTGCAGCGCCCCGTCCACCGGCCTGAGCGTGTGGTGAACGATAAGATACGTCGTCAGCACAGTCATCGGCAGCACGCACAGCGCCATGACGCCCCATTTGGGCGTCGCTTCGGGCCTAAGCGAGGGCCTACGCCATAGGTAGAGCGCGGCGGTCATCAGCGCGCAGCAAACAAGCGCCGCAATGTGCGCCGCGATGGAAAAGCGCAGTATAAACGCGAAAAGTGCGGGCAGCCACATCAGCATGAGAAGGCCGAGCGCCGCGCCGATCCAAAGCCTTACGACCCACCGCTCGCCCGTAAGCAGGCATGCCGCCGCCACATACCCTGAGCATAGATAAAAGGCGAGCATCGCGCAGGCGGCGAGCCCACCGAGGAAGGAGCCTTCCAACGAATCACCCCTTACGCCATCGTTTCCGTTTGTCCCGGGCGGTATGCATAGCAATATGCGCAACGGTGAGGGCAGGCGGCATAGCGGCCGATATCCACCGAGCGCGCGCAGCCGCAATGAGGGCGCTGGTTTGCGTCCTTTTGCGAGGGGAACTCCCTGCCCGCGATGCGCATCAGCCGCTGCGCATCGACGCAGCGCGCGGGCGCGATGCCTAGATCGGAATAATCGCCGGGTTCCGCGCAGGTGAAAAGCGCGATGTCGTATGCGCGGGAAATATCGCAGAGCCCGCGCGCGATGCCTAGCGACTCCTCCTCGTGCGGCGGGCGCATCGATAGTGCGCGCATGGCGCCCAGAATGCGCCGGTAAACATCCAGAAAGCTGATCGTGCACACATCCGTATACCCTGCGAGTAAGCGGGCTATATGCTCGAAAATCTCCATGTGCCGCGCCGGGGTGTAAACCGGGGTGAGTGCAATCGGGTCGTAGCGCCAGCGCACGTACTCCGGGCCGTAGGTGTCTACAAGGCGGCGAAAAGCGTCGAGCCTTTGGTTAAGCGCGGGCACGCCGGGCTCGAGATCCACGCCGTAGCCGTTGAGCGTATATTGTAGATACCACGCGTAGGGCAGCAATGCTTCGCGCAGCGGGCTTGTAAGAAGCGCGCGCGGGTCTTTCGACCAGAGCACGACGCCATCCACATCTTCGGGCGCGAGCGACACGCTTTTTTCCTGCGCGGCGTTGAAAGGGTTGCGCACGAGGGCGCGCCCCACCCGGAGGGCGGCGGCTAAGTATTCCGGCCTATGGGCGGGCATATCCTCCCGCCGCGACGCGCTGATGATCATGCGGCCAGTATATCACATCTCTCGTCGTCGCGGGCTGCGTATCGCTCGCTTCCGCACTGTGGTGCAAAAGCTCGTTCACTGCGCCGCTCCTCCTCTTCCTCAAAACCGCTATGGCGATTTTGAGGAGTGGAAAGAACGACGGGGTGAGAGAGGGGGCAACGGCGTATCGCTCGCGTCGTCGGTTTGCACTACGCTCTATTCCCCACAACATTGCGATGTTGCGGGGAATTGCCGCTGCGTGAAACCTCCTCTTCCATAAAACCACTGAGGCGGTTTTATGGATTAAGAACGACGAAGAAGGCATGAAGCCCGCGCTCTGCGTTCTTCTTAATCCCAAAGAAACCTCAGTTTCTTTGGGGGAGAGGAGGGGGCGCAGTGCGCCCCGACGAAGTCGCTCCTCCTCTTCCATAAAACCACTGAGGCGGTTTTATGGATTAAGAACGACGAAGAAGGCACGAAGCCCGCGCTCTGCGTTCTTCTTAATCCCAAAGAAACCTCAGTTTCTTTGGGAAGAGGAGATTCCACGCAGCGCCGGTCTCCCATGGCATCGCAATGCCGTGGGAGACAGAGCACAGTGCGAATCGACGAAACCTTGCCCGGAGTCCATTCGTTAACTAAAGAAAGGTAAAACGCGGTCGCGGCGCACTGCGCCTTTTGGGCGGGAGGGTTTTGCATGATGGACGCTCTCAGGGAGATGCTGATAAACATGGGCGCCGCGCAGGTTGCGTGCGCGGATATTTCCGCGCTCGACGCGCAGGTAAGCGGTGGCTATCCGCGCGCGCTGATCGCGACGATCGCCCTTGACCGCAGCATCGTATCGCGCATCCCCGGCGGGCCGCATAGGGAATACAGCGATCTCTACGTATCGGCCAACCGGCAGCTCGACGGCATCGGTCTCGCCGCCGAAGGCTGGCTCAAAAATCGAGATTTTCGCGCGTGGGCCAACACCCGCGACCGCACCATGTACGACCCGGCCGCGCTCATAACCACCCTGCCGCACAAGACGGTGGGCCGGCTTGCGGGCCTTGGGTGGATCGGCAAGAGCGCCATGCTCGTAAGCCCTGAGTATGGCACGGCGTTTCGCATGATCACCGTGCTCACAGACGCCCCGCTCGCGCCCGGCGTCCCCATGCAAGAAGGGCGCTGTGGCTCGTGCGATGCGTGCGTGCGCGCCTGCCCCGCCGGGGCCTATCGCGGGGCAATGTGGCGGCCGGGCATCGAGAGGGATGAGCTGTTTGACGCACACGCTTGTCGCGCGGCAACAAAGCGGCGGGGCGAGGAGGCGGGGCACCCGGAATATGCCGTCACCTGCGGGCTGTGTATCGAGGCGTGCCCGTATACGCTAAGATATTTGCGAGGCTGATCTGAGGCGGAGAAAGAGCGTTGGCGGCTTAGAACGGCCGGCGTCATCGGCCCAAATTCCGCCGGGGGAGGTGAGCCCTTGCAGCAGGCTGCATACCAGGTGTTGATCTACGCCGCGCGCTATTGGTTTGCGGCGCTGGCGGCGTTCATCGTGTTCCGCGCGGCGGTTAATTCGTATCGGGAGTATAAGATCATAAGGGATATCCGCAAGAGCATCGCCGAGGCGGAGTTTCTCGCCGCGCTTACGCTGCTTGGCGGCGCGGATGAAAAAATCGAGGCAGGCGCGCGTTTTCCATTTTTGCGCGAAGCCGTCGTGGGTTCCGGCTCCGGCTGCGAGGTGCGCCTTCGGCAAAAGGGCGTGATGCGCCGCCATGCGAAGCTGATTGCCGAAGACGGCTGCGTGCGCGTAAAACCCGTGCGCGGCGCCGCCATCAGCGTGGACGGCAAGGCGGTTAAGGGCGAGGCGCTTGCGTTTGACGGCTCGGAGATTGCCGTAGGTCCTTTGCGCCTGCGCGTTTGCATGGGGGAGGGGTTGCATGGTCAGGCGTAAGGATCGAGCGCAGGAAGAAACTCTGCGCGCCCCTGAGGATCAAAGGCCAAAGGCGAGGCGCAAGCTGCCCGATGCCAGCTGGCTCATTTTTGCGATCGTGGTGTTCGAGGTAAGCGCGTTTGGGCTTCTCGCGCTGCGCGACGGGGCCGTCGACCCGGTTGCGCTGATGCTGGCGGTTGCGCTCCCCGCCATCCTCGCGGTGCAGGCGGGGGTGCTCTCGCACTTTTTCCCGTATATGGACAAGTACTTGTTCGTGATGGCGCATTTTCTATGCGGCCTGGGCGTGGCGGTGCTGTATCGGCTCGGCGCGGACAAGGGCATTAAGCATCTTCTCGCCTATGCGCTGGGCTGCGCGGCCCAAGTGGTCGCCATTGTATCGATGGCAAAGTATAAAAATTGGTGGAAGCTGCGCTTTCCGATCATGGGCGTGAGCCTGATCCTACTGCTCGCGGCGCTCTTGCTCGGCAAGGAAAAATTCGGCGCGAACAATTGGATCAGCTTCGGGGGCTTTTCGATGCAGCCTTCGGAGTTTGTGAAGGTGGCGGTGCCCGTCATCCTGGCGCTGTACCTCGCCAAGAGCAAAAAACTGCACGAAATGCTGCCCGCCGGCGCGTTTGTGATCGCCTGCGTGCTGCTGCTAGTGCTGCAAAAAGACTTAGGCGCGGTGCTGATCTACTTTGCGGCGGCCATTTTGATGTACTATGTCGCGACGAGCGATCTAATCGTTACAATTCTCGGGTTGGTTGGCGCGGCGGGCGGCGCGGTTCTGTCCTACAAGCTCTTTGCGCATGTGCGCGTGCGGGTGGCCATCTGGCGCAACCCATGGGCTACGGTAGATTCGTCCGGCTACCAAATCGTGCAGTCGCTCATGGCCATCGGCTCGGGCGGCCTGTTCGGCATGGGGCTCGATCAGGGGCTTCCCCGCTCCATCCCCGTATACGATTCGGATTTTATCTTTGCGGTGATTTGCGAGGAGTTCGGCGTAGTGATGGGGCTGTGCGTCATCGCTCTGTACGTGCTGATCATCCTGCGCGGCATGATGCTCGCGATGCGCGCGCGGGATAAATTCGCCTCGTTGCTCGCGTTTGGCGTAACCGCGGTGTTCGCGGTGCAGACGTTTTTGATCGTCGGGGGCGTGATCAACATGATCCCCCTCACCGGCGTCACCCTTCCGTTTATTTCCAGCGGAGGAAGCTCCATGCTCTCGTGCCTTTCCATGGTGGGCATCCTCGCGGGGCTATCGGCGACGCAGGCCGAGGCCGAGGCCGAGGCGTGGCGCGCGGCCCGCGGCAAGATGCGCGTGCTGGAGGAGCGTCCATGAAGCGGATGCATAAGAACATGCGGCGCATCACGATTTTGTTCCTCGCAATGTTCACGATGCTGGCGGGCTATTTTAGCTATGCGGTGTATGCGTACGGCAGCCGTTGGTTCAATAGCTCCTATAACCCGCGCATTCACCAAGCCAAGCAGGAAATCGCCGCCGGGGATCTTTTGGACCGCAACGGCGTCGTACTCGCCACCACCGGCGCATCCGGCGAGCGGGTATACGCCAAGGATGAGGCGCTCAGGCTCGCGGTATCCCACGTCGTGGGAGACGACACCGCCATATTGTCCTCAGGCGCGGAAACCTTTCACGCGGGCGAGCTGCTGGGGTTTGACCAGGGGCTGTTCAGCCGCGCGCAGCAGGCGTTTTTTTCGGATGGCAGGCGCGGCAGCGACGTTACGCTCACCGTCGATTCGCGCATTCACACCTACATCGCGTCGATCTTCCCCTCGGGCAAGGATGGGGCGGTGGCGCTGATCAACTACAAGACCGGCGAAATCCTGGCGCTGTATTCGAGCCCGTCGTTCGATGTGAACAAGATAGGCGAGATTACCGCGGGTTCCTCCCTTGTCAACCGCGCAAGCCAGGGGCGCTATGCGCCCGGGTCCATCTTCAAGGTCGTCACGCTTTCCGCCGCGCTTCGGCAGCTGCCCGATTTGGAAAGCCGGCAGTTTACCTGCGAGGGCAGCCGCGTGATGGGCGAGTTTACCGTGACCGACAACGACAAAAAAGGGCATGGCGATCTTGACATCCACAGGGCTTTTAACGTATCGTGCAACCTTACATTTGCGCAGCTGGGCGTGGAGATGGGGCAGAGCACACTGCGCGCCGCGGCGGAGGGTTTCGGCTTTAACGACAACTTTTTGTTTAAGGATTTGATGCTGTATTCATCATCGTTTCCTACCGCCGCCATAGAGGAGGGCAAGCTTGCGTGGACCTCGGTGGGGCAGGGGGATTTGACGGTTTCGCCGTTGCACATGGCCATGATCGCCGGCGCGATCGCCAACTCGGGCGCGATGATGGAACCCAAGCTCGTGGCGGCGGTACAGGGCGGAAGGACGCTGCATTCGTCGGTATACAAGCAATGCGTCACCCCCGATATCGCGCAAAAACTGAAAGCCTATATGCGCGATTGCGTTACCGAAGGTACAGCCAAGCGCGGCGCGTTTACCGGCGGTACGGTCTGCGGCAAGACGGGCACCGCGCAAACGGCCACCTCCGGCCAGGGGGTCGAGCCGCACAGCTGGTTCATCGGCTTTAACGACGATCCGGACAGGCCTCTGGCAATCGCCGTGGTCATCGAACACGGCGGCTCGGGCTCCGAGCACGCCGCGCCGCTCGCGGGCAACGTAATGGGCAAGGCATCCAAGCTCGTTTGGGGAGAATACCGTTAAGCCTTTTGTGGTCACTTTATGGGAAAAAGGAGGTGGGCGTATGCCCCATCACGCCCCGCAGGGCTATCTTTGCCCGTTTTGTACGGTCGCCCGTGGCGAGGACGACGAGCGGGTGATGACGAAGCAAGCGGAGGTCATCTATGCCGACGCGCGCATTACGGCCTTTATTTCCGCGGGCGGCTGGATTCCGAACGGTTGCCACGTTTTGATCATCCCCAACGGGCATTATGAAAGCATCTACGAGCTGCCCGATGAAGCTGCGGCCAAGATCGCCGCGTTTGCCAGAATCGCCGCGCTTGCGCTGAAGGGGGCGTACGGCTGCGACGGGGTTACGATTCGCCAGAATAACGAGCCGGCTGGGGGCCAGGATGTGTGGCACTACCACCTGCACGTAGTGCCGCGCTACGATGGCGACGACATGAGCAACTCGCTAAGGGGCATCTTTCCACTCGAGCAGCGCATTCGTTGCGCCGAGCTTCTCAGAGCGCATCTCGCCGGGGCTTTTTCGGCAAAGGAGGAAACCGCCCGATGAAGGCGCTCGTCGTCTATGCGCACCCCGGCGGGGATTCCTTTACGCGGCAAGTCTACAAGAGCTTTGTAAAGGGGTTGGACGACGCCGGCAACGCGTATGAGGTTTCCGACCTGTACGATATGGGCTTTCAAACGGACATGACGCGGGAAGAGTATCTGCGCGAGGCCAACTACCGCCGCGAGTTACCGCTGCCCGCCGATGTTATGGAGGAGCAGCGCAAGATCAACGCGTGCGATGTCCTTGCGCTGATATATCCGGTGTTTTGGACGGAGGCCCCGGCCAAGCTCGTCGGCTGGTTTGATCGCGTGTGGACGTACGGCTTTGCCTATGGCGAAAACCGAGGAATGAAAACGCTTAGGCGGGCGCTCGTGCTGTGCGTAAGCGGCCATTCGAAGGAAAAGCTTAAGGAGTATGGGCATTGGCAAAGCATGAAAACGGTGATGCTCGGCGACCGGATTCACGATAGGGCGGAGCAAAAGGATATGGTGGTGTTTGACTCTATGACCAAGGGGGATCCCGCCGCCCGCGAACGGAATTGGGATCGGCACCTTGCCGAGGCATACCGGCTGGGCCGCGAGTTGTGAGCGGCCGGCGGCAAGGCGATTTTCCGCATCCTCTTTATGGGGGATGTTTTTTTGTACGGTACAGGCAAAACGCTTCGCTGCGCGATCTAATGTATGAAAGCACGAGGGCGGACGGAAAGGCGGATTGGATGGATGCGACGGAATTTGCCCGGCGCGCAGACGAACATAAGGAAAGGCTGTACCGCGCGGCGCTGATGCTGCTAAGCTCGGAGGCGGATGCGCTGGAAGCCGTGGACGACGCGCTCTTTCGGGGCTTTAAGGCGCACAGGCAGCTTCGGCAGCCGGAGTTTTTTGCAACGTGGCTCACGCGCATTCTCATCAACGTCTGCAACGGCGAGCTTCGGCGCAGGCAGCGTTCCCTTGCGGTGGAGGAACTGCCCGAAACCGCGCAGCAGGCTTACGACGCGCTGCCGCTTAGAGATGCGATCGCCCGCCTGCCGGGTGATCTTCGCGCCGTCGTAGCGCTTCGCTACTTTGCCGGCTTAACGCTCGAGGAAACCGCGCAGGCGCTCGCGCTGCCCCGGGGCACGGTGTCCTCGCGCCAAAAGCGGGCGCTTGCGCTTCTGCGGCTGGACTTTGGTCAGGAGGATGAGC
>JAVBNW010000042.1:0-17742 GCA_031551255.1 Eubacteriales bacterium | reverse complement strand
TCGATCGCCGTTAGAAAGATCTCATCTTTGGTACAGTTCGCCTTCATGGAAACACATCCTTGCCAATCGAATTCAGTTGCGCATAAATATATCTACCTATCGTATGATAGGTAATACTGCACAGCTACAGCGCCCCGTCCTTGCCCCTTCAAGAGCTCCGCCTCATCGCCATGTGAATCATGATAAGTAGCCTGTTCATATCAAAGGGCTTATTCAGCAATAAGGTAAATTCGGAGTTTGCATCGATAACGGGCGAGCTTCCCGATATCGCAACAATCGGTATGGTCTGCGCTCCCGCCACGCCGCTCTGGCGAATGAGCCGCGCCGCTTCGTGGCCGTTCATAATCGGCATTTCGATATCCATGAAGACTAAATCGTAGCGCTTTGAAGCATCGAGATATTTGGTGAGCCCATCCTGCCCATTGTCGGCACTCTCCACGAGCATGCCGTGCTGCTTAAGATATGAAACCATGATGGCGCGCAGGTGAAGGCTGTCTTCTATAATCAACACAGAAATCCCGCTATAGATGGGTGCATCATCATCTATCGGGATTTCGTCTAGGTTCTCTTTAAACGCAGGCAAGTCACAGGCGACCGATTCATCGAGCCTATCGGCAGTCTTTTTTCTGTTCGTCTTAAAAAGCGACTTAAAAAATCCTTTGCCACTCATTGCCTGCAAGCACCTCGACCACAAGATGAAACGCTTCCAGCGCATCCCTTATTCTCTATGCCGTTTTCCCCTAAACCGTGTAGAACGAAAGACCTATGAGGTGTTTTCATTATACGCTAAAATTGCTTTATCATCAATCGTCAACGTTTTGCCATTTGAACTTCTCTCAGGGCGCTGCCGCACTTTTGAGGACTAAGAAGAGCGGCGGGGTAAGAAACGGGAGGCGCGTTTCTCGACCTTCCTACCACACGGAAACCTTAGTTTCTTTAAGAAGGGGAGGTTTCGCGTAGCAGTAAACGCCCACGGTACCGTAGTGCCGTGGGCGTTAAAGTATAGTGCAACCCGGCTCCGGCGCCCGCCCCGTCAACCATTCTTCGACGAAGGCTGCCCATTCACCCCCAAGCGACGCGTACAAGCTCTGCTTGTCGGCAAGGGACTGCTCGTTGTTTGCATAATACCGGCGCAGTGCCGCAAAGAATGCCTCATCGCCCATCTCCTGCCTCAGCGCGTGCCACATCGCCGCTCCCTTTGCGTACACGACGGAAGCGTATTCGCCCGGATCCGAAAAGGATACAATCGAGCGCTCGATCGGCTTGGAAGCCAGACCCGGCCTGAGCAGCAGCGGCCTTACGAAGTGTCTGTAGGCCTTCTGAAATCCTTCGGCTCCGTAGTTTTTCTCGAAATACAGTAGAGTGGAATATTCGGCGAGCGATTCGTCGAGCCAAGGCTCGCGGATTTGGTCGTTACCCACCCCGCCGTACCACCATTGATGCGCAACCTCATGGGCGATACAGTATTCCAAGGCCTCTTCGACGCCTTCTTCGTATAGCGAGCGATCGATGACCGCCAACCCCGGGTACTCCATGCCGCCGCTTACGAGCCCTGCGACGCAGATTTCGATCTCGTCGTAGGGGGATGAGCCAAACAGAGAGCTCATAGAGGAAACCGCCTGCGCCGCGACTTCCAGTGCGAGTTTTGCACCTTTTTGCGTCGGCGCGTGAGAAATGATCTGAACGTCGCCCACCTTGGCGCGTTCCGTGATGAAATCCGTGGCGAGCACGGCGGCAAAGTCGCGTACATTCGGTGCTTCAAAGCGCGCGGTCACCCGCCCGTCGCGGACTTTGGCATTTTTTTGAGCGCCCGTCGCGGCGATGGAAGTACCCTCCGGCGCGCTGATGGTGGCGGTATAGTTGGCGGTTTCGCTATAGAACGGGTCTCCGATGGGGGTATATGCGTCCGTGCGCCACCCTTCCGGCCCGTATACCGCCGGGATCGCAAAGGCGTTGAGCAGGTTGACCGCCTCCCCTTGCGCGCCGAATCTGGCGAGGCCTTCAGGCACGGTAAGCGTGTAGCGAAGCGCGAGCTTTGCCGTTTTGCCGCTACCCAGCGGTTTTTCCAGCGGCACGCGTATGATCGTTCCCTCTACCTCGTATTCGCAGGGCTTTCCCTCGGCTTCGATGCCTTCGATCTGCGCGCCGCCCGCCTGAAAGCCTTCCGGGTAGGCGATGCCCATTTCGCCGGGGGCTACCGGCACGGTTTCTTCCGATGCATAGGCGAGCGGATACAGGTGCAATACGACCTCCTCAAGCGGCCCGCCGGTTAAGTTTTTGTAGGAGATCGTCTGCGCAACCTCGACGGCGCGCGTCTCCCCATCGGGCAGGTAGTCCGCCCGGATGTCGATCGATGTGAGCGCATCTCTTCCGGAGTGTTCAAGCCATATGCCTGCGGCGGCCAGGGCCAGCACGACAGCCGCGCAGATCAGCCACACGCGGCGTTTTTTGATGATTTCGATCCAATCCGATACCATTGACAACCCCTCCCTGTCCTTATATATAGGCGGGAGGAGGACAAATCATGACGCTTTTGTTATGCAGCTACTCATTAACTTGGGCAGCGCGCCTTTACGATTCTTTTCGCGAACCGTAGCGCCCGATTCCACTCAACGCATCTCAAGGACGCGCCTCGTCAGATTCCTTGCGGGCCGGGAAAATCTCTCGTGATTTTGCGTCCCTTGGTTTTATCAGCGGTCACGCAGAAGATCCTCGCAAGCAATACGTATATTCGCTTGCCCTTCTTAGCCTGACGATACTTTCATGACCATTGCTGCCAAATCATTGGGGTGTTGCGCAAGGGGGGCGCCTTGGGTGTCCTCCCAGGGCTTAAATCCCCAGTCGACGAGCACGACGCGCATCCCCGTGTTTTTTGATGTCCGCCAATCCACGATGGAATCTCCGATAAACACCGCATCCTGCGGCTGGACGCCCAGGGATGCGAGAGCGAGATCCGGCATGCTCCGATCGGGCTTGTGCGCAATCCCTTCCCGCGCGCCGACGATGCACTGAAACCTGTCCGCGCCAAACAGATGCTGAACCGTTGCGCGCGCGAATTCTTGCGGCTTGTTGGTGCAAACGCCCAGCGAAAAGCCCGCGTTGGCTAAAGTATCCAGCGCCTGTTCGATACCGGGGTATGCCTTAAGCCCCTGCATCCAGTGCTTGCGGTGGTGGCGCTGGTAATGATCCATCAGTTCGCGGATCTGGGCATCTTCGATGTTCTGGGGAACAAGCAAACGGATCAGGCGCTCCAATCCGTTGCCGACGCCCCTTAAGCATTCCTCAGGCGCGCTTGCGGGAAAGCCGCACGAAACAAGCGCCCAGTTGGCCGAAAGGCAGATGGGCACGCCCGTATCGGCCAGCGTGCCGTCCAAGTCGAACAGCGCCGCGCGCTTTTTCGGGCTAGTCATGGACGGCTCCATCGGAGGCAATGACCGCCTGCCGAGCGGCGTTCATCTTTTTGGTATGCATCAGCGAAAGAACAAACAGCGTCACGGCGACCACCTGCACTACGCCGGACACCAGATAGAACGACTTGATGCCCACGTAGCGGATCATGTATCCGCCCAGCAGGTTGCCTATGATGCCCGATAGCGAAGACGCCGCGCCCGATAGCGTTTGCGCGGTGGCGGTAAGGTCTTGGGGGGCCAGCGAGTGCACATACTGGATTTGCGCGCTCAGGTACAGCCCGAACACCAGGCCATGCATACATTGCACCGCCAATACCGTGGGCAGACTGCCGCACAGCGGGTATAGAAACATTTCCAGCGCATAGCCGCACGCGGCCACCACCAGCAGCGTGGAGAAGCGGAATTTTTTTATGAGCTTGCCGCTAAGCAACAAAAACGGGATTTCCAGCAGCGCCTTGATGCCGATTACCGCGCCCAGCACCGAAGGAGACTCGCCGATGCTCTCGATGAGATACGGCAAAAACGTGATCGAGGCGTTGACGGGCATATAGAGCGCCACGTTAAAGAGCAGGAACGTTATAAACGGAAAGCTTTTGAGCAAGCGGCCGATCTGCATCTCCTTGAGCGACAGCGCGCGCTTGGATTGATGATCGTCGCGGGTACGCAGCGCGATGATCGCCACGGGGATTACCATCAGAGCATAGCCGTAAAAGATTACGTTTACGGAAATGCGCCTGATCAAAAACGTGTAGAGGATGGACAACACCGCAAAGCCTATGGAGCCGAACAGGCGGATGGAGCCGTAGCTCAGCCTCCGGTCGGCGTGCACGTTGCGCACAAGCCAGCTATCCAGCAGCGCGTTGGTGGGGCCGAAGAAAAAGCGCGCCACCGGAAACAGCACCCACACCAGCGCGATAGAAAAGCGCGAGAACACAAAGGGGGAGGACATCCACGCCACGGCCGAAGCCACCATGCACAGCACGAACACCCGCTTCACCGAGCGCAGCTTGTCGCTTACCATACCCCAAAAGGGAGGGGCGAAGATGCCGACGAACGCAAAAAACGCCGACAACTGGCCTACCGTATCGGAAGAGAGGCCCTGCGAGTGCAGATACATCGCCGTTTGCGAAGTCCCTGCCATGGCCGCCCAATAGAAAAACTCCAGCGCCGAAAAGCTTACCTGCTTGGGCGGTATGGAGTATATTAGGTTCTTTACGTAGCGCAACGGCGCGATTTTCCCGCGCCGCTGGGGAGGCAAAAAGGGGAGCATGGCGTCGCCCTCCGGTATTCGGCCGCGGCATGCGGCCGGGTGTCGCGCCGCCGTGCGGGGCTGCGCGCATACGTCGAGTATATCATATTTGCGCCGCGGGGCAAACCGCGCTCGCCGGATACTTGCCTACCTGTTCTTTCCTGCCGTGAAAAGAGCATGCGAAATTGTTCGGTAGTCTGCTATAATTTGCGGTAAGGGAGGGGTTACCATGAACCGTACCTTGGGAAGGGCGGGCGCGGCGGCGACGGGGCTTGCGGTGGCGCTGTTTGCCGCTTCAATGTTGGCCGGACTGATCTTCCGGCAAAGCGCCGTCTTCTTCAGCTGCCTTTTATAGTCACCGAGCCGCAAAATGAAAGCATCTGAGCGGCCTGTTTTCCGCACCACGGCGTTGTCGTCCTCGGCGTGCCCACCCAGCACGTCTGCGTCCTCCGTCTTGTGGTGCAAAAACATTCTCGCTCATCTCGCTCTCATTTTGCGGCCCGGTGACTATGGCATCTTCATCGCCCTTGGTTTTGTTCCGTTCATGGCATCCATAGCCGCGCAAAACTCAAGGCCGGAAAGGCGGGCGGCGGGGTATGCGGGCCTTGCGTTCTTGGTGATGTATGCGGTGATAATCGCGCTGGTGTACTATGCTCAGTTAACTTCGGTTCGGATGGACGGCGCGCTCGGCGAAGAGACCCCATCCATCATAAACTACGGCCGCGCCGGGAGCCTGTTCTTCAACTACGATTTGCTAGGCTACGGGTTCATGGCGCTCTGCACGTTTTTCTTTGCCTTTACCGTGGAGCCGAAAGACAACGGGGACAAGGTCTTTCGCGGTCTTTTGTGGGGGCATGGGGCGTTCTTTTTGCCCTGCCTGGTTATGCTGATGTTCCGGTGTTTACCCCCGATATAGGAGACTTTACGGGCGTTATTATATTGGAGATTTGGTGCGCGTATTTTTTGCCGGTATGCATCCTGGGCTTTCGCTATTTTCGTGCGGATCGGGCGGATTGACGAGCGGCGGCGCATGCACTATCATAAGAAGATCAAGCATTCATGCGGATACGGGGAGGGCGACCGATGATCAAACTACTGGACGCGCCACAGAAACTTAAGGCAGGGCGGTTGGCGGACGCGCAGGGGGCGGCCCCCGGCGGCACCATGGCCGAGGGCATTCTGGCCGCGCATAACCAGGGCGGGGGAGAGGGGCTTTCCATCCGCTTCGACGCGCTCGCCTCGCACGACATCACCTATGTTGGCATCGTGCAGACCGCCCGCGCCAGCGGCCTTACCGAGTTTCCGATGCCCTATGTGCTGACGAACTGCCACAACAGCCTGTGCGCGGTGGGCGGCACCATCAACGAAGACGATCACCGCTTCGGCCTGTCGGCGGCGGTGAAATACGGCGGCATCTACGTGCCTTCGCACATGGCGGTTATCCACCAATACATGCGCGAGTGCTTCGCCGGCGGCGGCAAGATGATCTTAGGCTCGGATTCCCACACCCGCTACGGCGCGCTGGGCACGCTGGGCGTAGGCGAAGGCGGGCCGGAGCTCGTCAAGCAGTTGTGCGGCCGCACGTACGACATCGCCCGCCCGCCGGTGATCGCGGTGTATCTTGAAGGTTCGCCCCGGCCCGGCGTCGGCCCGCAGGACGTCGCGCTTGCGATCATCGCCGCGGTGTTTGAACGCGGGTTTGTCAAGAACAAAGTGATGGAATTCATCGGCCCGGGCGTTGCCGGGCTTACGGTAGAATACCGGCACGGCATCGATGTGATGACCACCGAAACCACCTGTCTATCCTCCGTTTGGCAGACCGATGAAAAGGTTAAAAATTACCTCGCGCTGCACGGCCGCTCAGGCGACTATAAGGCCATGGCTCCCGCCGACGGCGCGGTATACGACGGCGCGGTGCTGGTGGATCTTGGCGCCGTCGAGCCCATGATCGCGCTGCCGTTCCACCCCAGCCGCGCGCTTCCCATCCGCGAATTCAACATGGCGCCCGCCGACCGGCTGCGCGAGGTGGAGAAGGATGCGCTCGAGCAGATGGGCCAGAAGGTAGATCTTATGTCCAAGGTAAAAAACGGCCGCATGATGGTGGATCAGGCGGTGATCGCCGGGTGCTCGGGCGGCACGTTTGAAAACCTGTGCATCGCCGCCGATATCCTCAGCGGGCATACGGTGGGCGACGGCGAGCTGGCTCTTTCCATCTACCCGGCATCCCAGCCGCAGTACCTGGCGCTGCTCGAATGCGGCGCCGCGGCGGATCTGATGCGCGCGGGCGCCACGCTGCGCTCAGCGTTTTGCGGGCCGTGCTTCGGCGCGGGGGACGTGCCGTTTAACGGCGGGCTTTCCATCCGCCACGCCACGCGCAACTTCCCCAGCCGCGAGGGGGCCAAGCCTTCGGACGGGCAGTTTGCGTGCGTGGCGCTGATGGACGCGCGCTCCATCGCCGCCACCGTCGCAAACGGCGGGATTCTCACCGCGGCGGATGAGATCGATCTGCCGCCCGCGAAGGAATATGCGTATAAGTTCGACACGGAAGTCTACGCATCCAGGGTATACAACGGCTGGGGCAAGCCGCAAAAGGACGCAGCGCTCAAGTTTGGCCCAAACATTGCCGACTGGCCCGCGATGATTCCGCTGCCCGAAGATCTTTTGCTCACCGTCGCCTGCGCGATCTACGACCCGGTGACCACGACCGACGAGCTCATTCCCTCGGGCGAGACATCCTCGTACCGCTCCAACCCGCTAAGGCTTGCCGAATTCGCGCTTTCGCGCAAGGACCCGGCGTATGTGGGCCGCGCGAAGGCCATTCTCGCCGAGGAAACCGCGCGCCGCGAGGCCGGGGAATCCAGGGTGGGTTTAGGTTCGGTGGTGTTTGCGAGAAAGCCGGGCGACGGCTCGGCCAGGGAGCAGGCGGCATCCTGCCAAAGGGTGCTGGGCGGGGTTGCGAACATCGCGGTGGAGTACGCTACAAAGCGCTACCGCTCCAACCTCATCAACTGGGGCATGCTGCCCTTCCAGCTCAAAGACGCGTCGCAGCTCGACGCGCTGGCGTTTGCGCCGGGCGATAAAGTCTACATCCCGGATGTGCGCAAAAAGCTGCTGGCCAAGGAAGAAGAGTACCCCGCGCAGCTGTGGCGCGGCGGCGATGCGTCCAACAAGATCGCCTTTACGCTTATGCTGCCCGCGCTGGGCGATGCCGAGCGGGAAATTTTGCTGGACGGCTGTCTGATTAACCACTATGCCAAGGGCGTTGCGAGGTGAGGGCTTGAACGATACGCATCTTTCTGAGAAAGTCGTCGCAGATAAGCAGCTCTACGGCGGCAGGATCATCGACGTAAGGCTCCTTACGGTGGAGCTTCCGGGCGGCGCAAGCTCCACCCGAGAGGTGGTTAGGCACAACGGGGCCGCGGCCGTGGTGGCGGTGGACGATCAAAACCGCGTGGCGATGGTTAGGCAATTCCGGGTTGCTCCGGGCAAAGTGCTGCTGGAGATTCCCGCGGGCAAGAAGGATAGCCCGGACGAGGACCCGCTCTTTTGCGCCCGGCGCGAGCTGCGCGAGGAAACCGGGCTTACGGCCCGTTCCATGACGCTGCTGACCGACATGCTCTCCACCCCCGGCTTTTCCAACGAGGTGATTTCCATATACTTGGCCACCGGGCTTTCCCAGGGCGACCGCGCACCCGACGAGGGTGAGTTTCTCGATGTTTTGTGGGAAGACTTTTCCGAAATGGCCACCCGCTCAAGGCGCGGCGAGATTCCCGATTCGAAAACCGCGCTGGGCCTCTTGCTGGCCGATGCGGTGTTGAACGGCCAATAGCGCGATGGAGAAGGCGGGCCATAGGGTATCGGTGAGGGCCTTGGCCGAAAGCGTGCTACTGGGCGGGGATATCGTGCGCGCAGGCTCGGCGGAGCGCATGCTCGAGGGCGTGCGCGGCCATAAGCTTTTGCAAAGCGAGTATGGCGCCAAGGCGTTGAGCGAGGTGTCACTTTCCTCGCAAGTGGAGAACCGCCTTACCCTTCTTACCGTGCACGGCCGCGCGGACGTCGTATGGATGGCGGACGGGGTTCCCGTTGCGGTAGAGGAGATCAAGACCACCAGGCGGGATCCCCTTTCCATCGGCGAGGATGAGCACCCCGTGCACTGGGCGCAGGCGGAATGCTATGCCTATATGCTATGCGAGCGCCATGGCGTGGATAACATCGAGGTTAGGCTTACCTACACCCGGCCGGACGGTTCCGCGCGCCACCGCATGGCAAGGACGCTTGCGCGAGGCGAGCTCGAGGGCCGGTTTTACGCGCTGGCGGCCGTTTATATTGCCGAACTCGAGGCGCAGGACGAGTGGCGCAGGCAGCGAGACCAATCCATTATAGACCTGCCCTTCCCCTTCGAAAGCTTCCGGCGCGGCCAACGCGCTATGGCTGCGAAGGCATACCGCGCGTGCAAAAACGGCGGGCGGCTTCTATGCGAGGCGCCCACCGGCATCGGCAAGACCGCCGCGATGCTGTTTTCTGCGCTCAAGGCCATGGGCGAAGGGCATGTGGGCAAGATCTTTTACCTCACCGCTCGGGGGACGGTGCAACGGGCGGCGCAGGAGGGGCTCGTGCTCTTGCGCGAAAAGGGTTTGCGCGCGCGCTCTATCGCGCTGATCGCCAGGGAGAAAGTTTGCGCGCATCCGGGGGCCGCGTGCATACCGGGCAGCTGCCCGCGCGCCAAGGGGCATTACGATCGCTTCGGCGACGCAAGGCGCGAGGCCCTTTCCAGCGGGGATGAGTATACGGCACAATACCTGGCGGCGCTGTGCGAGCGGCATGAGCTTTGTCCGTTTGAGTGCGCGCTGGACCTATCGCTGGATTGCGACGTGGTGATCGGCGACTACAACTACGCGTTCGATCCGTTTGTATACCTTCGGCGCTATTTTATGGACAAGAGCGACGCCGCGCTGCTGATTGACGAGGCGCACAACCTGCCCGACCGCGCGCAAAGCATGTACTCTGCCGCGATCGACCGGCGGGACTTGGAAAAGCTGCGCCGCGAAGTTGGGCGCGTTTCGCGCAAGGCGCAGCTATACACGTCGCTTTCGACGGCTATCCGCGCGCAAAAAGAACTTGCGGAAAGCCAGGGCGACGCGTGGGAGCACCCCGCCGCGCTTGCCGAGGCCGTCGATCGCCTACTGAACGCCGCGCGGGACGCGCTGGAGGAGGACGCGCCCTATGCCGGCGCGTTACTCGATGTCTTTTTTGCGGCCTTTGCGTTTTCCTATGCCGCGGATTTGATGCGCGAGGAGCATGGCTTATACGCCGCGCTCGCCGGGCAGTATATTACGACGCTATTGTGCGTAAAGCCGGCGCCCTTGCTCGCTAAGACGCTTGGCAAAGTGCGCGCCGCGGTGTTTTTTTCCGCTACGCTCACGCCGCTTTCCCATTACCGCAACGTGCTGGGCGCGGGGGAGGAGGCTGAGGAGCAGCGCCTACCCTCGCCCTTCCCGCGCGAAAACCTGCTCGTGCTCAGCTGTCCGCTGGCTACGCGCTATAAGGCCCGCGAGCAGAGCGCGCCGGCGGTTGCACAGGCCATTGCCGCACTGTGCGGCGCGAAGACGGACGGAAACTACCTCGTATTTTTTCCCTCCTACGCCTACCTGCGCGGCGTGATGCCGCTCGTCATGCAGCACGTATCCGGGGCGCGCTCGCTAGTGCAGCAACCCGGCATGGGCGAGGGGGAGCGCGGCGCGTTTCTTGCCGAGTTTTCCGAGAACCCACAAGGCGTGCTCATCGCGTTTGCGGTGATGGGCGGCCTGTTTGGCGAGGGGGTCGATCTGCCCGGCGCGCGGCTTTCCGGGTGCGCGGTGGTGGGCATAGGGCTGCCGCAAATCGGGCCCGAGCGCGAGGCGCTCAGGGCGCGTTTTAACGAAGATGGCGAGGACGGCTTTGCCTGCGCGTACGTGTATCCGGGCCTTTCTCGCGTGGTACAGGCGGCGGGGAGGGTTATCCGCACTTTGGGCGATAGGGGCGTGGTGCTTTTGATCGACGAGAGGTTTGCCAGGGAGGATGTTTCGGAATTGCTGCCCGCGCATTGGGATGTGCGCACCGTCCGCAGCCCCAAAGCGATCTTGCATGCCGCGCGCGCGTTTTGGGAGGAAGTTTTAGACGTATAATTATGCGGTATAACAAAGGCCCATACGGGCCGTTGAAAGGGATGGTTGGAGCATGAATTTAGACAAGCGCTTCATCGTGGAGAAAGAGAAACTGCCGGGCATTTCTTCCGGAGCGAAGGTGATTACCGATACGCAAACGGGTGTGCAGTACCTATACGTGTTCGAAGGGTATGGAGCGGGGCTGACGGCGCTGTTGGACCGGGATGGAAAGCCGTTGCTCGACCCAAGGTACGCCAAGGGTAAGCTGTAAACATGCTGGAAAGATATCGCCGAAAAGTTCGATTGAGCTAAAGATGCGCGCCGTTGAGCCGATAATAATAGTGAGCATTCCCGCGCGCAAGGATGCGCGCGTTCTATAGGGACGACGTCAGGAGGGGCTCTTATGTCACTGAACAGCTTAAACCGCAACATCCTGCGCATATCCGGCTTGAATTCCGGGCTGGACACCGATTCCATCATCACATCGATGATGACGGCGACACGGACCAAGGTTAACAAGCAGTTTCGCACGCAGACGCAGCTGGAGTGGAAGCAGCAGGCATATAAAGACCTCAACAACGAGCTGCGCAAGCTGAAGGACGAGTATTCCTCGGTGCTGAAACAGGATCAGAACATGCTCTCCGAATACAACTACCGCAAGTATTCGGTGAAGATGTTCAACGAAAACGACGTGGCCTACGCGTCGGTTCTTACGGATCCGAACGCGAAGACCGGCTCTTATACGATCGATTACGTGCAGCAGCTGGCTACCGCGGCGAGCGTCACCACCGACGGCCGTCTTACCGGCGCGCGCGGAGAAGGGATCAAGCTTTCCAGCAGCATGCTCGAGGTGAACCAGCAGCTTCTGGCCGCCACGGGCGTGGGGTTTGACTTTGCAGCCAAGAACGGCGGCCTCGTCATCCAGTTCGAGCTCGACGGGAAAAACTTTACCGTCGCCGCGGAAGCGACGCTCGAATCGGTGATCAGCACGATTAACTCCAGCTGTGAAAACGTCAAGCTGAGCTATTCGCAGTTGACCGATCAATTCAAGCTCGAAAGCCGCAATACCGGCGCCGAGAGCAATCTATACTTCAACAACAACGGCTTCTTGCGCGCGCTGGGCCTTAAGACTACCAACGACAGCTACAACATGATCGGCCAAAACGCGATTCTTTCGATCAACGGCGTCGAGATCGAGCGCAGCAGCAACGAATTTAAGATCGACGGCATCACGTATAACCTCAAAAAAACCTTCAACGAGGATATGCTCGATACCGGTAAAAACGTCACCTTCACGATCTCGCGCGACATCGATTCCAGCGTGGAGATGATCAAAAAATACGTCGACGCCTACAACGGCATGATCGAAAAGCTCAACGGCATCCTGACCGAAAAGGTGAACCGGTCGTACTGGCCCCTTACGGACGACGAAAAAAGCGAGATGACCGAAAAGCAGATCGAGCAGTGGGAGTCGCTGGCTAAGACCGGCATGATGCGCAACGATTCGCAGCTTCAACAACTGATGCTCGACTTGCGCATGAGCTTCTACACGAAGGTGCCCGGAACTTCCCTGACGATGTCGAGCATTGGCCTGGGCGGCGCTTCCTCTACCGAGGGGTGGTACGCCGCGGCGCAGATGGGCAAGATGGAACTGGACGAGGTGAAGCTTAGGCAGGCGCTGAGCACCAACCCGGATCAAGTGTTTGCGATGTTTACCGCCAAAGACGACGGCGGCAATGTCGACAACATGGGCCTCGTAACCCGCATCAACACGCTCATCGATAACTATACCAAGAACAACGAATACGTCACCCAGTATTACAACGATCAGGCCATCGAACGCGCCAAGGTGCGCTACAACGATATGATCAAGGCGATGTACAAGGAAGAGGATCGTCTTTGGGCAAAATTCTCCGCGCTGGAGAAGACTATGTCCAACTTAAACTCCCAGTCGTCGTGGATCGGCAATCAGATAGGCTAGGCGGCCCGAGACGCATAAAGGGAAGCCCCCGACTACACAGGAGGTGTTTGTTTGGTCTTAACCACCAATCCTTATGAGCAATACCGCCAGCAAGGCGTGATGACGGCCAGCCCCGCGGAATTGATCGTGATGTTGTACGATGGATGCATCCGTCAGCTGAAGCTCGCCATCCTATCGCTGGGCGACAACAACGCCGAAATCGCCAATACGGCGCTTCTTAAGGCGCAGGCCATCGTGCAGGAGCTTTCGCGCAGTCTCGACCGACAGTACGATATTTCGCACGAATTGGCCCGGATTTACGACTTTGTCGAGGATACGATTTACAACGTGATCACCTCGCGCAGCGCGGACGACTTGAGGCCTCTTGTGGAGATCATGCAGGAATTGCATGGAACCTGGGTGCAGGTATCTCGCGAAACGCGCGCCACCAGCCTGACGCTGGAAGATTGACGGGTTTCAAACGGTTTTAGGGCCGCCTCGGCGCAGGGGCGGCTTCGTTCTACCCCGGAGTGCCCGGCCTGTAAAACTATCCAAAGACGTGCGAGAATGTTTTATGGGACAAGGCAGATTCTACTGGTTGTGCATCGGATTGTTTTGAAGTTGTAGTACTATGCGTATAGAAGGAGAGAGAGTAATGGCAAACGCACAGCTTGAGATGCTCGCAAAGGAGAAGCTTAGCGCTCTGGAGAAGTTAAATGCGCTTTCGAAAGAACAGTTAACCGCCGCCCAGAGCGAAGAAGAAGAGGCGCTCGAGGCGCTTGACGCCCTGGTTGCATCGCGCGGGGAGGTGATGGCGGGCATCGACGCCATCGATCAAAAAGTTCAGATGCTGGGCGGCCCGGAAGGGCTGCCGCCCGCCGTGCGCGATGCGATGCGCGCGGTTCTTGTGGAAATCGCATCCCGCGATAAGCAGATAATCGCCGCGGTAGAGCAAAAGCTTTCGAGCAGCGGCGTTGCGATGCGCACCGCGCGCCAGACGCGCCAGGGCGTCAACGCATACATGAACGCGCAGGCGCCCGTCGACAGCATGTTCATCGATAAAAAGAAGTAGAGACGCGCCCTGGGGCGAAACTTCGAAGCCATAGAGCAAATGCCGCGATGGACCGCGCGCTGTATAACGCGGGGTTGCATATCGCGGCATAATCAGCTTGGAAGAGTTATGGCGGCGCCTTGCAAGGCGCCTGATCATTTTTTATTTATGATGCGGAAGTAGTGCTATAGCTTTCTCGCTTTGACGACAAAGGTTACCGGAAGCATCTCCGCTTTTTTTGCAAAATCGCTGTTATTGCCTTGCGCTTGCAGAATCTCCTCGTCGGATTCCTCGACCATTTGCTCGAGTACAAATCCCGCTTTTGCCAACGCATTTACGTAGGTCGATAATTTGCGGTCCGATAAAGTCAATACCCCTTCGTCGAGGGATACCGAATACCAAGATTCGTCGAAATAGCACTTTTTAAAGGTCAGCATGTCGTTTTCTGCGGCAACACATTTGTGTATGGGGTGCGACCAACTAAATATGAATGTGCCGTCTTTTTTTAGGTAAGAAGCGATCCGGCGAAAAGTGCCTTCGAGGTCGGCCGTCCAACCTATGGCATAGATCGAATAGACAAAGTCGAAATAATTTACAGGGATTCCGCATTCTTCCTCCATGGGGGAGCAGATCAGATTTGCCGAAATGCCACATGCCGCCACATACTTTTTCGCCTTTTCAATTTGCCTCTCCGATATATCCATTGCCCACAGCTCAGATGCGTTGTGCTCCCAAAGATATTGCAAGGATTGGCCGTTTCCGCAACCTATCTCCAACATCTTTTTTCCCGATACATCGCCAAAGAGCCGACATTTTTCTTCCGAGACAAAGGCGCCGTATAACGGAAGCGAGATGGCCCCTAAGAAATCGTTTCCCTTAGCATCCCAAAAGGCGCTGTTTGTCTTATAAATGGCGTTCCTGTCCATATCGACCGAGATGGCGTAGCCGACTTCGCCGGAGCCGATGATGTTTGTTCTTACATTGGGGTTTTTGTCCATACCGATTCCCTCCATCAAAATTAGTTTGAAGGTTAGGCGCGGGTATGGCTTGAGCGTTGCGCTTTTATCCCGGGCCGCGGATGGCGTCACCCCGTGCAATTGCCGAAAAGCCCTGGAAAAAGCGGCCTGAGACTCATACCGGTAACGCAGGGCGACATCGATGAGCTTATCGCCGTTTCGAATATCCGCCGCCGCCATCGTCAGCCGCCTCAAGCGAACATATTCGGACAACGGAATTTGCGCAATGAAAGAAAACAGCCGCCGGAACTCCCACTCGGAGCAACTCGTAAACCGCGCTGCCGTCGAGTAATCGATTGTATTGGGTAGATTGCTCTCGATATATTCAAGAGCTTGGTTCATGCACTTCTGCCAATCCATAACCTCACCGCCTGACGCAACTATAGCAAGGAATTGAAAGATGCGCTTTGCATCCGGTGTATTTGCATGCATAACACCTTACATAAATACGCTGCGCCTGCGCAATTTTAACAGAGGCGTGCTCCTAAACCATTATCTACCATCAGTGCAGCTCTTTTTCCGGCCTGCCATGTCGCTCTCCGTTCAACGTAGCTGCCGGCAAATTCCGTTTTAGGGACACGCCCTAGCAGGCGCAGGCAAAAGACCACTTTATTTTGCATAACGCGATGAACATGTTCGATCCCGATCCAAGATTTTATCGCAAGTAGACATGGAAAGGACATTTCTGCGCCATGCCTCCCTCGTTTTCTACGGCCCAAACCGCCCCACCGGGAACTGTGCGATGCGCATGGCTGTGCCGCCATACGGCACGAGCTCTATCTCTACGGTATCTGCGGGGTCCACCTTGGGGAGCACGGGCGGCGGCGCCGCGCTGTTGTTTTTCAGCTTCCAGCCCGGCAAATGTACCGCGCGGGCGCGCAGGGTAGGCGGAGCGCCGTGGCCGAACGGCACAGCCACGCCCGCCTCGGCGGGCTCTATGGCGCTGTCCGGCATCAGTGCATATTGCCAGGCGGATGCCGGATCCACAGCCCAGTTAGGGCACTCGGGGCAGCCTTCGCGCTCCGCGTCCCGCGTCCAATTTTCTGCCACCTTCAAAGCGTATAGCACCGGGCCGCGCTCTACCGCGGCGCTTTGGTGGCTCCAGTGCGTAATGCGGGGCTGCATGGGTAGGCGCAGTTCAATCGTATCGCCCGCCTTCCAATGCCTGTTCAAAGTAAGGTAGGTTCCGGCTTTCGGTTCGCCCATCGTCTCGCCGCCCACGAGGCAATGCACGCCTTGCGCCCACGCAGGGATGCGCAGCTCGACGGGGAATTCCGCATCTGCCTGCTTGACTTTAATGCACACATCGCCAAAGAACGGATAGCCGCCCGAAACATCGAAAACTACAGGCTTTCCCTGCACGCGCCAGCGCACAGAGCACGGCGCGTAGCTCTGCGCGGCAAGGCCGCCCTTTTCGGTTTCCATCCATAGCGTGGCGGCGAATTTCGGCCAGCCTTGATGGTAGTTGGCGGTACAACAGCCATAGTGAGGCTCAAACCCAAACAGATTTGCGTCGTCTCCATTGTTGTACCAATCTCTTCGCGCGCGTGAGATCAGAATTTGGTTTACCTGTTGATCGTATTGATGCCCCCACATATCGGCGGTAAATGCGGCGGGCAACGCGCCGAACGCCAGCTTTTCGAGCCTGTCTCCCCATTCCGGCGCGCCGCTAAGGCTCAGCAGCGTTTCGAACGAGTACATCGCCTCGACGATCGCGCAAGTTTCCGTGCCCTGCGAGGGCGAGTTGCCCGAGAGATGCTCGTCGCCCGTGAACATGCCGTTGGCGACGCCGTGGGCCTTCATCAGTCGCTCGTAGCCCAGGGCGGAAGCTTGCCCGTCCTTGAGCCCCCCGTCGAGTGCATGCGCGAGCGACGGATATTTTAGCGCCATCGCCAGGTTGACGACGTGCGTCTGATGATCGCATGCAAAGGCGTAGGCCGCGGCTTCAGGCGTTTCGGGATTTTTGCGCATGCCTACAATTTCTTTCCAGGGCATCACTTTTTTAAGATCTCTGCCATAGGGGAAAGTGTGAAAAAAGCCCGTCCAATCGAGCCCCTGCGCAAGCAGCTTGCGCGCTAGCTTCAGCAAAAACGGCTTGCCTGTCAGCGCATGGAGGGAAAGCGCGCACAGGGCGCCCTCGCCTGCGCGAGGGACGGCCCACTCGCGCAGTGGCTTTTCATCCAGCATTTTGTATTGATAGGCCATATAGCGAAGCAAAAAGAGCACGATGCGCTTATCGCCCGTCGCATCATATTGCGCAAGCAGCGCCTTGCATGCCACCATGCGCGGCCACCAGTCGTCGTCCGCGGGCCCAAAGGAGCCGTCCGGCCGCTGGCTCGCCAACATGGCTTCGACATATCGATCCGCCAACGCGATCAACCTCTTGCTGCCCAACAGGCGCGCGAGCGGGATGAGGCCGTCCAGGTAATAGGGCGCGCGTTCCCAGCCGTCGCCCTCCCCGCCGAGCCACGCGCAGTTTTTGCCCACGTCGTCGGGCCATAGTTCGTTAAGGTGCCCGCTCAGCCCTCGCGCTTGCACCCTTAGCTGATCGAGCAGCCAGCCCGAGGGCCTGATTGCCCCGAGCGGCAGTGGGGCGAACGGCTGGCGGGCGAGCGGAGCGCGCAAAAATAACGATTTGGCCATGAAGACCCTCCTCTGGCGGTTGGTGGGTATTTTTACCGATTCGCCGCGTCGCAACAGCGACGCCGGATGGCTTGCATCCGGCATACGACGGTGAACACCGCTCTGTGCGCCTTGGGCATGGAAAGCGATGTCGTATTTGTTGTGCCCTATCCGCCGGAAACCAGCGTATACAGTATTCACAGTATACCATAGGGTGACCGCCATTTTCAACGAACGTGCCGGGATGGGAGAACCTGCAAAAAAAAAGGGCAATGCCCGCAGGCATTGCCG
>JAVBNW010000139.1:0-18049 GCA_031551255.1 Eubacteriales bacterium | reverse complement strand
CCTCCAAGCAGCGGTCGATGGCTGGAATCGAATGATGGGTACAAGCGGCAGCCGTCATTCGCGGGGATGTTTTATGTGGCTTTTGCCACATCGCGGCATACGCGATAGCCTTCCGCCCCGGCGCGCCGACACGGAAAGATGTGGCCACCTACTGTTGCTAAATGACCTGCCACAACTTTGCTGAAGTGTAAGCTAATTATAGCGGTACTTTGGCGATGAGTCAATCAAAAACAGGGTTTAAGTTCCGCCCAAAAAGTACAGAATGTTATAAGAAAGGGTTTTTATCTTCCTAAGGGACACAAGCCTGTCCGTCTAAGAGGTATATTTCCTGCGCTCATTTCATGTCGATTAAGAGCTCGTTGGCGATCATTCCCGTGTATATGTTTTTATAACAAAAGAATGCATGAAGAGCAGAGCTTTCCATGCATTCTCACTGCAATGTCGGGCTATTTTTCCATAACGGGCTCAAGCTCGTAACTGCCCGGCCCCTCCAGCTCATGAATGAGCAGCGCCCGTATGTAACCGCGATCCGTTGCGGTGGAGTGAATGAAGTAGCCGTGCCCATAGTAGAAGCGGATCAGCCCGTACATGCGCGAGGACGTATGCAGCGCGATCGCCTTGATGCTCATTTCGCGGCATAGTTCCTCCACCTTGCTGATCAGCATGCCGCCGATTCCGGTTTTTTGCACCGTCGGCCGCACGCCGAAGCGGGAGATGTACGCCAGATCTCCAAACACTTCAAAGCGAATCGAGCCCACCGGTTCGCCGTTCACCAGCCCTATCAACACCATCTTTTGCGCCATATCGCGCAGGATATCCTCGCGGGTTTCCTTCAGCGCGGCCACGGGGCCGTCCATACCCAAATCGTGCTGATATTTTTCGAACGCCTCCTGGGTGATCTTGTGGATCGCCTCGGCATCCTCCGGAAACGCAACGCGGATTTGCACGTTTACATTCATGGCATAACCCCCGATCCCATCAGCAGCGCCATCACGGCTTTTTGCGCGTGCAGGCGGTTTTCGGCCTCGTCAAACACGCGGGAGTACGGGGCCTCCATCACCGCGCCGGTTACCTCCTCGCCGCGGTGCGCGGGCAGGCAGTGCAGGAAGATCGCACTGGATTTGGCGGCGGTCATCAGGGCCTCGTTGACCTGATAGGGCTTAAACAACTTCGCCTTTTGCTCGGCCTGCGCTTCCTGGCCCATTGATGCCCAAACGTCGGTGTACACGGCATCCGCGTCCTTCACCGCCAGCGCCGGGTCGCGCGCGATTTCGTACTTCGCGTCGGATTCCTTCGCGTTTTCGGCGCACCATGTAAGCACGTGGGTCGGCGGATCGTAGCCCTCGGGGCAGCCGATGGCGATGTCCACGCCGAGCTTTGTGCAGATGATCAGAAGCGACGCTGCCACGTTGTTGCCGTCGCCCACAAACGCGAGCTTTTTGCCCTTGAGCGCCCCGGATTGCTCGTATAGCGTCATAAGGTCCGCAAGCGCCTGGCACGGGTGGTATTCGTCCGTCAGCCCGTTGATGACGGGGATGGAGCCGTGCTTAGCGAGCCCCGCCGGGTGCGCCTGCAAAAATGTACGGATCATGATGCCGTCGCATACCCGCGAAAGCACGCGCGCGACGTCCTCCACGCTTTCGCGCTCGCCCAGGCCGATTTCGTCCTTGGTGAGCACGAAGGGGTGCCCGCCCAGCTCCGCGCAGCCCACCTCAAAGGTGACGCGAGTGCGCAGCGAGGGCTTGGTGAAGATCATGGCCATGCTCTTGCCCGCGAGCGGAGTATACTGGGCGCCGTCTTTACGCAGCTTTTTGAGCTTTAGCGCGAGGGAGAGCACCTGGAGGATTTCATCGGGCGTATAATCTTGAAGGCATAGAAGATGTTTTTGCGAAAACGGCTTTTGCGGCACGTAATTGTAAAGATCCATAGCGGCCTCCTTCATGAAACCTGTTTTGCCTGCCCAAGGAAACTGCTTACGGCAGCACATCCGCCAGGGCGGCGATCAGCAGATCGACGGCGTCTTTTCCGATGATCAGCGGGGGAACAAGCCTGAGCGTGTTGTTGCCCGCCGTGCCCACCACGAAGCCCTTTTGAAGCAGCGCCAACTGTACGTCGCGCGGGGATGCGCTTTTAACAAGTTCGATCCCTACCAGCAGGCCGACGCCGCGCACTTCTTTGATGCACGTCTTCGCCGCGGCAAGCTCGTTAAGTTTGCCGATCAGGTATGCGCCCACATCCGAGGCCTTGCCGCAGACATCGTCCTTGAGCATCGTATCCACCACCGCGTAGGCCGCCGCGCACGCCAGCGGATTGCCGCCGAATGTCGTGCCGTGATCGCCGGGGTGGAAAGCATCGGAGACGTACTGCTTCGCCAGGATCGCGCCAATGGGTACGCCTCCCCCCAGCCCCTTGGCCAGGGTGACGATATCCGGTACGATGCCGTAGTGTTCAAAGCACAAAAGCTTTCCGGTGCGGCACATGCCGGTTTGGATTTCGTCGATGATCAGCAAGATGCCAAGCTCGTCGCACAGCGCGCGCACTTGCTTAAGATACTCCTGGTGCGCGGGGATGATGCCGCCCTCGCCCTGAATGCACTCCAGCAGCACGGCGCAGGTCTTGGCAGAGGCGGCCTTTTTGAGCGCGGCGATGTCGTTGTAGGAAATGTTTACAATCGAGGGGGAGAGCAAGGGCTTATACGGCGCCTGGTACTTGCTTTGGCCGGTCGCGGCCACCGCGGCCAGCGTGCGGCCATGGAAAGAGCCCAGCGCCGAGATGACCTGCGGCCGATCCTCGCCCTTTTCGTAAAAATACTTGCGCGCAAGCTTCAGCGCGCCCTCCACCGCCTCGGTGCCGGAATTGGTGATGAACGCCCTGTCAAACGGCGTGTTGTCGATGAGCAGCTTTACGAGCTTTGTCTGCGGCTCGATGTAGAAGATGTTGGACGTGTGCAATACGCCCGACTGCACTTGCCGAATCAGCGCCTCGGTAAGCGCCGGATGGTGGTAGCCCAGCGCGCACACCGCGATGCCCGCAAAGAAATCGTAATACTGCTTGCCGTTCATATCGGTGAGCGTCGCGCCTTCGCCCTTTACAAACGCAACGGGCGTGCGCGCGCCGAATGTATTCATGAAGTACTTGGCGTCGGTATCGATCAATTGCTGCATGTTCATTTTTTTGCCTCCTCGTCGCGGTAGACCATGGTGCCGATGCCCTCGTCGGTGAAGATTTCCAGCAACAGCGGGTGCGGAATCGTACCGTCGAGGATGTGCGTTCGGTGCACGCCCCGCTCGATGCCCTTGATGCAGCCCTGCACCTTGGGGATCATGCCGCCGGAGATCACGCCCTGTTCGATCAGTTCCTCGATTTGCTTAAGGGTGACAGTAGTAATCAACGTATCCGGATCCGCAGGATCGGTTCGGATGCCGTCGATGTCCGTTAGGAACATCAGTTTTTCGGCCTCCAGCGCCGCGGCGATTTCGCCCGCGACCGTGTCGGCGTTGATGTTGTAGCTCTCGCCGTCTGGTCCTACGCCCACCGGAGCGATGACCGGGATGTACTCATCCTGCGCGAGCAGTTGTAGAAGGCCTGTGTTCACACCGATAACGTCGCCTACAAGCCCCAGATCCACGCCGTCGGCGCCCACTCGCTTTTTCACCCGGATCAGGTTCGCGTCCTTGCCGCACAAGCCGATCGCCTTGCCGCCTATGGCGTTGAGCTGGGAGACGATGTCCTTGTTGATTTTGCCTGCCAGCACCATCTGTACGACCTCCATCACCTCGGGGGTGGTGATGCGCAGGCCGTTGTGAAAGCTGGATGTGATGTTCAGCGCCTTGAGCGTAGCGTTGATTTCGGGGCCGCCGCCGTGCACTACAATGGGGTTGACGCCCACGTACTTAAGCAGCGTGATATCCTGCAAAATTTTGTGCGTCAGACCGTCGTCCACCATAGCGTTGCCGCCGTACTTGATGACGACCGTCTTGCCGCTGAGCCTTTGAATATACGGCAGGGCCTCCACGAGGATGTTCGCTTTATCGATTAAGATCGTCTGATCCACACTGCTCGCTCCTTTTGCCTGTTTTTGTTATAGATACCATGCCGCAGCCTCAAGGCCCATGGTCTCGTCGAGCCCCAGCAGCAGGTTCATGTTTTGTATCGCCTGCCCCGCCGCGCCCTTGATCAGGTTATCAAGGCAGCTTACGATCACCAGACGGTTCAGCCGTTCATCGAGCGTAAAGCCGATCGCGCAGCGGTTCGAGCCGTTTATGTGCTTAATTTCGGGCAGGTCGCCCTGCTTATATACCGTAACGAACGGCTCGTCCGCATAGGCGCTTTGATAGGCGGCCATCGCGTCCCCGGCGGTTTTGCCGGGAGCGAGGTTCGCGTAGATGGTGGAGAGGATGCCGCGCTTGATCGGCAGAAGGTGCGGCGTGAACGAAAGCACGATATTGCGCCCGGCCGCGAGGGAAAGTTCTTGCTCTATTTCCGAGGTGTGCCGGTGCGTGGCGACGGAATACGCCTTCAGGCTCTCGCCCACCTCGCAAAAGTGCACGGTGGAGGAAGGCTTCGCGCCCGCGCCCGATACGCCGGACTTTGCGTCGACGATCAGGTTATCGGGGTTTACGATGCCTTGCCCAAGCAGCGGCGCAAGCGCGAGGATCGCACAAGTGGTATAGCACCCGGGGTTGCCGACCAGCCGGCTCTTCTTGATGGCTTCGCGATGAATCTCAGTCAGCCCGTACACGGCTTCTTTAAGAAGCTCCGGGTTTTTATGCGCCTGTTTGTACCATTGCGCATAGACGTTAGGGTCTTGATAGCGAAAATCGGCGGATAGGTCGACTACCTTCGTGCCGCCCGCGATGAGTTGGGTAATCGCATCCGCCGCGGCGCCGTGCGGCAGCGCGGTGAAGACAATATCGCACGCGGCGGCCAAAGCGGGGTAGTCCACCGCGTCAAGCTGCATGGAAACGCAGCCCCGCAGGGAGGGATAAACGTCTTCTATGCGTTGCCCCTCGTAGCTCTGGCTGACCAGATGGGTAAGCTCAACGCCTGGGTGGCCGCTGAGCAGCCGCAAAAGTTCCAGCCCTGCGTAGCCGGTCGCCCCCACAATGCCGATGCGCGTCATGGCAGTCCCTCCTCGATTGCGATACGGGAAATTATACAGTATAATGAATAATAATGCAAGAAGGTATTTCTGTTTTTACTGAAAATCTCCAGCGTTCCCCTGAGCGTGTGATATAATGAAGAAAAGGAGGGGCAGCTTATGGGCAGAGCAGAACTTAAGCAGCGCGTGCTGGAGGCCAATCTCGCGTTGCCGAAAATGGGTCTGGTATTGCATACGTGGGGCAATGTCAGTCAGATCGACCGCGCGGCGGGGGAAATCGCCATCAAACCCTCAGGGGTGGACTACGAGGCGATGCAGAAGGAGCACATCGTGGTTGTGGACATGCAGGGGCATATTATAGAAGGGAAGCTCAATCCCTCCAGCGATTTGGATACACATCTTGCGCTCTACCATGCGTTTGCATCGGTGGGCGGCGTCGTGCACACGCATTCCACCCACGCCACATCGTGGGCGCAGGCCGGGAGAGGGATTCCCTGCCTGGGGACTACGCATGCGGATTCTTTCTACGGCCCCGTTCCCGTCACCCGCGAGATGCATAAACATGAAATCGAAAGCGAATATGAGGCCAACACCGGCGCGGTGATCGTGGAGCGTTTCAGCTCCCTTGATCCTATGCAGGTGCCCGGCGTGCTGGTGGCGGGGCACGGGCCTTTTGCATGGGGAAAGGATGCGAATCAGGCGGTCTACAACGCATCCGTGCTGGAGGAAGTGGCCCGCATGGCGCTGTATACGCAGTGGCTGGCCCCGCAAAAGCCCGCCATTTCGCGCGCTTTGCTCGATAAGCATTTTTTGCGCAAGCATGGCCCCAAAGCATACTACGGGCAAAGCGGCGAGGGCGATGCCTAAGCAAGCGTGAACGCGACCCCTTCTTTTGAAGGATGGCATTTTGAGGGCGGCATCGCACGGCCTGGTCAACATGCTCAAAAAAGCAACCGGCTTTTTGTACAGGTTGCCGATAGCCGCGCGGCCGCGGTTGGTCTATACTATTGCTAGTATACTTTTGTCGCAAATATAAGGAGGAATGAACGTGGCCAGTGTATCGTTGCAGAAGATTACCAAGGTGTTCGCGGGTGGCGTCAATGCGGTCAGCGAGTTTACCCTCGAAATCGAAGATAAAGAGTTTATCGTGCTCGTCGGCCCGTCCGGCTGCGGAAAGTCCACCACGCTGCGCATGGTCGCGGGTCTTGAAGAGATCAGCGACGGGCAGCTCTACATCGGCGATAAACTGGTCAACGACGTAGCGCCCAAAGATCGCGATATCGCGATGGTGTTCCAGAACTACGCGCTGTATCCGCATATGACGGTGTACGACAACATGGCCTTCGGCCTGAAGCTGCGCAAGGTTCCCAAGGCCGAGATCGACCAGCGCGTGAAGGAAGCGGCCCGCATCCTGGATATCGAGCATTTGCTCAACCGCAAGCCGAAGGCTCTTTCGGGCGGACAGCGCCAGCGCGTCGCTCTGGGCCGCGCCATCGTTCGCGAGCCGAAGGTCTTCCTGATGGACGAACCGCTCTCCAACCTTGACGCCAAGCTGCGCGTGCAGATGCGCACTGAGATCACCAAGCTTCACCAGAAGCTGCAAACCACGTTCATCTACGTTACCCACGACCAGACCGAGGCTATGACCATGGGCTCGCGCATCGTGGTTATGAAAGACGGGTTCATCCAGCAGGTCGACACCCCGCAAAACCTGTACGACTATCCCGATAATCTGTTCGTCGCCGGCTTTATCGGCAGCCCGCAGATGAACTTCTTCGAAGTGGAGCTCGTCAAGGAAGGCTCCGACGTGTTCGCGATCTTTGGCAACAGCAAGGTGAAGATCCCCGAGGGCAAGATCAAGAAGCTGAAGGACACTTCCTACATCGGCAAGAAGGTCAAGATGGGCGTCCGCCCCGAAGACATTCACGATGAAGAAGTATTCCTGCAGAGCGCGCCCGATGTCATCGTCGAAGCCTACGTCGAAGTCGTCGAGTTGATGGGCTCGGAGACGTACCTCTACCTTCGCATCGACGGCAAGGAAGAGACCGTCACCGCGCGCGTCGACCCGCGTTCCGTGGCCCGCACCGGCGATACCATCAAGGTTGCCTTTGATGCCAACCAGATTCACTTCTTCGATGCCGATACCGAGCAGACGGCCCTTAGCCGCTAAAGCCCGTTAACAAGTTTATTGCGAGCAAAGGATGCCCATGTGGCGTCCTTTGCTCGTTTTCGCTATGCTTGCCAGCGGTCGTAAAAGGCGATGTCTTTTAGCGATTTGAGCTCTTTGGGCCTGGGTTCTTCGGCCGCATAGCCCACCGGCATAAGGAAAAGGCACGTCAGGTCGCTGGGGAGGTTTAAAACGGCGTCGGCGCGCTCGATATCCAGATAACCGATAAAGCAAGCGCTCATGCCGTGCGAAACGGCGGTAAGAAAAATGTGTTCCATTGCGATGCTCGGCCCACCGTTGGCGAATAGCGTGGTACATGTCCGTCGATCCTCAAGCGCGCACATAGCATCGATAAAGGTTTTGCCGAAGCGCAGCCTGTTAACCGCGAGGCCGAAGTCGTCTTCGGGCAGCCGTGCGATATCCCAATCGATGCGGGCGCAGCCCGCGAATACAACCGGCGCCTGCGCGATCCACAGCTGGTTTCCGGCAGCGCGCGCAAGCTCCAGGCGCACCGCCGGATCGGTAACCACGCCAAATACGTTTCCCTGGCCGTTACCGGGCGTAGGCGCACGTCTTGCGGCCTCGAGCATCTCGTCGATCACGCAGGAGGCGACGGGCCTATCCTGAAACTTCCGAACAGAACGCCTGGTCAAAATGGCTTCTCGTATATCCATGATCGCAATCCTTTCGTTTCAAGCGTATTTGGAAGGGCGGGCAATCCCAAAAGAAAGGGCCGTGGATAATTCCACAGCCCTATCGAAGCGGTGAGAGCGGAGGAATCGGAACCCAATGCGTACAGCAAACAAGATACCCTTGCCTGCTTGTTTTTCGCATTTCATTCCGATGTTTCCAAATGCGCGCCCGCACAGATGATCTTGCTGTGCCCGGCGCGACGGATGGCGTCTCCCCCTTTGACGGATTGCCCGATGTCAGTATAAGCGCGCATAAAGGAAAATGTCAACTCGTCGGGGCGCACTGCGCTCTGAACCCCTGCCGAGCTGCGGCATGGCAGGGGTTCAGGCGCTCCGTGGCCCCTCCTCTCCCCAAAGAAACTGAGATTTCTTTGGGATTGAGAAGAACGAGGAACGCGCGCCCCCGTATCTTGCCTCGCCGTTCTTGTTACTCCTCAAAATCGCCACAGCTCGTCGGGGCGCACTGCACCCCTCCTCTTCCCAAAGAAACTGAGGTTTCTTTGGGATTGAGAAGAACGAGGAACGCGCGCCCCCGTATCTTGCCTCGTCGTTTTTGTTACTCCTCAAAATCGCCACAGCGGTTTTGAGGAAGAGGAGGAGCGGCGGAATGAACGAGCTTTTGCACCGCAGTGCGAAAGCGAGCGATATGTAGCTCGCGACGACGAGGCGCCATGTTTCCCACTCCCGCCGCCATATTGCCGCCTCGCAAAAGGCGCGCAAGTCCTTGAACCGCAAAGGCGATCCAAGGACTTGCGCATCGCCCAACGCATCGGGCGATCGGCCGGGCGAGGAAGCCGTTAGCCCTGTTTTTCGATCGCTTCCATCAGGCCCTTCATGTAGCCGATCGCGAACAGATTGCCCAGGATGCTGTAGCCCGGGTTGCTGTTTTCTTCGCCATACATCGTGGGCACGTGGTCCGGGCGCATTACGCCCTCAAAGCCGGCGTCGTAGTAGGCCTTCATGGCCTCATACATATCGGTCTGCCCCTCGTCGTGGAACACCTCGACAAAGTTATTGCGATCTCCGCGCACATCGCGAAAGTGCGAGAAGAACAGCTTGCCCGCTTTTACGAAGCGGCGGATCTGGGCGGGAACGTCCTCGTTCATGGACGAGAAGCACCCCTGGCACAGCGTGATGCCGTTAAAGTCGCTCTTGACGATTTGCGTAGCATCGAACATCGCGTCGGCGGTGATTAAGATGCGCTCGATCCCCGCGATGCAGTCCACCGGCGGGTCGTCGGGGTGCACGGCCAGCTTTACGCGGTTTTTCTCGGCGACCGGTACCACTTTTTTCAGGAAGTATTCTAAATTATCCCATAGCTGCTGCTTGGTCAGCTTGCCGAACGAGTGCACGTCCGGCCAATCCTTCACATCGTCGATATGAAAGCCCGTCGCCACCGCGCCGCCTCTGGCATCCTCGCGCACATTGGTGCGGAACCAGCCGAATACGGGCATCCAGTTATAGCACACCACGGGGATGTTCAGTTTCCCCATGTTTTCGATGAACCGGCAGAAGGTGTCGATTTCCTCGTCGCGCCCGGGCAGCCCCAACTTGGCCTTCTCCAGGAAACCAATACCTTCGATGACGTCCAGCGTCATGCCGCGGTCGGTTACGTCCTTTTTCTTCTTAGCCATGGCCTGATAATCCCAGGGCATTACATAGTTGGCGGATTGGCGGTCCATCGGGTTGCCGCCGCTCCCGCCGCCGCCTACAACGGACGTCACGCCCATCTGCATCGCCATATTAGCCAGTGCTTCGTCCCTTTGCGCGTTGTATACGACGGCGATCTGAAATTTGCGATCCATGGTGTTCCCCCTCCGTATATGTCCGGCTCGCTCTCCTATATTCCATAGGGATGCGCGCCTAGTATGTTCATTGTAAAAGAACAGGCCGCTGATTACAATAGGGCCTTGCCTTGAGTTTCGCACCGGGTCTAATAGGCCTGTGCGGAATGGAGCGAGGCCGAAGGGCGTTCGCATCATTCCGCACGGGAGCCTTATACCTTATTTCCAGTTCGTGATGCCCAACGTCTCCTCTACGGTGCGAGGGGGCTTTTCCACGGGAATGTCGTCGATCATGCTGTTGAGTTCGTCAAGAACCGGCTGTACCTTCGGGTTCATCGATTCGATCCACGCGGTCCACAAGCCGGGCAGTTCGTCGGCCGTGGCGGTGGTGATCAATTCCACCATCTTGTCGGTAACCTCGGTGATGAAGTTGCCGCTCTGATCCTTATGTGGGGCGCTCAGGTAGGAGGATTTAAAGTCGAATGTGCGTACGAAGCCGTTGGTATAGAGGAAGTCCATCTTGCCCAGCCAATCGTCGATCGCCGCCTGCGAATAGTTGGGCGAGCGTAGGATGGATTCGTCGATATCGCTGGTAGAGTACATATAAAAGTCGCGCACGTTTTTGGGGTAGGGATCCATCTGAAGGCCCGGGTTGGCCGGGTCTTCCGGCCACAGACACGTAACGGTGCCGTCGGCGGCCTTGACATAATCAACATCGGGCAGCCCGTACTTGCGGAAGAGATAGCCTTCCTCCGTCAGCAGCCAATCCAGCATCGCCAGCCAGCGGTTCATTTGGTCGTCGCTGATGTTTTTACTCATCACGACACCGCCCCAATAGTTTTGGGATTGCTTAAGCCACAGCGTTCCCTCGGGGCCGATCACGTTCGCCGCCGTCGTTGCAAGCCTGGCGTCGATGTCGGGGAAGTTCTCCTTAAGCGCGTTGCGCATATTCTGAAGGCCGCCGATGCCCGGGAAATTGAAGATCACGCCCATCAGGCCGGCGGTGTATTGATCCGTAGGCGCAAGCCCGAGCGGGTTATCCTGCCAGATGATGCCCGCATCCCACAGGCGCTTGACCTCTTTTAAACCGTCAAGGGTTTCGGGCCGGGCCGCGGTCCAGACGTACTTGCCATCCTTGGGGCTGAACGCGCCAAATCCATATTCGGCCGAGGTTTGATATACGCCGAACGCATGGGGGAAGTAGAAGATTTCGGTACCCATGCCGATGGTCTTGCCGGTGCCGTTGCCACCCGGGTCCTTGTCGATGAAGGCGCGGACCAGGTCGATCCACTCTTCCCACGTGTAGATATCTCCATCCTTGCGCATGTCAAGCTTTTCCGCCCAGTCCGCGCGGTACGTCCAGCCCATGCCGGACATATACGGCTTATCCAGCGCGCCGCGGTAGCCGGGGTGGGCGTACTGTTTGCCGTCGATGGTCATCAGCTCGTCGTTTTGATTGTTGGGCAGGTCGTAGTTGGCCGCCAGGTTCGGGTAATCGCTGCGGAGGTCTTCGATGGACGGGTATGCGCGAAACATGCCCTGGCGCACCCAGTTGGCGTATTCTGCGAACATCTTCTCGTCCAAGTCCATCCACAGAAGGTCGGGCATGTCGCCGGAGGAGACCCAGATACGGGCCTTCTCGTGCCGCTCGTTGAAAGACATCGGGATGGGCTCGATAGTCGTGTTGAATTTCTCGGAAAAGAAATCCCACAGCGCATCAGCGCCCAATACCTCCGCATTGCGGTTATTGACCGTGATGGTCACGTGCTTGTCGAAGACCTTATCCGGCGCCTGGGCCTCCTCCTTGGCTGTGCTGTCGGCGGACTTCTGTACGGCGGGCGCCTTGGTTTGCGCGGACGTATCGCCCGCCTCCTTGCCGGATGTGCAGGCGGCGAGCACCATGACAAGCATCATCAGCAGGGCGAGAATCCGAAGAGTCGAGCGTTTCATTGCCAATCCTCCCTCGTGTTGTGTGTTATAAGGCCGATCTATGCAAGGGATGCTACCCTTTCACAGCGCCGGTGGTCAATCCGGATACAAAGTGCTTTTGCATAAAGGGGTACAGCAGCATCACCGGAAACATCGTTACAACCACGGTCGCCATCTTGATGCCGTCTGAAAAGGGCACGATGCCGGCCTCGACCATGGATTCGGACGCCCTAAGCGTCTGCGCGTTGGCGACGATGTTGCGCAGAACCAATTGCAGCGGCATCTTGCGGGCAGATTTGATGTAGAGCATGCCATTGTACCATTCGTTCCAGCGATCCACGCCGTAGTAGATGATGAACGTCACCACCATGGGCAGGGCCAGCGGCAGGATGATGCGCAGCATGATCGTAAGATCGTTCGCGCCGTCGATGCGGGCAGATTCCTCCATCTCCTCCGGGATGCTGCGCAGGTATTTTTGCATCACCATCAGGTAGGTAATGTTGATGCCTGTGGGCAGGATCATCGCGAAGATGCTGTTCATGAGCTTAAGGTCGTTGATCAGCATATAGGTAGGTACCAGGCCGCCGCTGAAGTACATGGTGAAGAGGATCAGGCCCAGAAAGAACCGCTTGCCGGGAAATTTGTGGATGAAGGCATAGGCCATGGTGACGGTTAACGTCAGGTTATACAGCGTGCCGATCACGGTAACCTGCGCGGTCGTGGCCATGCCGGTCCAGATAATCTTGTTTTCAAACACAAACCGGTACGAATCCCACGACAGCGCCTTGGGGTATAACATAAACGGCTCGCGGATGTATACCTTTTGCGGCGTGATCGATACCAGGATGGAATTGTAGAATGGATAGATGATCATCAGGCAGAAAAAACCGACGAAGCATAGGATCAGGATATCCACCATATTGACGCGGTTGAGCCCTCCGACCCGCTTCATCGCATTGTCGCTCACCTTCATGCCCTCCTTCGCTAAAACAGCCCTTCGCCGGTGGTCCGGCGCGATACGTACTCCGCCGTGAGCATCAAAAGCGCGTTGACGACGCCCTTGAACATGCCCACCGCCGTCGAGACGCCGTAATCCGGCATCTTCTGGAAGGTAATGCGGTACACGTACGTATCCAATATGTCGCCCACCTCGTACACGGCGGCGTTGTACATCGTCAGCACCTGCATGTACCCGGCGTTCATAATCGAGCCGATGCGCAGGATGAACATGGCGGTTACGATGGTGGAAATGCCGGGCAGCGTGATGTAGATGATCCTATGCCAGCGGTTGGCCCCGTCGATCTTGGCGGCCTCGTACAGCGCCTGGTCGATGGAGGTGATCGTGGCCATGTATAAGATGGCGCTCCAGCCGGATTCCTTCCATAGCAGCGTTAGGATCAGCAGCCACCGAAATAGCGGCTTGCTGTAGAGCAAGGAGCTCTTCTGCCCGCCCATCGCGACGATTATGTTGTTGACCACGCCGCTGTCGCCCAGCAGGTTGTAGATGATCGAGGATAGGATTACCCAGGAGAGGAAGTGCGGAAATGTCATGACGATCTGCATCACGCGCTTCGTCTTTGCCTGGCGAATTTCGTTAAACAGGATGGCGATAATGATGGGAAACGGAAACACGATGGCGATCTGCATGCCGGCGATGATCAGCGTGTTGCGAAAGGCGTTCCAGAATTCCTTTTCGGCAAAGATATAGCGGAAGTTTTCCCAACCGATCCATTCGCTGCCCGCCACGCCCTGGTTGGCCATGAACTTCTTCCACGCGAGCTGGATGCCGTACATAGGGCCATAACAAAAGATAACGAAGTACAAAATGCCCGGCAGGAGCAGCAGGTACATATACCGGCATCGGATGATTTCCCTGGCGAGCCGCTCCCACCGGTTTCGCTTGATAGCCGCGGTAAGTTCGATCGACATGCGCGCGCCTCCCATCCCTCGGAGTGTAATACAAGTGTAAATTTTGTATGATCAATTATCTACGTGCTGATCTATGATGTATTTGCGAAATTCTACGATTGCCTAAAAAAGCAATGCGGCGTTTTATGACTCGCGCGCAAATGCGGACAAAAACCCGCGGTATTGGCCGACCCTGGGATGCCGAACGGTAGGGCAAAGGGGATTCGAACCCCTGACCTCTACGATGCGAACGTAGCGCGCAACTATGGGCATCCGGGCCGAGCCCGAGTACAATCCCGATAACCTCATGTGAGAAAGGATGCGGGATGGGTGAAAAGAAAAACCCTACAGGCAAATTGCCCGTAGGGTTTCAATTGGGGATGTATCGATGGTAACGACGCGTATGTTTCAAATGTACATATTGCTCATTCGACGCGTTGTTGCCCGCATACAAAATCATAGACTTTGTCCGACCATTCCCAAATGTCTTTACAATCATTCTCAATGTAAAAGACTCTATCTATAAGATTGGAGGGAACTATACTTTTAAAAGCTGATTTATTAGCCTCTGGAATTATACAGCAATGCAAATAGTCATATAAAGATAGTTCGTTCTTTATTTTTGCCGGGTGATGGCCGTCGTTTGTGTAATCCTTATGTTTCACTATATCGTCATATCTAAAATAGAAACGCACCCCAGGCTTAAGGCCGATGCTAACGTCGTGTTCATTGGGGCTTCTGTTCAACATTCGTTCCATAACGAGATTGTCTCCGGCAAAGCAGTTACCCCATGTAAACATAATGTAGTCAAAATAGTCCGGCGTATCTTTTGCACCATTCCTTGGTTCTTCGGCAAGTTCTTCTCCCGTCTTGTTTCTTGCCTTCACTGCTGACAAAAGCTTACCACATTTGAAGATTGACTCAACATTGCTTATTTCTGTCGTATGGCAAAGATACTCTGTTAAGCAGCCTCCCTTTCTACAATTTATACATGCGGGAACAGTGATTAAGTTTGGTTTTGGCATCATAAAAAATGGTGCGGGATGTGCAAGCGCATGATTTACAGCCTGTAGAATGTTTTTATCTTCGCAAATGATTTCTGTTTTTCTATCGTGCTGTTTTTCATATTCATAAAATAAAATTAGGGTTCTTAGTTCCCAATCAGATATGTTAGGATAGTCAGATAAGGCAAAATAATAAATACCTTCCCAAACGATTGAACCGCCATGGTCTGCGATATTTACGATCATGCCAATCCCTCCCCAATATTTATGATCTTCATTTTGCTTGCGGTTTTTGCGACATTGGAGACTGAGGTACGCCCCAGCGAGTGCGCAAAATGTACATTTGCGCTATGCTTGCAAGATGAGATTAGCATTTTTCCTTTTAGAAAGCAAACGAGTTGGGCGCTGTCGGGTTTGTGTTTCATTAGGAAGTTGAAAATCAGTTTTTACCCCTACGGAGATGGGTTTGGAAAACGGTCGTAAAAATGCCGCAATCCCGCTCTGCGAGCGGGATTGCGGGGTGGATATTCGTTTCTTCCACACATTTTGGTGGGGCATAGGGGAGTCGAACCCCTGACCTTTTGAATGCCATTCAAACGCGCTACCAACTGCGCTAATGCCCCATGCGCCGCAGAATGACGACATTCTGCAAAGCGAGAATAATCTTATCACGGATTGGACGGCTTGTAAAGACCTAAGTTTACAAGTTTATGCGGCTGCTAATCTTCCATGGCCGACGCGAGCGTTTTTTGGCGATGCGTCTTTTTTTCCGCCATCAGGAAGGCCACGTTCATCGCGTGGTCGGCGACGCGCTCCAGGTTGGAAAGGATGTCGGCATACACCATGCCGGTCAACGCCGAGCATTCGCCGCGCGCGAGGCGGTCCACGTGCGCCTGCTGGAAGTCTTCCTCCATTTCGTCGATCGCCTCCTCCAAGGCCCTGACTTCCGGCAGCTTGCTCTCATCTTGCGTGCTCATCAACTCGATGGACTTGTTCAGCAGGCTCGATACGTTTTCCACCATCTCATGGATTTCCCGCTGCGCCTGCTCGGAAAATACCAGGTTGCCCTCCACGCGCTGCACGGCGAACTCCGCCATGTTCTCGGCATGGTCGCCGATGCGCTCAACGTCGTTGACGACGTGAAACAGCGAGCCGATCAGCGCCGCGTCCTCGGGGGAAATGTCCAACTGGTTAATCTTTACCAGATAATCGGTAATGGTGTGGTTTAGATAGTTGATCGCCTTTTCGCGGTTGTTTACCAAGTCGATCTTGTTGGAATCGCCGGTTTCAAAGGCCTCCATGGAAAGCACGAGGTTGTCCGCCGCCAAGCGCGCCATGCGCTCGGCCTCAAGCACGGCGGAATGCACCGCGGCGGGCGGCGTCATCATAACCGTATCTCCAAGGTACTGAAGTCGCATCTCCTCTGCTTCGCGATCCACGCCGGGGATGATGAACTGGACGAACTTGACCAAGTAGGGGGCCAGCGGAAAGAAGATGACGACTTCGATCACCTTAAACATCGTATGCGCGTTGGCGATTTCGAGCGCGGCGTTCCCCTCGGGTGCGATCATGCCGGAGAAAGCCTTGATCCAGGAGATCAGCGGCGTAAGATGCAGCAGAAGGAACATCAGCGCCGAGCCGAATACATTGAAGAACAGGTGAATGAAAGCCGCGCGCTTGGCGTTCTTGTTGCCGGCAAGGCCTGCGAGCAGCGCATCGACGCAGGTGCCGATGTTGCAGCCGAGCACGATGTATACGCTCATTTCCAGCGGTACGTTCAGCTGTAGCGCGAGCACCTGCAATATGCCCACGGCCGCGGAGGAGGAGTGTACAAGACACGTAACCGCGATACCTACGAGCATCGCCATGAGCGGGTTGTCGAATGCGATGAGCAGATTCTGGATGGCGGGGTTTGTTTTGAGCGGCTCGAGCGCCTCGCTCATAACGAACATGCCGAAGAACAGCACGCCAAAGCCCATAATCACCGCGCCGATGCGCTGCACGGAATCCTTTTTGATGAACATCACCATGATGACGCCCACCAGCAGGAAGAACGGGGCGATTTTTGTCAGATTAAACGCGATGAGCTGCGCGGTGATCGTGGTGCCGATGTTTGCGCCGAGGATGACGCCCGTGGCCTGACTCAACGACAGAAGGCCCGCGTTCACAAAAGACACGACCATGACCGTCGTCGCCGAGGACGACTGAATGAGCATAGTAAAACCAATGCCTACCAAAACGCCGATAAAGCGATTTTTGGTAAGCATCTCCAAGATTTTGCGCAATCGCGCGCCCGCGGCCCTTTCCATGCCGTCGCTCATCATCTTCATGCCAAAAAGGAAGAGCGAAATACCGGCGATTAGGGATAAAAACATCGATAACGTGAACATGGCGCATCCTCCGCTGTCGAGAGTCGCTTCGCTTTTGTGTATGGGAAATGTATCATAACCGTTAAGCTTAGGCAAGGCGATGTTGCGGGTTCGACATTAAGTGCGTGTAAATTCGCACGCGAGCTCCATGCAAAATTTCCGCAATAATTCTTGAAAGGCACAGCACCGGCCTTTGGTAATGCCGCGATAAGAACCGCGCCGTTTGCGTAAAGCAGGAATAGAGCAACGGGTTGGAGGCCATGCGCCCAAACCGCCGCGCGAGACATATTTCATCGTCATCATCCGTTGGAACGGCAGCCGCTATGCCCCCTTCTGCCCCGCGTCGTATCCTTGCAAAGCAGCGCGCCATTCTATTATTTCTCTCACACCATCATACGAGGATGGCGCCCCCGCCCCCGCCGTTTTGCTATGGAAAAACGGCGAAATTTATAGATTTAGCATATCGCCGGAAATGCAGGAGGAAAAAATGAACGTGCCATCCTCCGAGTCGCCTTGATAAAGGGGCTGTGCGGCGATTGGAGGCTGTGATACAATGATGTTAATGGCCTGGCATCAAGGCAAAAGGCATTTACACCATATCCATATTTTCAATAAACCGGGAGGTTTTTTCTCATGCGCTATTTTCGTAAAATTGTCGGCGAGCGTTTATATCTTTCGCCGTTCGACGCCGAAGACATAGAGATCTATACCAAATGGGCTGAATGGATGAACGACAGAACCGTCGCCGACAACTATGGCGGGCATCATAATCTCGTATCGCCGGCGAGCGCAAAAAAAACCCTGGAAGAATTAAAAGGATATCGCTTCGCCATGGTACTGCTCGACGGCGACGAATTGATTGGGCACATCAGCCTGCACGATATCAACCACCTGAGCCGCAATGCCTTCATCGGCATCTTTATCGGCGAGGAGGAGCAGCGGGGCAAGGGGTACGGCGCTGAAGCCGTCCGGCTAATCCTCGAGTATGGATTCAAAACATTGAATCTTCACAACATCATGCTCTCCGTTCACGCGGACAATAGCGCGGGCATTGCCTGCTACAAGAAGGTAGGCTTTCGAGAGGCCGGACGACGG